>JAQBCT010000111.1:0-3735 GCA_032124855.1 Gammaproteobacteria bacterium
GAAGTCCCCCTCCTTGGCGTACGGGTAGGCCCAGAGGATGCCCTAGAGTAGCACCGCCTTGCGCCACGCATCGGAATTGTTGGGCGTTGTCATATGCGGCGTCTTGGAATGGTGAAAGGTGACACTGCCTCGGTTGATCGGGCAGGCCACGCACCGCGACGCATCGGGTTCGCATACCAACAGATCGCTCTGCACGCCGTCCATCGAGCGATGCCCCAGCACGCCGTCGCGGTGCCCGTGGTCGATGAAGTGCATGCAGCCGTTGTCCGCGTCCACGTCGATCAGTGGGATCCAGCACGTGATGCCCTTATCCAGCAGATTGCGTCCCCAGTAACCTTCGTCCTGGTGCCAGGGTGTCGCCACACCGTGGCCGGGCGGCTTGCCTAGAAACTGGTCGTACCAGAATTCCAGCTCCATCCCCATCAATGCGCTGGCGAAGTGGACCATCCAGCGGCGATGCGCGGCGTCGGCGATTTCGGGCCACACGAAGGTGGGAGATGATTGAACGATGCGGAACGTGCGCGCGTCGCGCGGTTCATCGCGGTCCCAGGCCCAGTCGAAGGCGTAGCGTGGCTTGTCCGCGAGCAGCGTATCGCAATGCCGTTCCAGCGTAGCCAGCAGGTCGGGTGCAATCGCGGCTTCGACAACCAGCCAGCCATGCGTCCGGAAGAATTCGATCTGTGCGGTGGTAGCGTCGGGATAGTGCATGGTGCTGGCGGGGGATTGGAACCAGCGCGTAGCATACCAATCCCATCGCGCAAGGAGTCTGGCAAGCAGTGTCACTTCGTTTCGATGAGGCTGAGCGTAACCAGCTCATGCGCGAAGGGTTTGTGCTGCGCCGCGCGGTATTCAACACCCAGGAATGCGCCGCCATTGCACAGGCCGTGGAAGCGCTGGTGGCGGATCTGCTGACGCGGCAGCGTCGCACCAAGCATCCATTTGGCAGCTACCTGTTCGAAGTGCAGCGTGCGGCCAGTGCGGTGCTGAAGTGGGAGCCGGGCGCGCCGGATGTCGTACAAGGGGTGGAGCCGTTCGCACATCTGAGTGAAGCGCTGGCGCAAGTCAGTGAAGATCCGCGGCTGCGTGACCCCAGTCGCGACGTGGTGGGGCAGGATGACATTGCGTTGTTCACCGAGAAGCTCACCCTGAAGCGCGCTCGTACGGGCGGTCCCATCGTTCTGCATCAGGACTTTCCATACTGGGCGCCGCTGACGAATATCGCCCACCGCATCATGACGGCACTGATCTATCTCGACGACGCCCGCAGGGGCAATGGCGCGCTCGAGGTGGTGCCTGGCAGTCATACGTGTGGCCTTCACGCAGGCAAGGCGGTCGAAGGTTTTGCCATGAACGAGATCGATGAGACGCAGTTCGCCGTGGAGAAGTTGCGCGTGGTGGAGGCACCGGCCGGGAGTGTGGTGTTCTTCGGACCCTTTCTCGTGCACCGATCATTGCCCAATCGATCCTCACAGGATCGGCGCGCATTGCTGTATTCGTATCAGCCGGCGGGGCATCCGCATTCGCGAGCGCTGAATCAACTGCTTGCACCGCGCTGAACGCCCGTCGCGCGTCCTGTGTGGACTTAGCGATTGCTGTGACCGGATGGGTGCGTGACACTAGCGGGTGTTCACTCACTGGAGAAATGCAATGGAAGCAAAAGAAACTACACCCGCTGCGGATGCTGAGACGCGCAGCAAAATCGCGCGTGGCGTCGGTCAGGCTGCCGCAGGCGCGCATGAAACCATCGACACCCTGTCCGACGCCGCGCGACCGGCGGTGGATCGCCTGGCATCGGGTGCCCACGTGACCGTGGACAGGGTCGCCAGTGCAGCAACCCAGGCCGCTGAAACCCTGGGAGCGAAAGGTGCGACCATCAAGACGGCGCAGGATCAGCTGGTGGAGAGCGCGCGCGAGTATGTGCGCCAGAACCCCGTCGCGGCCCTGGGCATCGCCGTGGCGACAGGTTTCGTATTGAGCCGGCTGTTGTCGTCGAAATAGATGGCTGAAGCGCAGGAACACACCGAGCAGCCTGCGTCGGGCACCGCGCTGCTGGATGAAATGCGCGCGCTGACGCGTGAACTGAAGGCGCTTGCCGCGGACCAGCTGACCCTGGCCGGTCTGGAAGCGAAGCTGGTTGCGCGCAATCTGCTGCTCATCATCGCATCGGCCGTGGGGATTGGCGTGTTGCTGGCGAGCGTCTGGTTCACGCTCATGGGGGCCATTGTCATGGGTCTGATTTTTCTCGACCTGGCGCCGGTGCTTGGCGTGATTGTGCTGGCCCTCATGAACGCAGCCGGTGCACTGCTATTGGTCGTGTTTGTGCGGCGTCGCGCCCGCGCGCTTGGATTTCCGGCGACATTGCGCAGCCTGCGTGCGGCCGCGTCCCACGTGGAAGGTGTCGCCACATGACGGCCGCGCCCCTGCAGCAGCAGATCGACACCACTGAGGTGCGGCTCGCCGCGCGTCGCGCCCAGTTGCGAAAGGCCGTGCCGGCGCTGGCGGAGAACGCACGCAATGTCGTGGCGAAGCCGAGCACACTGCTCCTCGCGGCGGGTGTGGGCGTATTGCTGGAACGCGGCGGTGCGACGGTGCTTCCGTCGGTGCGAACCGCGTGGGCAACAACCGATCTGATTCGCCTGGTTACAAAATTCGTGACGGCATTCGATGCGCCCGTTCACTCGTAGTTCGCGCCGCCGCGCCAGTGTGCTCATCTGCAGTGTTGCGGCAAGCCTGCTGTGTGCGTGCGAGACCACCACCTCGGGTGGCGCCGTGGGCGTCAACCGTTCACAGTTCATGCTCATTTCGTCCCAACAGCTCGATGAAGTGGCGGCGCAGAGCTATACCAAGCTGGCCGATGCGGCTAAGGCCAAAGGCGAACTGAATTCAAACCCGGCGCTGACCCAGCGCGTACGTTCCATCGCCCGTCGCATCGAGCCGCAGACGCGCTACTTCCGGCCGGATGCCGTGGGCTGGCCGTGGCAGGTGAATGTGATCACATCCGATGAACTGAATGCCTTCTGCATGCCTGGCGGGCGGATCATGTTTTACTCGGGACTGATCACCCAGCTGGATCTCACCGACGCCGAGATCGCCATCGTCATGGGGCATGAGATCGCCCATGCGCTTCGCGAGCACTCCCGCGAACAGGTATCGCAGGCGATGGCGGCGCAAACAGGCATCGGCATCGGCGGCGCGTTGCTCGGACTCGATCCCGCTTCTACGGATTTCGCAGGCCAGAGTTATCAAATGCTGGTGGCGACAAAGTTCAGCCGGCGCGACGAGGACGAAGCGGATCGCATCGGTCTGGAGCTGGCTGCGCGCGCCGGCTACGATCCGCGCGCCGGCATCACGTTGTGGCAAAAGATGCAGAAGGCGTCTCGTGCCGGTAAGCCGCCCGAGATTCTGAGCACCCACCCGGCTGAGGTGAATCGCATTCAGACCATCCAATCGCTGTTGCCCACGGTGATGCCGTTGTATGAGGCCGCAAAGGCCGCCCGCAGCGCCTGACCCATCGCGAGGATCCCGTGAAATTTGGCATCTTTTTCGAGCTGTCCACACCCCGTCCGTTCGATCGCGCCACCGAGTGGGCCGTGTATCACAACGCGCTGGAACAGTGTCGCGTGGCCGACGCACTGGGTTTCGACCATGTCTGGGCTGTGGAGCATCACTTTCTGGAAGAGTATTCGCACTGCTCGGCGCCGGAGGTATTTCTCAGCGCGGTCGCTGCGCAGACGC
>JAQBCT010000112.1:0-2927 GCA_032124855.1 Gammaproteobacteria bacterium
GAGGGAGAAATGATCAAGTCGACAATCACCGCACTGGCGTTGCTGCTTGGTGCGAATACGGCGCTGGCCGATCAATTATGTGGTCTATGGCTGCAATTACATAGAAGGGAAAGGGTCCGCGGATCCTCAAAAGTGGTTCGATACGATTGCGAAGCCGGCTTTTGTCGCCGCTGACCTCTCATTCGAGGTCAGTGTGCTGACATCGACCGTCAGCAACAATCCAAAAACGCCGGATTTCTATTGGATCGAAAGATGGCCCGATCTGGCCACTTGTGGCAAGCAGGCCGGAATGTATTTCGATCCTGGCGCCAAGCACGCCAATGTCGCCGCAGAGACATTCAAGAATTGGGAATGCATGAATGCCATCCATGCAGGGACTGTTTTCTATAAGGGCAAGTGATCCCGCTCGAGACCTGAGGCACGAGAAATGGCGACCTGCGCCCTCGGCAGGTCGCCCTTACTCAGCCGCGATCCACGCGGCAGGCGTAGCAGCTGCGTCGGGCAAAGTGCACATGAAGATAGCTGACGTCCGCGCGCGCCAGGTAACCCTCGATCAACGGCTCGGCGGCGGCGCCGTCGATGACAGCCGCCTCGGCGATCTCATCCGCCGCATCATGGGCGCGCAGTGACAGCCGCCACCGCGTGAGATAAGGCGGCAGCTCGCCCACGATGTGCCGTGCCTCGCGGAGGTCGCGACACACAAGGATCGGCCCCGAGACGCGATACGGCGAGCGCCTGTCCTGGTGCGCGAAGGGCAGCAGCAAGATCTCTTCGCCCACCGGCGCGTCCTCGAGGCTCACGCGGCAGGGAGAACCGATCGGCGGATCCACGCGCATGCGGCGCATGTCGCGCGCGGCGAGCGTTACCTCATCGAGATCGAACAGCGGCTGAAACAGTGCGGACTCGAGTGAACACGAGCGCGGGTCCATCCGAAGGCTGCTGTTCAATCCGTGGTAGGCACGGTTGAGTAACCCTTGCGTTCATCTTTTGGCGACTCAACGTCATTGCGCTCGAGGAGACGGGCTGACTGAATTGCCATGAGGCGCGCCCAGTCGGCGTCTCTGCGCATCGTCGCGCGCATCCATTCGGCGTCCGTATAACGATGTTGCGCCCGCGCGCGCAGTCGCTCGAGCCGTGCGACCGCGCCGGCATCGGCGCAGAACGGCACGCAGCGATCGATCAGTGAGCCAATGCTGTCTGCAAGCAGAATAGGGCGATCGAATTCAATATCGAGAATCGTTGCATCGCACGCGAATCGCGCAGCCAGGAACCGGTTTACTGCATACAAGTCGTACTGCAATGCAGTGTCGAGTGCCGGGCGCGTCTCGAGAAAGAACCGCGCAATCGCCTGAGCCAACGTCGCCAAATCCGCAGCGAGCGCGACCGTCACCGGCGTATCGCAAACCCTGATCTCGACCGTCCCGAACTCCGGTTTCGGACGGACATCCCAGTAGAAGTCTTTCATCGACCTGACCAGGCCGGTGCGTCGCATACGGGAGAAGTACTCGGTGAAATCCCGCCAGCTGCAGACATCGGGAAGATGACCGCTCAGCGGGAACATGCTGACGACATTGAGCCGTGAACTCTGAAACGCGGTATCGATTCCGCGCTGGAATGGCGACGCGGCTGACAGCGCGATTAAATGTGGAACAAAGCGGTTGAAGACGTGCGCAAGATAGATCGCATCGTCTGCGCTTGTCACGCCCACGTGAATATGCTGGCCGAACACCGTGAATTGCTTGGCGAGATATCCATAGGTCTCATACACCCTGTCGAATCTGGCATCAGGAAAGATTTGACGTTGCGGCCAATCTCGAAAGGGATGCGCCCCGCCACCGCATAGAAGCAAATGGCGGTCTCTAGCAGTTGCTTGCACAGCGGCGCAGAGTTCACGCAGCTCATGTTCCAAGGAGTCAATTGACATGTGAATGCCGCTGTTGACTTCAATCATTGACTGCGTGATTTCCGCCTTGATCTGCGCGGAAAGTCGGTGGGTTTCAAGGTCGTGGAGCAGTCCTGGGGAGTCCGGTGCGAGTTGGCCGTTGCTTTCATCCAGCAGCATCAGCTCAAGCTCGACGCCGAGCGTGAACGACCGCGATTCGTGAAACTCACCGAGTCCTTCATTGTTCAACGCGATAGATCTCCACCAGAGCACGAAGCCGATTGCGCGCCGTCGGCAATGCCGCTGTTGCTACAGCGCCGGCCGCCAACCGAGCGTTACCAGCAGCAGCGCGTATCCCGCGACATAGGCGACCGGAATCAGCCACCCTTCGCGGAGCCACTTGCCGGTCGAACGAGCTTCTGGGTACATCCCGCAGATCGCGACACCCGCCGAGGAGCCGAACCACAGCATGGAGCCACCGAAGCCCACGGCATAGGCCAGCACGCCCCAGTCGTAACCGCCCTGCCGCAGTGTCATCGCGGTCAATGGAATGTTATCGAAAATTGCCGACACGAAGCCGAGGACCAGCGCCGACTGCCAGGATGGATCTGGCAGCGAAGCGACCGGCATCAGAGACGCCAACGCCACCAGGCATAGCAGGAAGATGGATCCTTTCAATGCACCAGGCAGTGCGCTCCAATCGGGCTGGCGGATCCAGATCGTCACCAAGAGCGAGAGCCCCACCGTAGCGCCGATGAATGGAAACTCGTCAGCGAGTTCAGGCCATCGCAGATTGATGAACACATTGACGGCGACCGCGCATGAAAGGACCCAGGCAGAAACTGCGACGCGCGCCCAATCGATCCGCAGTGAAGGGACGCTGTCTCTGATGATCGGGGCGAATCGCTGCTGTTGGCGCGCTGCGGATATGCCGAAGACGAGCAGGGCCGCAACAGCAGCGATGTAAGCATGCAGGACTTCTGACGGGGCGACGCCGCTGATCCACATCATTGTCGTCGTCGTATCGCCGATCACACTGCCGGCG
>JAQBCT010000113.1:0-3391 GCA_032124855.1 Gammaproteobacteria bacterium
CCGACGATCTCGGCGATCTCCTGCGTGATCGCCGCCTGGCGCGCCTTGTTGTACCGCAGTTTCAATTCGTCGATCAGCGCGCCGGCATTGTCGCTCGCGGCTCTCATCGCCACCATGCGCGCCGACTGCTCGCACGCGATATTTTCAATCACGCCGTGGTACACGAGCGATTCGATGTAGCGCGTGAGGAGATCATCCAGCACCTCCTTGGAATCCGGCTCATAAATATAATCCCAGTGATGCGTAAGCTTTTCGCTGTCCAGCTCCGAAGCCGGCAACGGCAACAGCTGCTCGACTTGGGACTGCTGGGACATGGTATTCACAAAGTTGTTGTAGATCAGGTACAGCCGGTCGAGTTCGCCCTTGGTATAGGCATCCAGCATGATCTTGACCGTGCCGATGAGGTCGGCCAGCTGCGGCGTGTCGCCGAGGTGCGAGACGTGCGAGACGATGGTCGAGCCGATGCGCTTGTTGAAATTGAACCCCTTGCTGCCGATGGTGCAGACCTCGATGGTTACTTTTTTATTCGCCCATTCCTTCATGGTCATGAGCATCGTGCGCAACAGATTGGTGTTGAGACCGCCGCACAGTCCCCGGTCCGAGGTGACAATGATGAGGCCGACCCGCCGGGCCTCGCGTTCGAGCACGAACGGGTGTTTGTATTCGGGATTCGCGTGGTGCAGGTGGGTGATGACGTTGCGAATCTTGTAAGCATACGGCCGTGCCGCCTGCATGCGTTCCTGGGCGCGGCGCATTTTGCTCGCCGCGACCATCTCCATCGCACGCGTGATCTTCTGCGTGTTCTGGATGGACTTGATCTTCTTGCGTATCTCTTTGCCGACCGCCATGTTTATAGCCTGTAGTAAGCCTGTCGAACCATTACCAGGTGTGGTTTGCCTTGAAGTCGGTAATGATCTTGCGCAGCTGCGCCGCCACCTCGTCTGAGTAATCCGATTTCTGGTTGATACTCTCCATGAGCGCGGCATGCTGCGACTTCATGAACGACTGTAACGCATCCTCGAATGTACGCACCTTGTTTACCGCGACGTCATCGAGAAACCCTTCGTTCACGGCGAACAGCGACACCGACATCTGAGCCACGGACATGGGCGAGTACTGCGGCTGCTTCATCAGTTCGGTGATGCGTTGGCCGCGGTCGAGTTGCTTGCGGGTGGTAGCGTCGAGATCGGAGGCAAACTGGGCGAAGGCCGCCAGTTCGCGGAACTGGGCCAGCGCGAGGCGAACTCCGCCGCCGAGCTTCTTCACGATCTTGGTCTGGGCCGCGCCACCGACGCGCGATACCGAAAGGCCGGCGTTAATGGCGGGCCGGACGCCGGAGTTGAACAGGTCGGTATCGAGGTAAATCTGGCCATCGGTGATCGAGATCACGTTGGTCGGCACAAACGCGGACACGTCACCTGCTTGCGTTTCAATAATCGGGAGCGCCGTGAGCGACCCGGTCTTACCCTTAACCTTGCCGCCCGTGATTTTTTCCACGTAATCGCTGTTCACCCGCGACGCGCGCTCGAGCAGCCGCGAGTGCAGATAAAACACGTCGCCCGGATATGCCTCGCGCCCCGGCGGCCGGCGCAGCAGCAGCGAGATCTGGCGATAGGCCCAGGCCTGCTTCGTCAGATCGTCGTAAATGATGAGGGCATCACGCCCGGAATCGCGGAAGTATTCGCCCATCGAACAGCCGGAGTAGGGCGCAAGGTACAGCATGGCGGCGGATTCAGCAGCGGTTGCGGCAACCACGATCGTGTGGCCCATGGCGCCGTGTTCTTCGAGTTTACGCACCACGCCCGCGACCGAAGAGGCTTTTTGGCCGATGGCCACATAAATACAGACCACGCCCGTGCCTTTCTGGTTGATGATGGTGTCCACCGCCAGTGCTGTCTTGCCGGTCTGGCGGTCGCCGATAATCAGTTCGCGTTGGCCGCGCCCGATCGGCACCATCGAGTCGATCGACTTCAATCCCGTCTGCACCGGTTGCGAGACTGATTGACGCGCAATCACACCCGGCGCGATTTTTTCGATCGGCGAAGTATGCTTGGTCTTAATGGGTCCGCGGCCATCAATCGGAACGCCCAAGGCATTCACCACGCGACCGATGAGTTCGTCGCCCACCGGCACTTCCATGATGCGGCCGGTGCACTTTACCGTGTCGCCCTCGGTGATGTGCGTGTACTCACCCATGATGACAGCACCCACCGAGTCGCGCTCTAGATTGAGCGCGAGTCCGTAGGTGTTGCCGGGGAATTCGATCATTTCGCCCTGCATGACGTCGTACAGGCCGTGGACGCGGCAGATACCGTCGGTCAGCGCCACCACCGTGCCTTCGGTGCGGGTCTGGGCCTTGACCTCGAACTTCTCGATGCGCGACTTGATGAGGCTGCTGATTTCAGATGGATTCAATTGCATGGGTAGTTTCCCGAAATGTCAGAATTAGGTTAATGGCTCAAATGTGTGGCGAGTTCGGCGAGCCGGCCACGGATCGATCCGTCAATCACCAGATCGCCGGCACGAATCACAATTCCGCCCAGAAGCGATTTATCCGTCTCAGTCGTGAGATTCACCTCGCGTCCGAATTTGCGCCGTAGCGATTCGCTGATGGTTTTCATTTGTGCGGGCTCCAGCGGGAACGGGGTAACCACGGTGGCCTCGATGCGCGCCTCGGCTTCGGCCCGAAGCGTTTCGAACTGGGCAATGATTTCCGGCAACAGGCCAAGACGACGGTTTTCCACCAGCAGGCGCACCAAATTGACGCCTTCGTCATTGATGTGTTGGCCGCAAACACTCAGGAACAACTCAAGGAAACGGGCATGTTTCACGCGCGGGTTGCCCGACAGACGCTGCATGTTTTCATCCGCCGCCACCACGGCCAGAAAGGCCAGCATCTCGGACCATGGTGTTAAGGTTTTACTCTCCTTAGCCCGGTCGAATACGGCTTCGGCATACGGGCGGGCAAGTGTCTGTTTTTCGGCCATGGCCAGTGATTGTCCGTTACAACTGTTTGACTACGTTTTCAAGGAGACGGGCGTGGGCCTTAGCGTCCACTTCCTGCTCCAGGATACGCGCGGCACCCGCGACCGCGAGTTGTGACACGGCGGCGCGCAGTTGTTCCTTGGCGCGGTTTATTTCCTGTTCGATATCGGCGTGCGCCGCTGCGATGATGCGCTCCGCCTCGGACTTGGCATGTTGCTTCGCCCCTTCTGCGATTTCGGTAGCGCGTTTCTCGGCCAGCGTAATGACCTCGGCGGCCTCCTGCTTCGCCTTTTTAATGGTGGCAAGCGCCTTTTTCTCGCCGAGCTCCTGCTCGCGCTGGCCGCGCTCGGCGGCCGCCAGGCCGTCGGCGATAGTGCGCTGCCGGTCTTCCAGCGCCTTGGTGAGC
>JAQBCT010000114.1:0-14875 GCA_032124855.1 Gammaproteobacteria bacterium
GGACAGCGTGATCAGCACCGCAGTCCAGCCGACGAAGCGTCGACAGCTGATTGAAAAGACGTTTAGAAATAATGAGTTAGGGACCAGCAACCGCAAAACTCCAGCGTAACCTTTGGTATGATGGCGCCGTTTCGCTGCAACGATGCCGCTCATGGCGATTCTTGCGTACGGCTTGAATTTTCGCACTGCACCTATCGATCTGCGGGAGCGCATCGCCTTTCCCGCTGAGGGGTTGTTGCAAGCGCACCGCGATCTCACCCGATCGCTGCCCAGCGTGGGCGAAGTGGCGATCCTGTCGACATGCAACCGCACGGAGTTCTACTGCAGCGCCGAGTTGAATGATCAGGAACCGTTGCTGGACTGGCTCGCACAGTATCGCAACGTCGCCAGTGCCGATATCCGCGAGGCCGCTTATGTGCACTGGGATCGCGATGCGGCGCGCCACCTGATGCGTGTGGCGTCGGGCTTGGACTCTCAGGTGCTGGGCGAACCGCAGATTCTGGGACAAGTGAAAGACGCCTACGACACCGCGCGCGCCGCGGGCACGCTGGGGCCAGAGCTGTTTCTGCTGTCGCAGGTCACGCTGAACGTCGCCAAGCAAGTGCGCACCGACACCGACATCGGTCGCAATCCGGTGTCGGTTGCATATGTCGCCGTGTCGCTTGCGCAACAGATTTTCGCGGACCTGTCGCACAACGCCGCGCTGCTGCTGGGTGCCGGCGACACGATCGAGCTGGTCGCACAACATTTGCGCGAAGCCGGAATCGGCTCGATGACGATCGCCAATCGCACCCTGGCCAATGCGCGCGATCTGGCCGCTTCCGTAGGCGCCGCCGCCATCCAGCTCACCGACGTGCCGGCCGTAGTCGCCGACTACGATATCGTCATCGCATCAACCGGCAGCGCGTTTCCGGTGCTCGGCAAGGGTGCGGTGGAAGCGGCAATCCGGCAGCGCCGGCACCGCCCGATGCTGATGGTCGACCTCGCAGTGCCGCGTGACATCGAACCTGAAGTGGCGGAATTGCGCGACGTATATCTCTACTCCATCGACGATCTCACACAGATCATCGAGGAGAACGTGAATCAACGCCGCCGTGCCGCGGAAGGTGCCGAGGCGCTGATCGTAGCCGGCACAGACCGCTACTTTCGCGAAAAACGTGTGCGCGATGCGCAACATATCCTCACGCGCTTTCGTGCGCGCGCCGAAGCGCTGCAGATGCAGGAACTGCAACGCGCCCTGGCGCGCCTGAACAACGGTGAATCCGCCGACGCTGTAGTGCAGAGCCTCGCCCGCGCACTCACCAATAAACTGATTCACGAACCCACCGTCGCCATTCGCGAGGCCAGCGCCGAAGGCCGCAACGACGTGCTTCACTATTTGCGAACCCTCTACGGGCTCGACAAGCCCGACTGACCAGAACGTATGAGCCTGTCTGACTCCATCCTCGCGAAACTGGATGATCTTGCCGATCGTCACGAAGAGATCGCGGCATTGCTCGGTGAAGCGGAAGTGGTGGCCGATCGCGATAGGTTCACTGCGTTGTCGCGCGAATATTCCGAGCTCGAAGCGGTAAGCATCGCACTGCACCGGATCAAAACGCTGCGCCAACGCATCGAAGAAGCGAGGGCGTTGCTCGAAGACAAGGACGCCGAGATGCGCGAACTGGCGAACGATGATCTGCGTTCATTGCAGCAGGTTATGGAGGATGCCGAATCGCAGATCAAGGCGCTGCTGGTTCCAAAAGACCGCCGCGACGCCGCCAATGTATTCCTGGAAATCCGCGCGGGCACCGGTGGCGATGAAGCTGCCATCTTCGCGGGCGATCTGTTTCGGATGTATTCACGTTACGCCGAGGAGCGCGGCTGGAAGCTGGAGATCCTCAACGAACGGCCAGGCGAACACGGCGGCTTCAAGGAGATCATCAGCCGCATCGAGGGGCGTGACGTATACAGCCAGCTGAAATTCGAATCCGGTGTGCATCGCGTGCAGCGCGTTCCGCAGACGGAATCACAAGGGCGCATCCACACCTCGGCCTGCACCGTGGCCATCCTTCCGGAATCCGACGAGCTCGAAGAAGTGGAGATTTCGAAAGCCGATCTGCGCATCGATACCTATCGTTCATCGGGCGCCGGCGGCCAACACGTCAATAAGACCGACTCTGCCGTGCGACTGACCCATCTGCCGACGGGTCTGGTGGTGGAATGCCAGGACGAGCGCTCGCAGCACAAGAACCGGGCCCGCGCGATGTCGCTGCTCAAAGCGCGCCTGTTCGACATGGCACAACAGCAGCAACAGCAGGAACAGGCACAATCGCGACGTCTCCTGGTGGGATCCGGTGATCGATCCGAACGAATCCGCACCTACAACTTTCCCCAGGGCCGCGTAACAGACCACCGCATCAATCTCACGCTGTATCAGCTGGGCGACGTGATGGAAGGCCACCTCGACACCGTGATCAGTCCGCTCGTGCAGGAGCATCAAGCGGAAGCGCTGGCCGCGCTCGGTGCCTGAACCCGCAACCATCGGCGAATTCCTGCGCGCGGCTGGCGCGGACGATGCACGCCGTGATGTTGAGGTGTTGCTGTGCAAAACGCTGACCGTCGAGCGCGCGTATCTGTACACCCACAGCAACGAGCCGATAGTCAGCGCCTTGCTGCCAAGTATTCGCACGATGCTGCACGCCTACCGTTGCGGCACACCGGTCGCCTACCTCACGGGCCAACGCGACTTCTGGGATATGACGCTTAGTGTGACTCCCGACGTGCTGATTCCACGACCGGAAACCGAGCTGCTGGTGCAGCTATCACTTGACCGACTCTGTCATGGCGGGCGCGTGCTCGAACTCGGAACTGGATCAGGCGCCATTGCGCTGGCGATCGCACGCGAACGACCCGATGCGGTGGTGACCGCCACCGACATCAGCACCGCGGCGCTCGAAGTGGCCGTGCAGAATGCCGCGCGCTATGAACTCGATATCATCTGGTTGAGCGGTAACTGGTATGCGCCAGTGGCGGGCGAGTTCGAACTGATCGTGAGCAATCCACCCTATATCGCTGAAGACGACACGCACCTTTCCGCGCTTGGTGGAGAGCCGAGGCTGGCACTGGTGTCCGGCTCCGATGGATTGAGCGCGTTGCGCGCACTCATCGCCGGCGCGAAGCACCATCTGCGTGCCGACGGGTGCCTGCTGGTGGAACACGGCTTCGATCAGGCACGCGCCGTATCACAGCTATTCGCGGCACAGCGGTTTCGCGGCATCACCACCGTGGCGGATCTGGCCGGTCAGCCGCGTGTTACGCTGGGGCAGCGATGAACGACGCACAGATGATCCGTTACAGCCGGCAGATCATGCTTCCCCAGATAGATATCGAGGGGCAGGAGAAGCTGCTATCGGCAACGGTGCTCATCGTTGGTCTCGGTGGCCTCGGATCACCCGTTGCGCTGTATCTTGCCGCGGCCGGCGTGGGCCATCTGATGCTCGCGGATCACGATGTGGTCGACCTGTCCAACCTGCAACGCCAGATCGTGCACCAGCAGCAATCCGTTGGCGCAGCCAAGGTTGCCTCTGCTGCCGCGTCCCTGTGCGCCATGAATCCGGAGGTTACCATCACTCAAATTCACGAGCGCATGCAAGGTGAGTCGTTGCTGCGCGCGGTCAGGCAAGCCGACCTCGTGGTCGATGCAACCGATAATTTCCTGGTGCGCTATGAAATCAACGACGCGTGCTTTGCGACCGGAACGCCACTCGTGTCGGGCGCAGCAATTCGCATGGAGGGTCAGGTGGCCGTGTTCGATCCGCGCGCAGCGGATTCGCCGTGCTATCGATGCCTGTTCCCAGCGGGCGACGATAGCGCACTGAATTGCGCAGAAAATGGCGTTGCCGCCCCGCTCGTTGGCATGATCGGCACGGTGCAGGCCATGGAGGCATTCAAGCTCATAGCCGGCGTGGGCGAATCACTGACCGGGTATGTCCTGTATCTAGATGCGCTGAGCATGCAGTGGCACAAGCTACGATTGCGGCGCAATCCGAGTTGCGCGATACACTGAGACACTTGTAGGAGGGGCTTTAGCCCCGATCCTTGTAGCAGGCTACTCAGACAAAGATCGGGGCTAAAGCCCCTCCTACAAGCCCCTCCCACAAGCCCCTCCCACCAGCCACTCCTAGGGTGTGTAGAGGCGTTCGATCAGACGCTCAGTCAACGGCGCCTTGATGTCGTCGATGCAGGCGGGGCCACCAAGGTCTGCCAGCTGCGTGACCTGGATGTCGCGCAGCCCGCATGGATTGATCCGCGTGAACGGTTCCAGGTCCATATTCACGTTCACCGCAAGCCCGTGGTAGGAGCAGCCGCGGCGTATGCGAAGGCCTAACGAGGCAACTTTGGCGCCCGCCACGTAGACGCCAGGTGCGTCGACACGGCTGGTTGCTACGATGCTGTGACTCGCCAGCAGATCGACGATGGACGCCTCAATGGCGCTCACCAGTCCGCGCGGCGTGAGCTGCGCACGACGAATATCCACCAGCAGATAGACCACCAGCTGCCCCGGCCCGTGATACGTCACCTGGCCACCGCGATCGGATTGCACGACCTCGATCTCGCCGGGCGCGAGCAGATGTTCGGCGCGTCCGGCCTGGCCTTGTGTGAATACCGGATCGTGCTCGGTGAGCCACAACTCATCCGCCGTTGCATCTGTGCGTCGCGAAGTAAACGTCTGCATGGCACCCAGCACGGGCGCATAGCGCGTGCGACCGAGATCGATGCACGCTGTTTGCGAACGCATTACAGAACCAGTCGCACGAGCGGGCAGGTCTTCAACGTTTCGTGCAGTGCACGCAACTGCGCCTCCGATGTGGCGCGAATCGTAATCGTCACGGCGCAGTAATTTCCGGCGCTGCTCGAACGTACCGAGACATGCTCCAGACCCACCTCTGGCGCGTGCAAACGCGTCAGATCCAATACCGCTTGCTCGAACGAATCGCGATTCTCGCCCATTATCTTCACGGGATAGTCGCAGGGAAATTCGATTCGCGGCGGCTGCATCAGTTGAACAGCTCCCGGAAGAACAGATAAATGCCGTGCCATAGACGCTTAAAGAAGCCGGCTTCAGCGACATCGTTTTGTGCGACCAGCGGTGTCTGAAAGACGACCGCGTCATCGAGCAGCACCCGCAACTCACCGAACGAATCACCCGCGCTGAGCGGCGCGCGAACAACTCGGGCGATATCGGTTTCGGCCTTCAGGTCTGCATAGCGGCCTCGCGGAACCGTCAAATAGACAGTCCCGTCCACACCGAGCGGCAGTTCGTTCTCCTGGCCATACCAGACTTCCGTCGTCCGCAGCATGACCCCGGCATCATAGAGTTTGGGTGTTTCGAAGTAGCGAAATCCGTAGGCAAGCAGCTTCTGACTTTCGCGCATCCGCGCCTCGTCGGAGTCCGTCCCCATCACCACCGATATGAGCCGCATGCCGTCGCGTTGCGCGCTGGCCACGAGACAGAAACCCGCTTCAGCCGTGTGACCGGTCTTCACGCCATCGACGGTTCGATCCCGCCACAACAACCGATTGCGATTGGGCTGGTCGATGTCGTTGAACCGGAACGAGCGCTCCGCATACAACTGGTAGTGCTGCGGATAGTCCTTCACCAGCGCACGCGTAAGGGTTGCCAGATCGCGCGCCGTGCTGTGGTGATCCGGATTCGGGAGTCCTTCGGCGTTGCGGTAGCTCGTGTTTGTCATTCCCAGCGTACTCGCCTGCTGATTCATCATCTCGGCGAATGCATCCTCGCTGCCGGCGATGTACTCGGCCACCGCGATGCTTGCGTCGTTACCCGACTGGATGATGATGCCTTTGAGCAGATCATCCAGTTTCACTGTCGTGCCTTCGCGAATGAACATGCGCGAGCCTTCCGCACGCCACGCGTTCACGCTGATTGGCACATCGTCCGTCAACGCAATACGGCCCGATTCGATTTCGCGCGCCGCGATGTAACTTGTCATGATCTTGGTCAGGCTGGCCGGCGGCAGCATCTCGTCACTGTTCTTTTCCGCCAGCACTGCGCCGGTTTGCGCGTCGATCAGAATGTAGGCCGACGCGTTGATCTGCGGCGGCTCCGGTGGCTTAGCGGACGCAGGCGGCGGGACATCGACCGCCGCGAACGTGACGAGGGGCAATAACAGTGAAGCGACAAGTGTCGTGAGTCGGGCAGTCATATTTCTCTAATTCGGCGTTGGGGGGCGCGGACGTGCGGTCCGCGATTGTACATTCATTGGCTCAGTCGCTCATTCCGTGACGATCAGCGGCTTGGTGTGCGCCGCGCTGACGATCAAGTTCTGCAGGCGAGTTGCCTCGCTCATCGCGCTGATGGGGCCGATCCGAACACGGTACAGGCCATCGCGGGCCTGCCGGTAGACATGCACCGCTTCACCGACAATGTCATGCAACTGCGCACGCAGCCGCTCCGCGCCCGCCGCATTGGAAAACGCGCCCGCCTGCAGGAACAATTGTGGCGAGGCCGCCGACGGCGGGCGCGCAGCTACGACGTACGGCAGTTGATCCGTTCCGTCGACCACCTCGATACGCACGCGCGCGGTGCCCTGGTTCGCGAAGCCGAGCTTCACCGCACCGGCGTACGACAGATCGATGAGCCGCTCGCTGTGGAAAGGGCCGCGATCATTCACCCGCACGATCGCGCTCTTGTGATTGTCCAGGTTGGTTACGCGTACGTAACACGGGATCGGCAGACTGCGATGCGCAGCCGTCAGTCGATACATGTCATAGGGTTCGCCGCTGGACGTGAGCCGCCCGTGAAACTTGGACCCGTACCAGGATGCGCGACCGGATTCGCTGTAGCCCGCCGGATTCGGCATGACGTAGTACTTTTTGCCAAACACTTCATACGGACTCTTGTTGCCGTATTTACTGCGCGGTTCACTGCGCGGCACAGGATCGGGAAGCTTCGCCAGATCGCCCGGTGGATTGCGCGGCGCGCCGTCCTTGTTCGCGTCAGATGGTGTGGTTGCGCAGCCGGCCAGCCAGATCAGCAGCACGACGCCCGCCACCCATCGAGCGCTGCTGCGCTGCGCAGCGCTGGCCGTCACGGGTTCAGGGCGCCGCACTCGCCACAGATGCCTCGCGTTGTTGCGCAATGGCCTGGCCCAGCTGATGTACCGCCAGCGCGTACATCGTGGAGTGGTTGTAGCGCGTAATCACGAAAAAGTTATGCAAACCCACCCAGTACTCTTGACCCTGTGCGCCGTCGTAGCGATACAGACCGGCTTCTGCCGCATCCGGTAATCCATCGATTGTCACACCCAGAGCGCGCAACTGGGCAACCGTATAAGCGAGATTCAGACTTTCGTTTGCCACCGCGTCGGCTTGAGGCGTCGTGACGCGCGCCGGTTCGATCACGGGGCCGTCGGCGGTCCATCCGTGGCGCCGGAAGTAGTTGGCCACGCTACCGATTGCGTCGGTTGGATTACCCCAGATATCACGCCTGCCGTCGCCATCGAAGTCCACCGCATACGCGCGAAAGCTCGACGGAATGAACTGACCGTAACCCATGGCGCCAGCGTAGGAACCCGTCAGCGTCCGCGGATTCATTCCTTCTTCCCGCGCGAGCAACAGAAACTGTGTCAGCTCGCTTTTGAAAAAGGTACTGCGCGGCGGATAGTCGAATGCCAGCGTCGAAAGCGCATCCAGTACCCGATAGCTGCCGGCGTTGGTGCCATACCGTGTCTCGACGCCGATGATCGCCACCACGACTTCGGGTGGGACCGAGTACTCAGCCTGGGCGCGCGCCAGCGCCGCAGCGTTTGTGCGCCAGAATTCGACGCCATCACGAATGCGCGAATCGGTGAGAAATATCTCGCGATATTCCGACCAGGGTTTGGTCTTTTCCGCAGGGCGCGCAATCGCGTCGAGAATGTTCTGTTTGCGCTGCGCTTCGCCGAACAGCGCAAGGAGCTCGGCGCGCTCGAAGCCGTGGGCCTTCGTCAGCTCTTTGATATAGCCATCGACGTCGGGGCGGTCGCTGTAGTCGGCAGCAGACAGACTAAGGCCGTAGAACGTGTAAAGCAGAGCGCCAGTTAGAGAGACCGCTGCAGCAGCGCGCATGAAAAACTTCCTCAAGTCACCACCCACGGTGGGTGTAGATCGACATTACGATGCCGAAGCTCGCCAGCAAGGTGATCGCCGACGTTCCTCCATAACTCACCAGTGGCAGCGGCACACCTACGACCGGAAGTAATCCAGAAACCATCGCGATGTTAACAAATACGTAGACGAAGAACGTCAACGTCACGCCGCCCACCGCCAATCGACCATACGTATGCCGCGTCTGCGTTGCGATGTAGAGACCGCGCGCAACGATCACGAGATACAGCACCAGCAATCCGACCACCCCCACCAGGCCCAGTTCCTCTGCGACCACGGCGATGATGAAGTCGGTCTGCCCCTCAGGCAGGAAATCCAGATTCGACTGCGTACCTTCGAACAATCCCTTGCCAAACACCCCACCTGAACCGATGGCGGTGGTCGACTGGATGATGTTCCAGCCGGTACCCAGGGGATCGCGCTCCGGATCGAATAGCGTCAACACGCGATCGCGCTGGTAGTCGCGCATGACGTACCACAACCCTGGCATTGCAGCAGCTGCTGCGATGGCGGCCAGCATGATCCAGCGCCACTGCAATCCCGCCAGCACCACAACGGCGATGCCCGCCGCGGATATGAGAATGGCTGTGCCCAGGTCCGGTTGCACGGCGACCAGCGCCGCGGGCGCTGCGATGATCGCGATCGCTGTCAGCAAGTGCACCGGCCGCGGCGGCAGCGGCCTTTCGTTGAAGTACCAAGCCACCATGAGCGGCACCGCGATCTTCATGATCTCCGATGGCTGAAAACGCGGCAGCCCGGGTAGAGCCAGCCAGCGCTGCGAGCCTTTGACCGTTACACCCATGAGGATCACGCCAATCAGCAGCACCATGCCGACCCCGTAGAGCACCGGTGTCCAGCGCAGGTAGAAGCCCGGGTCGAATTGGGCGGCGACAGCCATGATGGCCAACGCCGCCGCGATCCGGATGACCTGTCCGTCAAAGGCGTCGATATCCTGGCCCAGCGCACTGTAAAGCACGACCAGTCCAAAGCTGATCACCGCCAGCAGCGCCAACAACAGCAGCGGGTCGAGATGGACTTTATTCAGCCGCCGAGAGTTGGGCAGGCTCCCACCGGGTAGTGAACGAACGAAGTCGCGCGTGCTCATCCGGCCGCGATGCCCTGCAGCAACTGCGCGTCGACCACTTCGCGCGCGACGGGTGCCGCGACGGCGCTGCCGCCGCCGCCGTTTTCCACAAGCACGGCGAGCGCAATCTGCGGGGCGTCGGCTGGGGCGAAGGCAATGAACCAGGCATGTTTTCGCTGGAACTCCGACAGCTCCTTCTCGTTGTAGGTTTCGCCCTGTCTGATACCCACCACCTGCGACGTCCCGGACTTTCCGGCCATCCGATACGGGATGTGCTGACCGATATACGCCCACGCGGTGCCGCTCTGGCCGTACCCGAGGTTGCCGCGATGCACCACCATTTCCATCGCCGCAATCAGCCTTTCCCAATCCTCGGCCGTCACGCCGGCGACATCGGGCATCGGCGGCGGCGGATCCCACTCCAGGAGCGGCTTGTCGCTGGACAACAGCAGACGCGGCCGCATCCAGTGACCGCGATTGGCCAACACCGATGCCACTGTGGCCAGCTGCAGCGGCGTGACAAGCAGATCACCCTGCCCGATGCCAATGTTCACGGTATCGCCCGGATACCACGGCTCGCCCTTGGCGCCCCGCTTCCACACCGGATCTGGCAGGCGCCCCGGCAGCGCATCCACAACGTCTACCGAGGTATTACGGCCGTAGCCGAACTGCGCTGCAAAATGCACCAGGTCGTCCACGCCGATCCGGGTCGCCAGGTCGTAGAAATACACGTTGGATGAGCGGTAAATCGCGCGGGTCAGATTGACCACGCCCTGTCCACCGCTATTGCTCTGCGTCCAGCTCCAGTCGCGATACTTGCGCGACTGGCCCGGCAATTTGAAGTAGCCATGGTCGACGATGGTGCGGTCCCAGTCAGTGTGGCCGGTGGCCAGTCCTGCCAGCGCCACCACCGGCTTGAAGGTGGAACCCGGTGCGTACTGGCCCCCGGTGACCCGATTGAACAGCGGCTTGTCGTGGGACGCGCTCAGCGCGTTGTAGACTTTGGCACTCATGCCTGTAATGAACAGGTTCGCGTCGTAGCCCGGATTGCTGACCATGGCCAGGATGCCACCCGTGCGCGGGTCGATCGCCACCACTGCGCCGCGCCGCTCGCCCAACGCGGCGGTGGCAGCTTCCTGCAGCCTCACGTCGAGCTGCAGCGTCAAGTTCTGGCCCGCGATCGGGGGCTGCACGTTCAACACCTTGCGGATGCGCCCCCGGGCATCGGTTTCGACCTGCTGATAACCCACCTGTCCGTGCAGCGACTTTTCGTAGGCGCGCTCGACCCCCAACTTGCCCACGAACTGCGAGGCGCTGTAGCTCACCGCATCGAGTGTCTTCAGATCATCCTCAGAAATGCGCCGCACCGAGCCGATGGCATGCGACATCAATGCGCCGAGGGGGTAATGGCGAACCAACTGCGCGTCGACCACCACGCCGGGCAGCTGGAATCGATTCACCGCCAGCGCGGCCATCTCTGTTTCAGACAGAACGACTTTGAGCGGGACGACCTCGTACGGACGACGCTGCCGCGCGAAACGCTTCTTGAATGTTTCGACGTCGGCGTCGTTGAGGTCCACCAGTTGGCGCAATTCGCCCAGCAGCGCATCCAGATCGTTGATTCGTTCCGCGACGAGCCCCAGCGTAAACACAGGCTGATTGTCCGCCAGCAGTATCCCGTTGCGGTCGAAGATGAGGCCGCGTGGGGGCGCAATGGGCTGCACCTGAATGCGATTCTGATCGGAACGCGTGCGGTATTTTTCGTAGTCGGCCACCTGCAGGTTGACCATCCGGGCCACCAGCAAAGACACAGCCAGCAGCGCCAGCAGAAACAAGCCGATGGCGCGACCGGTGAAGTCCTGCTGCTCACGATTGGGGTCTTTGAACTGTACGGACGCGGCCATCGCTTATGCCCGGTGGTAGGGATGTCCTGTCAACAACGTCCAGGCCCGGTAGATCTGCTCAGCCACAATCACCCGGACCAGCGCGTGCGGCAGTGTAGCGGCTGAGAGCGACCAGGACTGCTCCGCGCGCGCGGCGCAGCGCGCCGACAAACCGTCCGCACCGCCCACCATCAACACCACATCACGGCCGTCACGGCGCCACCCCGAGAGTTGCTGCGCCAACGCCGCACTACTCCATGCGATGCCCCGCTCATCCAATGTCACCACCCTGTCATCGCGCCCGACTCGGCTGAGCAAGCGCTCACCTTCGTCTTCGATGCAGCGACTCACGTCATCGGTGCGACGTGCGGCGGCGACCTCCACGAGCAGCAGCTCCTGCTCACGAGGAAGTCGTTTGGCAAAGGACGTAAAGCCATCCGAAACCCAGGCCGGTACGCGCGTACCCACACACAACAGACGAATTTTCACGCGCCAATCCGGCCGCGCGGATCAGACGGACGCTTTCGCGACCGGTACCTCCGACCAAAGCCGTTCAAGATCGTAGAACGCCCGCGTGTCCTTCTGCATGACATGCACCACCACATCGCCCAGATCCACCAGCACCCATTCCATCGCTTCGCGACCTTCGATGCCCACAGATGGGACACCACGCGCCTTGGTAGATTCCACGACCGAGTCCACAAGCGCACTGACATGCCGATTGGAAGTTCCGCTTGCGATGACCATGTAGTCGGTCACGCTTGTCGAGCGTGATACATCGAGCGTCAATATTTCGCGCCCCTTCAGGTCCTCGAGCGCGGCCACGACCGTTTCACGCAGTTTTTCGGGTGACATTAAGCGGATGAATCTCCATACAGGTGATGCGTCGTAATATAGGTCGAGACACGCGACGGGATCAAATCGTCCACGCGTTCATGCCGCGCCAGTCGGGCACGCACAGCGGTTGCCGACACAGCCAGCATCGGTGCCGCGAGCATCGTTATCAATCCCTGCGGTTGCGCGCGTAGCTGTGACAGGTCGCGGGTCGAACGGGCGGCGGTCAGGGCGCGCATCGGCGCATCCAGTTCCTGCGTGGCATCTCCTCGGCGCAGCACGCCCAGATGCGTCAGCGCGAGCAGATCCTCCCAGCGATGCCAACTCATCAATCCACGAAAGGCATCCCACCCGAGCAGCCAGACGAACGGGACCGACGCGCCACGTTCTGCACGCAATGCCAGCAGCGTATCGACCGTATAGGAAGGCGTGGTGCGCCGCATTTCCCGATCATCCGCGTGCAACACCGCGTCCCCGGCGACGGCCAGCTCGAGCATCCGCCAGCGATGAGTCACGCTGGCTGCCGCATTGCGGTGACCCGGTCGCGCCGCCAGGATCATACCCACCGAGTCGAGCGCCAAGTGGGCAGCCGCGGTCCTGCCCGCATGCAGGTGGCCGTTGTGGATGGGGTCGAAGGTGCCGCCGAGGAAGCCGATCAACGATGCCGGATCTCGCCATTGCCGAAGACCACGAATTTCTCTGTGGTAAGGCCCTGTAGGCCCACCGGTCCCCGCGCGTGCAGCTTGTTGGTGGAAATTCCGACTTCTGCCCCCAGGCCGAACTCGAAGCCGTCGGCAAACTGGCTGGATACATTCACCATGACGGAGGCCGAGTCCACCTCGGTGAGAAACCGGCGCGCATGGCCGTAGTCGTTGGTGACAATGACATCGGTATGCTGCGAACCGTAGCGATTGATGTGCTCGATGGCCGCATCCAATCCAGCGACGATGCGTATGGAGAGGATCGGGGCCAGATATTCCGTAGACCAATCGGCCTGCGTGGCGCACTTGATTCCACCCAATAGCTCACAAGTCGCTGGGCAGCCGCGCAGTTCCACGCCGGCCCGGTCGAATGCGTCGCGCAGCGCCGGCAGTACAGCGGGTGTGATCGGTTGCGCAATCAGCAGCGTTTCTACCGCGTTGCACACGGCGTACTTCTCCGTCTTCGAATTGACCGCGATCGCGATTGCCATGGCCACATCCGCAGCCGCGTCGATATAGACATGACAAATGCCATCGAGGTGCTTGATCACCGGCATCTTGGCCTCGGCGGTCACGCGCTCGATCAATCCCTTGCCGCCGCGGGGAACCAGAATGTCCACGAATTGTTCCATGCGCAGGAGCGCACCGACCGCATCACGGTCGGTCGTCTGCACCAGTTGCACCGCGTCTGCCGGCAGGCCGCCACGCACCAGCCCCGTGGCCACGGCCGCCGCGATGGCCTTGTTCGAGTTAATCGCCTCTGAACCCCCACGCAGGATGCACGCATTGCCGGATTTCAAGCACAGACTGGCCGCATCGGCTGTGACGTCCGGCCGCGACTCGTAGATGATGCCGATCACCCCCAGCGGCACGCGCATGCGACCGACCTGAATGCCGCTCGGCTGGTAGGTCAATCCGGTGATGGCCCCGACGGGATCCGGCAACGCCTCCACCTGATGAATACCTTCGATCACCCGGTTGATAGCCGCATCATCGAAAAGCAAACGATCGATCAGCGGTTGTTCGATGTGCGCCGCCCGAGCACCGTCGAGGTCGCGCGCATTGGCAGCGATGAGTTCGCCGCGCGTCGCATCGAGCACATCGGCAATGGCCAGCAGCGCGGCGGATTTGACGCCGGCAGACGCTGCAGCGACCACGCGTGAAGCCGCGCGAGCCTTGCGGCCCAACCCCAACATATAGGCGTCGACGTCCATCGGTAAAGCGGCGGCAGGTTGCGGGGCCGGCATTATAGACCCCTCAAGTGCGCAGGTTGTGAACCAGCCGCGTCAGCTCGGCGAGGCGTTCTCGAGGCAGGTTCATCTGCAGCAGGCCCTGCTTGATCTCCGGCTCGAGCGGCAAAAGATCAGCCAGGCGCCACGACACCGAGCGGGCGTCGTGGTAGTCGACCTCCAGCGCGAGCTTCTGCGCCATCGGGTGTCGCATCAGTTCTCGCAACATCTCGATCAACGTGGCGTGCTCCGCCCCTGGCGCGTGGCCGCGCTCATCCGGCAGAAACTCGACATCGCCCATCAACAGATGGTCGGAGGTCTCGGACGTTTCCAGAATCCGGAACTTACGCCCGCCGCTGGTGATGATGCCCAGCATGCCATTGGCGAGCATATTGAAGTCGACGATGGTGCCGTACGTCCCCACATTGAAGATTTCCGGCTGCACTGCGTCTCTGGTCAGACGCGCATCACTACCCTCGCGGATGAGCACGACGCCGAATCCGGATTTCTCTCGCAGGCAGTGGCTCACCATCGCGGTATAGCGCGGCTCGAAGATGCGCAGCGGCAGCCGTCCGCCGCTGAACAGCACCGTTCCCAGCGGGAGTAGAGGAATCTCTTGGCGGACGGACGCTTGGGCGTGCATGCGCGCAACCTTATCACGCGCCGCTGGAGGCAGGCACGGATTTGCCGAGCAGGCGCTCTAGAAAGGAATATCGTCGTCGATGTCGTCGCCGAAATCGCTGGTCGCGCCGCCATCATATGACGGCTCCGCCTGCGCATCGTTGCGAGCCGGCTTTCGCGCACCAGTCTGGCGCGGTGGACCATCAGACGCATCGCCCGCGTCGCCCCGCCCGTCGAGCATCTGCATTTCGTTGGCGACGATTTCCGTGGTGTAGCGATCACCACCGTCCTTATCCTGCCACTTACGCGTTTGCAGGCGCCCTTCGATATAAACCTTACTGCCCTTACGCAGATATTCCCCGGCAATCTCCC
>JAQBCT010000115.1:0-17295 GCA_032124855.1 Gammaproteobacteria bacterium
TTGCCGTTGTGCGACACCGCGAGCAGTTCATTCCCCGCAGCCCGCTGCGCATCCATCCACTGCCACAGTTCGCGTGGATCGGTTGAATCGATCGCCGAGAACGGCACCTTTGGTACTTTCTTGCTGTCGAGGAAGAAGATGTTGCGGTGGAGATTCTTGGAGTTCGGGGACGATGACCATTCAAATGCGGGGAACGTCGTGAACTGCCCCGGCTTGTTGTATTTATCGGCGATATCGACGATCCGCTGCCATACCGGCGCGACGACTTCGGGATCGGTAAGGTCGTCCATTGCGTGGCCCGTCGCGATGGTGGCCGTCAATACCTTGAAGGCGAGCATCGGATCCTTATCGGCGCCGAATTTCAGGGTCTGTGACAGAAACGGTGCGGACTTGCGCAGCGACGAATCCGGATCATTCGCTTCCTGGATCATGCCCACATACTCGGCGTGTTCGGTGACCGCGCCCCAGTCAAGCGGCTTGCTGATTTTCACGTCGTAGCCGCCCGGGTGGGGGACAGATTGCCCCAACGCGTACTTGTAAATGTCTTCAGGACCCGTCAATCGGTCGCCGAAGGCGAATGCGTCGAATGACCAGCTCGTATGCAGATGCTGTTCGCCGAAGTAGACGTTGCGTTCGGGGTTGGGGTCGGCGGAGACCGCGGCGGAGGTCATCACGAGCATGAAGCAAACGATAAGGTAGGGCCCGCGCATGGTGATTCGCCCCTCTAGAGCCTTGTTGGGTATGAAGCGTTCGCCAAATTTCGGGTTTTCGCGACCGGATGACGTGCCGCGGATATGTTACCGACGATGGTCGCATCCTGGCTACCGCGCGAGGGCGCTAGGGAGGCGGAGTGGGCGAAGAGACGGCGTTGGATCAACGGCAGGGATTGATTCGCGCCATCCCTGGCGCTCACCCCTCACTGACGATCGGGGCGCTTCGCTGTGCTGCGCGTCCAAATCGGCAGTCCTGCCGATTTGTCGAACCGAAGGCTTCAAATCTTGACCCACCCCTGCGTCAGAAACATAAAGGGACCACTTGGGGTCCCTTTGTGTTTCTGGCGGAGAGGCAGGGATTTGAACCCTGGGAACCCGCGAGGGTTCGCTTGATTTCGAGTCAAGTGCCTTCAGCCGCTCGGCCACCTCTCCGGGGCGGCATTTTCCTCAAGTGTGCTGTGCAATGCCAGCGCCGCGGCATCGCGATGCGGTGTCAGGGGTTATCGATGGTTCCCGGGTCGAGTAGAATCGCGCACCCCATTTCGGATCGTTGGAAGCGTCATGGCAGAGAGTCGCGCCGTATTTGAAGTCACGGCCCAGAATTTTCAGGCGGAGGTGGTCGAGCAATCGAAGAGCGTGCCTGTCGTGGTGCTGTTCTGGGCTGAGCAGCTGCCGCCAGCCAAGGATGCGCGCCGCATGCTCGAAACCCTCGCGGGCCAGTACCAGGGCAAATTCGTGCTGGCGCTATCCGATGTCTCGCGTGATCAGGCGCTGGCGCAATCCCTGCGTGTGCAGGGTTTGCCGAGCATCCGGGTCGTGCAGGACGGCAAGCTCGTAGATCAGATCGAAGGCCCGCAGAGCGAGCGCGTGCTCCGCGAGATGCTCGACCGGTTGACGATGTCGAGCGGCGATCTGCTGCGCGAAGATCTCGAAACCGTGCTCGCGGCCGGTGATTATCGTCAGGCGATTGCGATTCTGAAAGAATCGCTGGCGGCCGAACCGAACAACCCAGCGTTCAAGCTGGAGTATGCCGACGTGCTCATCCTGCATGGCGATCTGGAAGAAGCGCGCAAGGTCATTGCGACGATTCCCGAAGGCACCGAGGGTCGCGAGCGACCCGTCACGCGTCTGCAGATGATGGAAGAGGCGGCGGGCATGGCGGAGCTGGCTGAAGTCGATGCCGGCCTCGCCAAGAATCCCGACGATCTGGAACTTTGCTATCAGGCCGCGGTGCGCGAAGCGATGCGCGCACAGTACGAAGTGGCGCTCGTGCACGCGATGAACATTCTGCGCAAGGACCGGACGTTTCGTGACGACATCGGCCGAAGCACCATGGTGCGTATCTTTGCGCTGCTGCCGAAAGGGTCGGAGCTCGCCAAAACGTACCGGCGTCGCATGTTCACGTTCATGCATTGATGCAGTGGCGCAGCGCACGCGGATAGTGTGTAGGCCATCGC
The DNA here is from genome assembly GCA_032124855.1 of Gammaproteobacteria bacterium. Taxonomy (GTDB): domain Bacteria; phylum Pseudomonadota; class Gammaproteobacteria; order Pseudomonadales; family Azotimanducaceae; genus DATJGR01. The sequence goes on from JAQBCT010000115.1 coordinate 2,171, forward strand.
AGTAACAAGCCGCAACCGTTCGCTATCCTCCCGATTCGACTTGGTGAATCTGGCGGTTGCACTGGCATGGAAGCTCGGCAATTGGCACCGGCCACCCGGCTGGTGCTGTCATTTGGTGGACGACAGCGATCGCTGAATTTCGATGCACACGGGCAGTTCGTGATGGGTCGCGACCCCGGCTGCGACTTCGAAATAGTGCGTCCCTTCGTCTCGCGCCATCACGCGCGCATCGTCCGCAAACGCCAGTCATTCTGGTTGTTCGACGACAGCAGCAACGGCACATTCCTGCGCAGTGAAGACGAAACCGTGCTCTATCTGCATCGTCGCGGTGCCCGATTATGGGGTACCGGCTGGATGAGCTTTGGTGAACCGCTCACCGCCGAATCCGTCATCTGCTTTTCTCACGTGGGGTAGCCATGAGCGACCAATGGCACGCCCCATGGCACACCGCGTACGACACGCACCCCGGCAATCGCCGCAAGACCAACGAAGACGCCGTGCTTGCGCGCCACGATCTGAACCTGTGGGCGGTGGCCGATGGCATGGGCGGCCATGCTGCCGGTGATGTGGCGAGCCAATCGATCGCCGCGGCACTGGCAGCCGTCGAACCACGACGTTCGCTCGCCGAGCTGGTGGATGAAGTGGATGATGTACTGTGCCGTGTCAATCATCAGCTGCGTGTACACGCGAAAACGTTCTGCAATGGACGCACGGTGGGTAGCACGGTGGTGACGATGCTGGCCAATGATTCGGTCGGGGTTGCGTTGTGGGCTGGTGACAGTCGTCTGTATCGACTGCGCGACGCGACGCTGCTGCAGATCACCCGCGATCACAATCCGATTGCCGAGCTTCTGGACGATGGTGTGATCACAGAGCAGACTGCGGGCGCGCGAGAAACCAACATTGTGACGCGTGCAGTGGGTGGCCACGGACAGCTGTTCCTCGATGTTGCGGTATTTGATGTTCGCCCCGGTGATACCTTTCTGCTTTGCAGCGATGGTCTGTATAGAGAGCTCGAACATCGTGAGATCGGCGATCGCCTCGGCGCCGCGGACGTGGCACAGGCGGCAACCCTGCTCATGGCCGAGTCGCTTGCACGCGATGCGCGCGACAACATCTCCGTGGTGGTGTCACGGCGGACGCACTGACCGTGACGGCTCCTACCCTCATGTCTGACGACCCAACCAGCGATACCACCGCCAACGACATCACTGTGTTGCGCGCTAATACCGGATCTGGTTCGGGCCAGAGCGCGCCTACGCCGCGCATCCTCAAGCAGCGCTTCGTGTTGGATGAAAAGCTCGGCTCCGGTGGTATGGGTACCGTCTATCGCGCCAAGGATCTGCGCAAGGTGGAGGCGCAGGATCGCCAGCCATTTGTCGCCATCAAGGTACTGAACAACGACTTTCGTACGCACCCGGATGCGTTCATCGCGCTGCAACGCGAGGCGTCGAAATCACAGGGCATTGCGCATGCCAACATTGTCTCGATCTTCGACTTCGACAAGGACGGTGACGTCCCCTACATGACGATGGAATTGCTGCAGGGGCAGGAACTCGCGGCGCTGCTGCGCGACTATCCCAATGGACTGCCGGATGCGTTGTTGTGGCCGCTGATCGACGGTATGTGCGCTGGCCTCAAGCGCGCCCACGATGCCGGCATCGCGCACTCGGATTTCAAGCCGGGTAACGTCTTCGTCACGCTCGAGGGCACCGCGAAGATCCTCGACTTTGGTATTGCGCGCGCGGTGCGCATCCATCACCACGACGGTGATCACACGATGTTCGATCCGGCCAAATTCGCGGCGCTGACGCCAGCTTTCGCCAGTCGCGAGATGCTGATCGGCGAGGCGCCGGAACTCGCTGACGACATCTATTCGCTGGGTGTGGTGATCCATCTGATGCTGACCGGCCGGCATCCCTACGATCGGGTGCGCGCCGATGAGGCGGCGCAGCGCAACATGCAGGTGGAGCGCGTCAGGCGCCTCACCTGGCGGCAGTGGCGCACGGTGTCGCGGATGCTGGCGTTCAATCGTGAAGAGCGGCCTCGCAACATTGACGAAGTGATCGCGGGGCTGCTGCGTACGTCGCCTGCGCGGCCCTGGTTCATCGCGGGTTTCGCCGCCGCGGTGGCGCTGACGACGATTGCGCTGTGGCTCGGATCGGATGGCGTCGAGCGGGCAGCGGTTGCGCGCGACACGCTGGTTGATGCACAGATTGCGCGTTTGGAAAACCTGCTGGCCGAAGTGGAATTCGATGGTGCGTGGCAGCAGCGCATCGCCGACGAATTGCATTCGCTCGAGCAGTTGAATCACGACGGGGATGCGTTCGTCACGACGCGCGGACGCGTGCTGGGTTCCCTGGGTAGACGGATCGCCGCGACCACCGATTTCGACGCGGCGTATGGGCTGCTGCATTTTGCCGACACGATGGCGCCCAATGGGCACTTTGACGACGGATATGCGGTTCTCGAACAGCGCGCTGCCGCGCGAATCCGGACGCTGGCGCGCGCCGAGCGACATGATGCCGAGTGGGTGGCGGCACTGGAAGTGGAGCTGGCCCAATTTGGCCGGGCGTTCCCTCTCAGCGTACTGCGTGCCGAACTGGAACTCGAGATGGGAGAGAGCTATCTGGTCGCGATCCAGGCGCTCATTGACGCGGACGAACTGCACCGCGCAGCCGCGCTGATCGGCATGACGGTGCCCCGCGTGTTCGACCCCGACGCACTGCCGCCGTTGCAGGCGCAGCTGGATCGGCTGCGCAATTCGCTTGTCGCAGCGCAGGTTCATGCAGCGCGTCGATCGGCGGACGCGGCGATGGAGGCGGCGCTTGCCGAAGCGACTCACATCGACTGCCAATTTGCCGATGGCACCGCGGCGGGCGTGCGCGCCAAGGCTTTGCGCGAGCAGTTCCCAGGGCACGACGGCCGCATCGATGGCGCGATCAAACGGTGGCTTGCGGCGTGTGTGACGGATCGTGGTGAAGTCGATCAAGACCGCGCCCTGGCGCTGCGCCAGCAGGCGATTGACGAATTCGGCCCGCTGGAAATGTTCACGCAGTTGCGCATCGACCCGTGCGGATTGCGCAGCCTCGTTGGCAACGGTGCGGCCAGTGGACGCGCGGGCTATTGCACGGACGATCTTGGCGCAGGGTTCAGCGGGCCGCGCCTGGTGGTGATCGGGCAAGGTGAATCGCGCTTTGCCGTCGGCAAATTCGAAGTGTCCTGGGGTGAGATCGCACCCTTCTGCACGGCTTCGGGACAATGCAAATCCGGCACCGATGTGGCGAAGCCGGCCACCGGCGTCAGTGCGGATGTCGGGGCCGCGTACGCACAATGGTTGTCGCAACGCAGCGGCCGCCACTATCGGCTGCCGACGCGGCAGGAGTGGCTGCTGTTTGCAAGCGTCGCTGACAGTGAAGAGTCCGACCGGTGTGCCGAGGGCGCGCCCGGCAACAGCGCGCCATCGGATGTCACGCGCGGTACACCCAATGCGCTGGGGGTCGTCAATGCGCGCGGCAACGTGCGCGAGTGGATTGCTGCCGGAAAAACGCATGACGAAACGAAAGTCGCAGCGTCCGCTGCCTGCACGGTTGATTCCGGAGTCGACGCAGGTGCGGCGGATGAGTTGACTGGCCTGCGGCTTGTGAGGGAAGTGCCATGATGTTGTTGCGGCTCACGCCAGACGGGGATCGCCTGCGCCGCATCGCCAAGGCTCATGCGGCCGGGGAGTTGTCGACGACCGCCTATCGACGCATCCGCACCGATGTCATCGAATCGTTTTCGGCGGCAGATGTGGTGTGCGATGGCGCGGGCGATGATACGCAGCAGCGCTGGTTAGATAGTCCGCCGCCCCAAACGACGCAGGCACAAACGCGAACAGCCGCAGCGGCGGGTCCGCCCGATCGACAGTGGCGCCGGCTCGCCGTCATCGTCCTGGTTGCGCTGGGCGTGCTTCTCGCAGTGCTCCCCCTGGCCTAGCGGCGGCGCTGGACCGGCTGCAGGCCAACAACTTCGGGGCCAGCATTGTTAGCACGCGCTCACGCGGCTGGACGTTTTCGGTGTTACGGTTATGCACAGTGACGCTGGGGTCGCGAGTCGAGTGCCGAGATATCGTGTTTATTTCTGTCTTTGCACTAATTATCATCACTAAGCGTTTGATAATTATTGATTTCTGACCACTGACTAATATTTGAGCATTTCCCGGCGATCACCATGTTGCCTGCTGCCGCTCCGGTTTCAGACAAGTTATCCAACGAGTTATCCACAGAAAAAGTGGACAACTACCCACAGCGACACGCGATGATCGACTACAGGCCGCCGAGTGTTTCCGGTGGCGGGCAGAGACAGGTGAGCTATGAGTGATGCGCCCGACGCAACGAAGGAAATGACACTGCAGGGGCTGCGCGAACGCGGTGTTTCGCAGGTCCAGATTGGACTGACGGATATCGATGGCGTACTGCGCGGCAAGTACGTCAGCCTCGACAAATTCAGCAGCTTGCTGGACGGCGGCGGGGGCTTCTGCGACTGCGTGCTGGGCTGGGATGTCACCGACAAACTCTATGACAACGCAACCTTCACGGGCTGGCACAGCGGCTTTCCCGACGCCAAGTTTCGGTTGATCGCCGACACGGTGCGCTGGTTGCCCGACGCGAGCGCACCATTCTTTCTGGGTGAGTTCGTCGCGGCCGGCGATGCGGAACACACGCTGTGTCCGCGCACGCGACTGCGCAGCGTGCTGGCGCAGGCGGCAGAGCAGGGTTTAAGCGCCAAGCTCGGCTTCGAGTATGAGTTTTTCGTCTTCGACGAAACACCGCACAGCGTGCGCACCAAGGGTTACCGAAACCTGGTGCCGCTGACGCCTGGAAACTTCGGCTATTCGGTGCTGCGCGAAGCCGCAGAGTCGGATCTGTTTCATGGCCTGCTCGACTACGCCGCCGCATTGCAATGTCCCATCGAAGGGCTGCACTGCGAAACCGGGCCGGGTGTGTGGGAGGCCGCGCTCGCCGCTACCGATGCGCTGGCTGCGGCGGACCGGGCCAATCTGTTCAAGACTTTCAGTAAGGTGTTTTTCCAGAAGCGCGGCCGTATGGCCACGTTCATGGCGAAGTGGTCCATGCAGTATCCGGGACAGAGCGGTCACTGCCATTTCTCGTTCTGGGACCGCAATGGCAACAGCGCATTCTTCGATGCGGCGGCGCCGTCGGGGATCAGCGCCGTGCAGCGCCACGCGTTGGGGGGGCTGCGGCGTTACCTCCCGGAATTCGTTGCATTGATTGCGCCCACGGTTAACAGCTACACGCGTCTCGTCAAAGGCGCCTGGGCGCCCACCGCGTATACATGGGGCATTGAAAATCGCACGGCGGCCATCCGGCTCATTCCCGGCTCTGCAAAATCACAACGCCTGGAGTGTCGCGCCTCGGGGGCCGATGCGAATCCCTATCTGGCAGCGGCTGCGATCATCGGTGCGGCGCTGCTGGGGGTCATCGAGAAACTCGAGCCGGGCGAGCCCGTCCAGGGCAACGCGTACGACGTGGCGGATCGACTGCCGCCGGCGGAACGATTCCCTGGCACGCTGCGCCAGGCCGCCGAACGTCTCGCGGCGTCATCCGGCGCGCGTACCTTGTTTGGCGATGCATTCGTCGATCACTATGTATCCAGCCGGCTTTGGGAGTCGCGGGAATACGAACGCACCGTCAACGACTGGCAGCTTGAACGCTACTTCGAGATCATCTGATGCGCATCGGCATATTGAAAACGGACTCGGTGCGCGACGAGTTTCAACCCGAGTTTGGCGACTACCCCGCGATGTTTCGCGCCATGTTGATGGGCGGCGCGGACGATACCCCGCTCGAATTCCGCGACTACGATGTGCAACGCGGTGAATATCCACGCACGCTGGATGAGTGCGATGTCTATCTCATCACCGGCAGCCGCGAAAGCGTTTACGACGATCAGCCCTGGATTCATCGGCTGGGTGAATTTGTCCGTGAGTTGGATGCGGCCCGGCACAAACTGGTGGGAATTTGCTTCGGTCATCAGCTGATTGCCCATGTGCTGGGCGGCAAAACACAACCGGCGGAGCAAGGCTGGGCGGTGGGCGTTCAGGATACCTGCGTGCTCAGCCCGCAGCAGTGGATGCAACCCTACCGCGAACGTTTCGGCCTGCTGTCCAGCCACAAGGATCAGGTCGTGGATTTGCCTACACGGGCGCAGCGCTTTGCCAGCACGGCGTTGTGCCCCAACAGCGGGTTCACAATCGATGAGCACATTCTGACTTTTCAGGGCCACCCCGAGTTCGTGAAGGGCTACTCGCATGCCTTGATGGATTTGCGTCGCGCGACGCTCGGCGAGGAACGCTATTGCGAGGGCGTTGCATCGCTTGAACAGACCGTGCACCCGTCGTTGATTGGCCGTTGGATCATCAACTTCGTCGTGGCGTCGTGATGTCGTTGTTCCGGCTGACGTGCGTTGTCGGATTGGCGTGGGCGCTGACCGGTTGTGGCGTGAAGATGGTGTACAACAACGTCGATCGGTTCGCGCGCTGGACCATGGACGACTACATGGATCTGGATGATGCGCAGGAAGACTACTTCGACGCGCAGCTCGATGTGCTGCTGTACTGGCATCGCACCACGCAATTGCCGGTGTATGCCAAGTCGTTGCGGGAAATGGATCGTGCGCTGAACGACGGCGCCACGATCGAAGAGATGTTCATTCTGCGCGGCGAATTCGAGGGCTGGTGGAAGAACATTCAGGCGACGGCGCTGCCCATGATGTCGGAGCTTCTGTATTCGGCTACCGATGCGCAGCTCGACCAGTTCGAAGCGCAATACGCGAAGGATACGCTCAAGTACACCAAGCCGTACGCCAAGCTAACGCCCGAACAACGCCGCAAGCGCTGGGCGAAGGAATACCGCGAAGGCATGGAATATTTCATCGGCAGCCTCACCAAAGAACAGAAGCAGCTGATCGCGTCGTTCCGCGACCGCTATGCGCCGGATGAGGGGGCGTGGGCGGATTATCGGCGTCGCTATAGCGCGGAGCTGGTGGCGATGGTGCGCCGGCGCGGCTCGTATGCGGAGTTCACGTTGGCCCTGCGCGATCTCACGCTGCAGCGCGAGCGCTTCTACGGTGAATCGTATCAAGCGACGTTGGACGCCAACTCGACGGTGTACGCCCAGGTGAGTGTGGCGCTGCTCAATTTGCTGAACCCGAAGCAGCGCGAACATCTCACGAAGAAGCTCACCGAGATCGCCGAGGATTTCACTGAGTTGTCGACGGACTTGCCCGCCAATGTGCCGGTGGCCGGTTGTCTGGTGACCTGTTCCTGATTCAGGTGTCGATGCCAGCTCAGCGCGCGTCACGCTCGTCCAGCACCAGCCAGCCGATAATGTAGGCAGCAATCGCCACCTTGGTGAGCAGCGCCGCTGCGATCACCGCACCCACGCGCACCCACGTGACATCCACGTCGACGTAGTTCGCGATGCCGGCACACAGTCCGATGAGCATGCCGCTCTTGCGATCGAGTTCGAGGCGTCGTTTGGATGTGCTGGGGTTTACCATTGCAGGCTCCTTGAATTTCATCGAGTGCGTGTGGTGCTGGCCAGGCGTCGGTCGAGCGCCGTTGGCTCGGGCAATTCGCGCTGTTCGAGCTGCACTGCCGGACGTGTGATGCCGTCGGGTTTGGCGTAGTGCGGTTCGATCAGAGAGGCAAGCAGGGCCGACCCGGCAATCAGCAGACCGATTGACCACACGCTGGTGCCAGCGGCGGGGTGGTTTCGATCTGCGCTGAAGCTCATGTCCGTGACTCCAAATCCGTGAATCTGATGCAGAGTGCTATACACAACCTGTGCCAGGTTGGGCACCAACTCTTAATCTATTGATTTATATGGCGAAAACTGGGAGATCTTCAGTGCGATCTGGCCGCTGACGACAGTCATTTGGCCAGATTCGCCAACTGTTGGTTGCGCCCGGGCGGCGTCGCGCGTTAGAAGATGCGTTCGCCGGCGAACGTGGGTCGCCAGCACTACGAGGGGGGGACGTTGATGGAATTTCATTTCGCCACGGCATTCGAATTGATCGCCGATGCACTGCCCAATGAAGCGGCACTGCACTGTGGCGGCGCCACGCGCACCTGGGCCGAACTCGACGACCGCGCGGCGCGCGTGGCGGGCGTGCTCAATGCGCATGGTCTGACGAGCGGGGCCAAGGTGGGCATCTACCTGCACAATTCCAACGAGTATGCCGAGGTGCACCACGGTGTGTTCAAGATGCGGGGATGTCCCATCAATGTGAACTACCGCTATAAGGCCGATGAGCTGGTGTACCTGCTCGACAACGCCGATGCGGAAGCGGTGGTATTCCAATCCACCTACGCCATGCGGATCTGGGAGATCCGCGCGAAGCTGCCGAATGTCAAACTCTGGCTGCAGGTAGATGACGGTACAGAGTTGCTGCTGGAGGGGGCGTCAGATTACGAGCGTGCGCTGCGCGCCACCGCGCCGGCGCCGCGCATCGACCGGCCTGCCAACGATGTGTACATGCTGTACACCGGCGGAACCACGGGCATGCCGAAAGGGGTGATGTACTACAACGGCGAGTTCTGTCAGGGCCTGGCCGCGGGTGGCCTGGCGTTGGCGGGCCTGCCGCCGCCGGCCACGGTGGAGGAACTGCCCGCACTCGTGCGCCAAGCGAAGGAAATGGGGGCATTGCCCTGTTGCCTGACTGCATGTCCACAGATGCACGGCACCGGCATGTGGCTGGGAACGTTGCTGCCGATGCTGGCGGGTGGTTCGGTGGTCACCATCTCGAGGCTCGGACTCGATGCCGACGCGCTGTTCGATCAGGTGGAGCGTCACCGCGTCACCGATATCACGATCGTGGGCGATGCGTTCGCCAAACCCATGCTGGCGGCGCTCGATGCCGCGCGTGACGGCGGCACACCGTACGATCTGGCGTCCGTGAAACGCATCATTTCCAGTGGCGTGATGTGGAGTGCGGAAGTGAAGCAGGCTCTGCTTTCGCACCACGACATGATGCTGATGGATACCATGGGTTCCACCGAAGGTGGCATGGCGAGTGCCGTATCGACGCGCGATTCCGGCGCGCAGACCGCGAAGTTCGAGCTCAGCGAAGGCGTGCGGGTATTCAGCGATGACGGCCGCATCGTGCAACCCGGCTCAGGTGAAACCGGCAAGATCGGTTTGAGCGGTTCGGTGCCCATCGGGTATTACAAGGATCCGAAAAAATCTGCCGAGACGTTCCGCACCATCGATGGTGTGCGCTATAGCTTCCCTGGCGACTACGCCCGCGTGGAGGCCGATGGCAGCATCACGCTCCTGGGTCGCGGCAGCATGTGCATCAACACGGCCGGCGAAAAGGTCTACCCCGAAGAAGTGGAAGAAGTGGTGAAACGCCACGCCGCGATCTATGACTGTCTGGTGGTGGGCGTGCCGGATGATCGCTTCGGAGAGCGCATCGTGGCGGTGGCTTCATTGCGCGAGGGCGCCGACACCAACCCCACCGCGTTGATCGAATACACGCGCGAGCACCTCGCCGCATTCAAAACGCCGCGCCAGGTGATCGTGGTCGATGAGGTCCGGCGGGCACCCAATGGCAAGGCCGACTACAAGTGGGCCAAAGCCACGGCGCTGGCGGAGATGAAATCGGCATGACATCGCTTGCGGCGGGACCCCTCGACGGGGTGCGGATACTCGATCTCACCAGCATGATCTCGGGGCCCATCGCCACGATGATGCTGGCGGACCAGGGCGCCGACGTCATCAAAGTGGAGCCACCAGGCGGCGATCTCGTGCGCAGTCTCGGGCCCAATCGCGGGGGCATGACGGCAACCTTCGTCTCATCCAACCGCAGCAAACGCTCGCTGGTGCTCGATCTGAAGACACCGGCCGGACTCGCTGCGCTGAAGCGGCTGATCCCGAGCGCCGATGTATTCGTGCAGAATTTCCGGCCAGGCGCCATCGAACGGATGGGACTTGGTGAGGAAGTCGTGCGCGCTCTGAAGCAGGACATCATCTATGTATCCATCAGCGGATTCGGCGAGACAGGACCGTATGCGCACAAGCGCGTCTACGACCCGGTGATTCAGGCGCTGTCAGGCCTGGCCACGATCCAGGCCGACCGCGACACCGGCCGGCCGCGTATGGTGCGCACCATCATCCCGGACAAGACTACGGCGGTGACGGCGGCGCAGGCGATCACCGCGGCGTTGTTCGCCCGTCAGCGGCGCGGCGTAGGCCAGCATGTAAAGCTGGCCATGCTGGATACGATGGTGGCGTATCTGTGGCCCGAAGGGATGACGGGTTATACCTTCGTAGGCCGCGAGGTGAAATCAGCGCGCGCGCAGCTCGCCCAGGATCTGATCTTCCAGACCACAGACGGCTACATTACGGCGGGCGCCGTGTCCGACGACGAATGGCGCGGCATGTGCCGTGCGCTGGAACATCTGGAATGGCTCGAGGATGAACGCTTCAAGACGGCCGCCACGCGTGTAGTCAATGTGGCGCCGCGTCTGGCGATGACGGCTGAGGTGCTGCTGCAGGGCACCAGCGCGCAGTGGCTGGAGAGGCTGGATCGGGAGGGCGTGCCCTGCGCACCGGTGCTGACGCGCGAAGAAATCCTCGATCATGAACAGATCCGCATCAACGAGATGATCGAAGAATACGACTTTCCCGCCGCCGGACGCGTCCGTCAGCCGCGCCCGGCCGCGCGTTTCGATGTTACGCCAGCGCGGATTCGACGCCCCGCGCCTGCGCTGGGCGAGCACAGCGGTGAGGTGCTTGCGGAAGCGGGATTTTCCGAGGCGGAGATCGCGCCATTGCTGACAGCGGCGGCGCAATGAGCGTGCCATCGCGACTCACGTTCGTTGCCGTGAACGTCTCCAACCTCGCTGCATCGCTGAAGTTCTATCGCGACGGCCTGGGGTTGCCGCTCGATGACACCTCACACGATGCGCAGCTCAATGACCCCTGGTACGGCGGACCGCATGCGGCGCACTCCTGGACAGATGGCGCCTTCATTCACTTCGCGTTGTATCCGATGCGGCTACCGCAGCGACCGGTAACCACGTGCGCACAAATTGGCTTTCACATCGCAGACTTCGACGCGACGCACGCGCGAATCGTGCGCGGCGGGTACGCAGTGGTGCAGGCACCGCGCGATGAACCCTGGGGCAGGACAGCGCGTTACCTCGATCCAGACGGCAATATCGTCAGCATTACAGCGGCTTCCTGAGAAGTGCGAACCAGATGCACCTGACGACTTTGTTGAGCGGCATTGCCATGGGCGAATCGCCGCGATGGCACGATAATCGACTCTGGTTTGCGGACTGGGGTGCTCAGGAAATCGCCGCGGTTGGCGTTGACGGTTCCCGCGAACGGATTCTGGCTACACCGTTTGGACTGCCATTCAGTATCGACTGGCTGCGAGATGGGCGTCTCCTGATCGTCGCCGGTCGGCAGGGACAGCTATTGCGACAAAGCGCGAATGGTGTCCTCGTTGTCCACGCTGAACTGGGACCGATTGGGCCAGGTGCATGGAACGAAATCGTCGTCGACGGGCGTGACAATATCTATGTCAACGGCGGCCCGGGGCTCATCGCACTGATCCGACCTGGCGGGGCCGTGCGGAAAGTCGCGGATGGTATCGACTTCGCAAATGGCATGGCCGTGACTGCGGATAACTCAACACTGATCGTTGCTGAGTCGCACGGCAAACGGCTGACAGCGTTCAAAATTGGCGTCGATGGAACGCTTTCGAACCGTCGCATTTGGGCCGACCTGGTTTCCGGTGCGCCAGACGGGATCTGCCTCGATGCGGAAGATGCTGTCTGGTACGCCGACGTCCCCAATCGCTGTTGCGTGCGCGTTCGAGAAGGCGGGGCCGTGCTGCAGACGGTGGCCGCCGACCGTGGCTGCTTTGCTTGTATGCTGGGTGGCGACGAGCGTCGCACACTGTTCATATTGGCTAACGAGTGGCGCGGCATGGACCATATTCCGGATGTGGCGCGAGAGCGCACCGGGCTAGTGCTGATGCATGAGGCTCCCGCACCGGGAGTCGGTTGGCCATAGTGCGCGTGGCGCCTCGATCGACGGGCCGACGAAAAGACAGAACCGCGATCGCCTGACGGCAGAAATTCGCCAACTGTTATGAGGCGATGACATGGCTTACGAACTTTATGCGGTGCGCATTTTCAGCTTTCGATGGGACGAAGCGCTGGCGTTCTATCGCGACCGGATCGGGTTTGTTCCGACCTATGTGGATGAACAGCTCGGCTGGGCCGAATTCAAACTGGGTGGGGCGCGCATCGCGCTGGAACGCAGCGACCCCAACGATCCTGAATCGAAGGAGCTGGTGGGTCGTTTCGTAGGCGTATCGATCCACGTGGACGATATCCGAGGGCTGTATCAGCGATTGAGAGATGCCGGCGTGTCATTTCCCGGGCCGCCTGAACGACAGCCGTGGGGCGGTGTGCTGGCTCATTTCGCCGATCCCGATGGCAATGTGCTGACCCTCATGGGGTCGGACGAAGGCGAATGCGCGGCGCCGTCGAAATCCAAATATCGTCCCAGGCCCGCGCGGGCTTCGACGAACTGCTCGAGGATCGGCTCTATGAATTCAATTCGGCGGCGACGGGTCTGTTCGACGGCGTATTACTCAACGCCAGTGTCGAAAACGCTGCCGGCGAAACGATTGCCGGGCTGAGCGGGCATACCTGGGGCGGTTGTTGCGAGATTCTGCGGCTGTGGGTGGATGCAGCCGCGCGTCGGCGCGGCGTGGGTTCGGCGCTGCTGCGGGCCGCGGAGCGCGAAGCGATTAAGCGCGGCTGCGCACAGATCGTGTTGACCACGCACAGTTTCCAGGCGCCGGCGTTGTACGAACGGCTGGGCTATGCGCGCGTTGCGACGATCGAGAACTACCCGCGTGGACATGCGCAGCTCGTCTACGTCAAGGCGCTGCCGCCGGCACTCACAGCAGACGCGTCATGAACACGCTGTTGGGATCAGCGACGTAGTCGCCAAACGGTCTGCAGCAGGTGAATCCAAAGCGAACGTAGAGAGCGCGCGCGGGCGCGAATGCGGCCATGGATCCGGTTTCCAGACTCAAGCGTCGATACCCTCGCCGCTGCGCCTCGTCGATGATGTGCTGCAGCAGGTGCGCGGCGACGCCTTTGCGACGATGTGCTGGCGCAGTGCGCATGGATTTGATTTCCGCGTGTTCGCAATCCAGTTCGAGGAGTGCGCCACATCCCAGCAGAGCGGCCCCATCGGATACGCTCCAGAAGGAGATCTCGGGACGGCGCAGCGCCTCGATATCCAGCGCGTGAATGCTTTCGGGCGGCGAATGCAGCGCCATGTCATCGAGGTGTTCTCGGAGCAGCCGCGCTACCGGTGCACGGCTCGGATCGTCGATCGCAATGTTCAGGACGCAGCCTCAGGCGTGGCCCGGCACGAAACCTATCACAGCTGTGGAGCAGCGGAACACGCGCGCGTGGCAACGTAACGGACACGCCACTAGAATCGTCGCCTTTTCCCGGTCCGCCCAATGCCTCATTCCCGCTCAATCCAGTCATGCAACTGACCCACGGTATTCATCGCGCGGTGCAGATCTGCCCGCACAAGCTGGCGTTGGCCTGCGGGGAGCGCAGCAGCGACTGGGCGACCCTCGCAGATCGTGTCGCGCGCCTCGCGGGTGCGTTTCAGGCGCGCGGTGTCGGCGCCGGTGATCGCGTGGCGATGCTCGCCAACAACAGCGACCGCTACGTGGAGTTCTATTTCGCGACCCTATGGGCGGGTGGTGTGCTGGTACCGATCAACACGCGCTGGTCCGTCGCGGAAACTGGAGCGTGTCTGGACGACGCGCAGCCGAAGTTGTTGCTGTGTGATGGCGCGCATCTGTCGATTGCGCGCGAACTGGCCAGTGCCCGCAAGGATGTCTGCGCGTTGATCCTCGCGGACGCAGCGCAAGCCGCGGCAGCCGATCTGCCCAACTGGGAACAGCTCATCGAACACACGGCACCAGTTGCGGATGCGCGACGGAGCGGCGAAGACCTGGCCTGCCTGTTCTACACCGGCGGCACCACGGGTAAGTCGAAGGGCGTGATGCTGTCGCACAATAATCTGATGGCGAATTCGATGATGCACATCGCCAATCTGAACCTGCACGACGCGGCGGTGCATCTGCACGTCTCGCCGATGTTTCACGTCGCGGGCGGCGCGCGCCTTTTCAGCGTCACCGCCGCCGGTGCAACACACGTCGTCATCGAGACTTCGACACCGGAGGCATTCTTCGGCGCCATCGAACAATTTCGGGTGACGGTAACCGTTGTGGTACCGACGCTGCTGAATCGGCTGATCGATCATCCCGCGCTGTCGCAGCGAGATCTGTCGAGTCTGAAGCTGCTGTCGTATGGTGCGTCGCCCATGCCGGAGGCGTTACTCAAACGCGCCATGCAGCGTCTGCCCGGCATCGATTTTCTGCAGTCCTACGGCATGACTGAACTGTCGCCGGTGGCGACCATGCTGATGCCGCGTTACCACACCTTCGAAGGGCCGGACGCGGGCTACACGCGTTCAGCCGGACAAGCCGTGTACAACGCCGATGTGGCCGTGTTCGATGCGCACGATCGCAGCGTGCCGTGCGGCGAGATCGGCGAGATCTGCGTGCGTGGCCCAATGGTGATGCAGGGTTACTGGCGCCAGCCGGGGCAGACCGCGCAGGCACTACGCGGCGGCTGGATGCATACGGGTGACGCCGGCTACATGGACGAACGCGGCTTCGTCTTTCTGGTGGATCGCGTGAAGGACATGATCGTCAGCGGTGGCGAGAACGTGTACTCCGCTGAGGTGGAGAATGTGATCTACCAGCATCCGGCGGTGCACGAGTGCGCGGTCATCGGTGTGCCCAGCGAGGCCTGGGGCGAGGCGGTGCACGCGATCGTCGTCACTAAGCCTGGCGCGGTGCTGACACCGTCGCAGCTGATCGACTTCTGCCGTGCGCACATGGCGCATTACAAGGCGCCAAAATCGTGCGACGTGCGCGATGTCGATTTGCCGAAGAACGGCGCTGGAAAAATACTGAAGACCGAGCTGCGCGCGCCGTTCTGG
>JAQBCT010000116.1:0-2734 GCA_032124855.1 Gammaproteobacteria bacterium
GGGGCAAATGGTGCCAGGCACCTTTTGCCCCACCGCGCTCGAAGCGGTCAGCGCGCCCCGGCGTTCGGGTCGTGGTATTTGCCACGGCCGAACAGCTTGTCCAGGGCGCTGGTTTGGGTCAGCGCTGCGACAGGGTCGGCATCGTCCGGCAGATCCTCGACATGCGAGCGTACTTCGACGCGATTGTTCTTCAATGCAAATGCCTGCGCGGCGCGCAGTCCATTTGTCGAGCGCAGCACCACCACGATCTGTTCACGACCCTTGCGCTCCAGACTCGCAAGCGTAACGTCCTCGATCGCGCCATCGCGCGCCACAATCACACCGCTGCGGTAGTGCATGGGATCCCCATCGTAGAGACGCACCGCATAGCTGCCGCCGACTTGCGCTTCGTCGTCCCCCTCCGCCACGACTACCCACTGGCCGTTCGGCAGCGCGAGCCGCTCCACATAGCGTTCCGAGCTGTACGCCGCCAGCGAAGCGCACCCACATAGCGCTGCGGCGACCCACTTCATTGCACGACCGAACATGCAGCCTCCCACCAATCCGCGGCAAATGGTGCCCGCGGCAAATGGTGCCTGGCACCATGTGCCCCACCTCGCTTGGTTAGGCAGCCCAACCTTTGGCGTAATCGGCGCTCATACGCGGGCCTTTCACGCGCAGGTGGGCAATCTTCCATTCGCCGTTCACCTTGACGTAGTCCTCGTGATAACGGGCCGACTGCCACTTCGCCTGGTTGCCTTCGATGAAGGTGAAGGGACCGAAGAAATACCAGGTGCCCTTGGCCGTGTCCCCGTCAATCTCGATGACGGGGTTCATCACCATGTGCTGCGTGAAGCTCATCATCTTCTGGAAGCGACCGAACAGCTCGCGAATGGCCGCGTGGCCCTTCGCTGTGGCGATGCCTCGCCCTTCCCAGATCGCGTCTTCACTGAACACGCTCGTGATGCGCTCCGGGTTGTGGTTGTCATCGCAGATCTCGCAGTAACGCGCCTTGAGCTGCTTGATGGCTTCCAGATCTTCGAGCCGCGTGATGCGCTTCGCCAGTTCCTGCAGGTCCATATCATGTCCTCCCTTGGTGCTCGCCTAGCCTAGCACCGGCCGTGCGATACTCGCGCGCGCATTATGGGAAACTTCCAATGAATGGTCACCCGCAAGGCGTGGTAAGCCACGAAGACGATTGCCCCACCGAAGGCTGGGACGACGCGACCCGCGGCCGAATTACCTGGCGGACACTGCTCAGCGGTGATCGCACACCGACCGATCAGCTGACACTCGGTGTCACCGAGATCGGGCCCGGCCAACCGAGCCCATTCCACCCGCACCGACATGCCCAGGCCGAGATCTACTACGTCCTCTCAGGCGAAGGCATCGTCAGCATCGACGGTTTGGAGCATCCGCTGCGTGCAGGATCCAGCGTCTTCATTCCGGGCGACGTATGGCACGGTGCGCGCAATACCGGCCGCGACACGTTGCGGCTGTTGTATGTCTTCGCGGCCGATTCGTTTGCAGACGTGCGGTACACATTCCCCGGTGAAGCCGCGATGCATCAGCCTTAGTTGATGCATCCATCCGGCCCGCACGCGGACCATCACTCAAAGGACGAAGTGCTCGGTGGTGCCGAATATGTTGGTTGCAGCGTCACGCGGCTATGGCAGATCGACATGACCCTCCACACACAGCACCACATCACCACCAATCCAGATGTCATCCTTCAACTGTTCAACGTAAATGCGCCCGGCGCGACCCAGCGCCGCGCCCTGGGATGCGACGTACTGCGACGGCGCGGCGCCGGTGCGGATCAGCCACTGCGCGACACTCGCATTCAAGCTGCCCGTCACCGGATCTTCGAATCGACCACCGCCCACGAACGCGCGCAGCTCGAATGCGGTGTCGTAGCCGGCGGGATGCGCGCCAACAACGCCAAGTTTGATTGCATCGAGCACATCCCAGTCAATCCCCAGGGCGAGCACGCGCGCCGCGGATTCGAGCTGCACGGCAGCCCAGCCAGGACCGTTGTCTACCCATTGATGTGCCAGCACATCCGCTTCACTCAAATGCAGAGCTGCCACGATTTTCCCAAGCGTCGTTGCATCGAGCGGCCCGCTCCTGCGCGTGGGAGGTGCAGCAAACGCGAGTCGCTCCCCGCCCCGGCGCAGTCGCACCAGACCCACGCCACACTCTTGAACCACGGTATCCGCATCGCGTGGTTTCCCACCGGCTGCAAGCCACGACCAGCAGCTGCCCAGGGTCGGATGGCCGGCGAAGGGCAGCTCGGCAAACGGCGTAAAGATCCGCACGCGATAGTCCGCACGCGCATCGGCCGGCGGCAGCAGAAATGTCGTCTCAGACAGATTCGTCCAACGTGCAAACGCCGCCATCGTCGCATCGCTCAAACCTTGAGCGTCATGCACCACCGCCAGTGGATTGCCGGTGAGCGGTTCGGTGGCGAACACATCCACCTGATGGAAGCGGTGTTTCACGACGCGAGCTTCAGCACTTTGCGCGCGTTGTCGCGCAGGAACTTCGGCCACACTTCGTCCTTGAACGGCACGCTTTTCATATCCGTCATGATGCGTTCCAGCGACAGCCCCATGGGGAAGTAGCCGGCGTAGATGATCTTGTCGGCGCCACGGGTGTTCGCGAAGTCGATGATCGACTTCGGGTAATGCTTCGGGGCGAACGCGCTCGTCGAGTAGTGCAGCCCCGGCCATTTCAACATCAGCTTCACCGCGAG
>JAQBCT010000117.1:0-3664 GCA_032124855.1 Gammaproteobacteria bacterium
CCATGGTGAGTCATACCGTAATCCTGGCGGGGGCTGTGCCTGCCGCGGTGCTGGCCATTGCCGCAGACACGATGCTCGGGTGGGTCGAGCGCCGACTCGCGGTGCGGTAAGTTGCCCGGCAAGTTGGCCGATAAACTCAAATGATGCGCCGCGCCCTTATTCTTGCCCTGAGTTGCCTCCTGCTGGCCGCTTGCGGTTCTGCGCCGCAGCACAAACTTGTGGTTGGGTCGAAGAATTTCACCGAGCAGATAATCCTTTCGGACATTCTCGCGCAGCATGTCGAAACAAGACTCGGAATTACGGTCGAGCGGCGGCCGTATCTGGGCGGCACGCTCATCGCGCATGAAGCGGTGAAGACAGGTGAGATCGACCTCTACGTGGAATACACGGGCACGGCGCTAACCGCGGTGCTGAATCAGGAGCCGTCGAGCGATCCGGCCGAGGTGCTCGCGCGCGTGCGCGCCGGATATGCGCCCCTGGGACTCGAAGTCACCGAGCCACTCGGCTTCAACAACACGTTTGCCATCGTGGTGCGCGGGGAAGACGCGAAGAAATACAACTTGCACAATATTTCCGACCTGATGCACTCGGGCAAAGAATGGCGCGCGGGCTTTGGCTATGAGTTCAAGGAACGCCCCGATGGATTTGCCGGCCTGGTGAAAACCTATCAGCTTCGCTTTACCGCAGCGCCGCGCTTCATGGAGCTGGGGTTGCTCTATCGCGCGCTCGAGCAGAATCAGGTGGATGTGGTGGCGGGCAGCGCCACCGACGGCGTGATCGAGGCGCTGGGGATGGTGGTGCTCGAAGACGACCGGCATTATTTCCCGCCGTACGAAGCGGCGCCAGTTGTAAATCAGCGCGCGTTCGAACGGTTTCCACAATTGCGCGAGGCGTTGCACGCGCTCGCGGGAAAAATCACAGAAGACGAAATGCGCCGGATGAACCACGCCGTGGATGGAGAGCACCGCGACGCGGGCCAAGTGGCGCGTGATTTCCTCACGGCAGAGAAGCTGTAATTACCTCCTCTATTTCTCATCGCGAACAACGTCGCCGATAGCGCGTTCGCACCGGGCGACGCCGCTCCGGATCGATGGCGACCTCGACGCCGACATCGTGTTCCATGAGTATGGCCACGACCTGACCTGGCGCAAGATCGGCGGCGTGATAGGCAAAATCGCTGGCGCGAACTGGCGCAATACAAGCTATTTGCGGGTGTCTTAGATTCCGACCCTAGCCTCCATTTGTATGTATATGTATGTCCGGGACTCCTTCCCGCTGCACTACCTGACCGTCCGCGCCAGGATCCGCACTCCGATCGCCGCTCTCACGCCTTCACGACCGCCCGCTTCGCCGAAGCGAGCACGTCTGCCGCTAAAATCCCAACGCACGCAGTCCCAGACCGCTATCGGGCCCACCATCGCCGATCGTTCGCACATTGAGCTCACGCCAAACAAGGCCATCTGAAATTCATAGCCTCTTTCGCCCGATTGGGCAGCGTTTGAATCAGACGATCGCGCAGCGACATCGGATTCGAGCACTCACGCTGAGTCGTCGCGTAGGCGTCGCCTTGCCGGCCGTGACGAGTACGCGCGGGCGCAGACGGCAACACGTTATGTAAGATGTCTCGACCGTTCACATACGCCCATCGCATCGACTTGCCTTGCGCGCATCTGGACCGGCGGATGCGGCACCGCCGTTTCGGACGGCTTTGGCCGTCGAACATGTGTGCGATTTTGTTGACAAATTTTCGCACCCAGCCGGGCGCCGAAAACCTTTATTGCTGGCGCGCATGATCTCATGCTATACGAAAGTCGTTAACCATAATTCTTCCGGTCCGGATCGTCCGGCCGACCGCAACAACAACGCTGCTGCAGCAGCGCGTCCGCTCTGCAGCGTGGAGGGGAAACCAATGATCACACCGAAAACAGGTGCCAGGATCGTGGGCGCACTTGCGTGCGCCTGGCTCAGTATCGCAGTGAGTGTCGCACAAGCGGCCGATGCCACGGCCGCCGCATTGGGCTTTGCGCAGAAGAACAAGAAGGAGCTCGGCCTGACCCGCTCCGACATCAACGACCTGGTCGTGAGTAGCAAAGTTGTCAGCAAGCACACGGGCGTGACCCATGTCTACCTGCAACAGCGCTATCGCGGCATTGAGATCTTCAACGCCATCATCAACGTAAACGTCGCAGCCGACGGCAGCATCCTGAGCGCCGGCACCAGTTCCGTATCGAATGTTGCGGCAGCCGCGGGCGGGCAACAAGCCCGCAAGAGCGGTGTCGAGGCTGCCGAGGCCGCTGCCAAGCACCTGAAGTTGAAGGCAACCCAACCTTTCGTCGTACTGCAGCGCAAGGGCGGGCCCAACGACAAAATGACACTTTCCGACGGTGGCATCTCTGCCAAGCCGATCGGCGCGAAGCTCGTCTGGTTGCCCTATGGCGGTACCCTGCGGCTCGCCTGGAGCGTCGAGATCGAGCAGCAGAGCGGGACACACTGGTGGTATGCCTTCATCGACGCAGAAACTGGAGAGTCACTCGGCCAACAGGACCTGGTCGTCCATGACTCGATCGAGGCCACAGCGTCCGCGATTGCCCGCTTATCGGGCGTGACCAGCGAGGCGATCGCCTCCTTTCCGGCCACCGACGGAGCCAGCTACCGGGTGTTCCCGATCCCGCTCGAGAGTCCGACTGACGGCGGCCGGGAACTGGTGACCAATGCGGCGAGCCCCGGCGCTTCGCCACTCGGCTGGCACGATACCAACGGCGCGGCCGGTGCCGAGTTCACGGTCACGCGCGGCAACAACGTGCACGCCTATACCGACATCGATGCCAACAACATCGCCGACCCCCTTAGCGACCCGGATGGTGGCCCGGGGCTGCTTTTCGACTTTCCGCTGGACTTGACGACCCAGAACCCGCCGGACTATCGCCCGGCTGCGGTCACCAACCTGTTCTACTGGAACAACGTCATGCACGACGTGACGCATGGCTATGGGTTTGATTCAGCTTCCGGCAACTTCCAGGTCAACACCTACGGCGCCGGCGGAGTCGGCAACGACGATGTGCGCGCCGAGGCCCAGGACGGCAGCGGGACGAACAATGCCAACTTCGGCACGGGTGTGGATGGCGTGCGACCACGCATGCAGATGTTCGTCTGGACCCATCCGACTCCGAACATCGTCACAGTCAACTCGCCCGGTGGCATCGCGGGCGACTACGCCGCCTCTGGCGCAGTATTCGGTCCAACCTTTACTAGCACTGGACCGATCACTGGAAATGTGATTTACGTGGGTCGAGGCTGCGACCCGGCTTACGGTGGTGCTGTACCGCTAGACCTGTACCTCGCGAATCCAGCCGGGGAAATTGCATTGGTTGACCGCGGTGTCTGCACCTTCACCAGCAAGGTCAAGAAGGCGCAGGATCTCGGGGCCAGGGCCGTAATCGTGGCCAACAATGCCGCTGGAAGTCCCATCACATTAGGTGGCGTCGATGCGACCATCACGATTCCGACACTGATGGTCAGCCTCGACAACGGCAATTTATTCAAGGCCAACCTGCCGGTCAATGCGACGCTCCATGCCAATCCCTTGACATCGATCAACCGCGATTCTGACCTCGATGCCGGTGTCATCGCCCATGAGTATGGTCATGGCATTTCCAACCGTCTG
>JAQBCT010000118.1:0-8880 GCA_032124855.1 Gammaproteobacteria bacterium
GCTCCCAACGGATCGATGCGCTGATTCTCTCGGGCACCACGTTGCGCAAACCTGACGCGCCCGTCCCCGTGTACAACGCCGCATTCGAGCCCGCGCGCACGGCCTATGACTGGCTTAGCCGCGACGCGAAAGAAGTGGATAAATACATCGCCGATCCGCTATGCGGTTTCGAAGGCCAGAGCGTACGCAACGGCTTCAACCGCGCCGACCCGCGCCGCGTCGACCCGCTGCGCTTAAAGCGAATACGCCACGATCTGCCGGTGCTCGTCGTGGTGGGCGACGCCGATCCGGTGCACGACAACCTCACCGGCGTTGCCACTCTGGAACAGTGCTGGCGCGAGGCGGGGGTGCGGCGCATCGACAAGTTGATTTACGCCGGCGGGCGTCACGAGATGCTGAACGAGATCAATCGCGATGCCGTGACCGCCGATATCATTGGGTGGCTCGATGATGTGCTGAGCTGATGGCCAGCACCTTCGAAGCACTCAGGCATCGCAATTTCTCGCTGTACCTGGGCGCGCGCTTTCTGGCCACGCTGGCCGTGCAGATGTAGAGCGTCGCCGTGGGCTGGCAGGTCTACGCAATCACCAACGATCCACTGGACCTGGGCCTCATTGGCCTTGCCCAGTTCCTGCCATTCGTGGTGCTGGTGCTGCCCGCGGGACAAATCGCCGACCGCTACGATCGACGTCTGATTCTCGCGCTGTGCTATGTGGTGGAACTGGTGTGCGCGGTACTGCTGCTGGCCTTCACCGCGCTCGAAATCGCCGTGGTATGGCCCGTGTTTGCGGTGCTCGTGCTGTTCGGCTGCGCACGCGCCTTCGCGATGCCCTCATCCCAGGCAATCACACCCAATCTGGTGCCGCGCGAAAGCTTCGGCAATGCGGTGGCGCTGAATTCTTCAACGTTTCACGTAGCGACGATCGTCGGCCCGTCCATTGGCGGTGTGCTGTATGTCGCAGGTCCTGCGACGGTTTATGTCTGCGTCGCGCTGGTGCTGGTGGTCTCGGTCGCCCTGATGTTCACCGTACGTCTTCCGCACGTGCTGCGCAGTCAGGAGCCCGCCACGTGGCATACGGTGCTGGAGGGTCTGCGCTTCGTTCGCTCGCGACCCGTGGTGCTGGGCGCCATTTCGCTGGATCTGTTCGCCGTCCTGTTCGGCGGCGCAACGGCGCTGCTGCCGGTATTCGCCAGCGACATTCTCGGCACGGGACCGCAGGGCCTTGGGCTGTTGCGCACCGCACCGGCCGTTGGCGCGGCAATCACCGCCGGCGCGTTGGCATTCTTTCCCATCGTCCACCACGTCGGCCGCTGGATGTTCGGCGGTGTCGCCGTCTTCGGCGTGGCAATCATCACTTTCGGTTTGTCAGCCAGTTTTGGCGTATCACTGGTGGCGCTTGCGTTCCTCGGCGCCGGCGACATGGTCAGCGTCTACATCCGCCACATGCTCATCCAGCTCGAGACGCCGGACGAAATCCGCGGCCGCGTCAGCGCGGTGAACGCGGTATTCATCGGCGCGTCGAATGAACTGGGCGAATTCGAGTCAGGCGTCACCGCAGTGTGGTTCGGACTGGTGCCATCGGTGGTGATCGGCGGTGCTGCAACGCTGATTGTCACCGGTCTGTGGACCCGGCTATTCCCCACCCTGCGCGACATGGACCGCTTTCCGGGCAGCGACCCAACACCCTGATTCTCGACAGTGGCGAGAATCGGCCAAATGGTGCCTTGCACCATTTGGCCGATTCACACCTGCAGTTCGCCGTCGCACCAGGTCTTGATCAGATGATGCGCAATGGCGATGGGGCCCGGGACGCGCAGCGTCGGATGATCCTGGCGCAGCGCTGCTGCGACGTCGGCGCGGCTGAACCAGGCAACGTCGGCCATCTCTTCGGGGTCCATGGAAATCTCCGTGGTGAGGGCTCGGCCGAGACAGCCAATCATCAGCGAGGACGGAAACGGCCACGGTTGCGAGGAGTGATAGACCACCTCGCCCACCGTGATGCCCGCCTCTTCCATCACTTCGCGGCGCACGGCCTCCTCGATGGACTCGCCCTGGTCGATGAATCCCGCCAGCGCCGAGTACATGCCCGAGCCCGCGAGCCGTCCGCGCGACTGGCCGAGCAGGCACCGCTCACCATCGCTGATCAGCATGATCGCCACGGGGTCGGTGCGCGGAAAATGCTCCGCCTTACACGTGCTGCACACACGAACGTGGCCGCCCCGCGCGGCTTCCGATTGCGCCCCGCAGGCGCTGCAGTAGCGGTGCGTCTTGTGCCAGCCCAGTTGCGCGCGACTCTGCGCGACGATGCCGGTATCTGCAGCATTGAGGCGCATTGCGGCCGCGCGTGCATCCTCGAACCGCGTGTTGTCGTCCAGATTCAGTTCATGCGAGGGATCGCCCAGCTCCGATACATCGATCGCAAAGTGTGCAACGCCGTCCGCCAGACCCAGAAATACGGGTGGCTGCGCGATGTTCATGCGCACGGTGTCGGCCTGTGTCAACCACGCCAGGCGCGCATCGCCGCTGCTCTCGACCAGCACGTTCAGTTCGGCAAACGCAAGGTAGCGGCTGGCGGGATCATCGATCGCGCGCGCCAACCAACGCGGATCGCGGCGCTGCGCATCGGCTCGATCCAAGGGATTGCCCGCAAACGTGTGAATCATGGGTGTTCTCTATCCTCGGCAAGGGTGACGGCTGCAGCTGCGGGTAGGATAGAGTTCGCAGTCGCTCCACAGCAAATCGAATCGGGGGAATGTATGCCGTCAGTGAACGTCGATGGTGTGGCCATCAACTACATTGTAGAGGGGCAGGGCGCACCCATCGTGCTGATCCACGGCTTCGCGAGCAGCCTGCACGGCAACTGGCGCGTACCCGGCATCATCGACGCGCTCGTCGCAGCGGGCCGTCAGGTCGTTGCAATTGACTGCCGTGGCCATGGCAGAAGCGGCAAACCCCATGACCCGGCCGCCTACGCGGGTTCTGCCATGGCCGATGACGCCGTCGCAGTGATGGATCATCTGGGCATCCAGCACGCCGACCTCGCCGGCTATTCGATGGGCGGCTATCTGGCGGCCAGCCTGCTCATCAATCGCGGCGAACGATTTACGAGCGTCATCATTGCAGGGATGGGGGATGTGCTGTTGCAGGGCGCGCTGCCGTCGGCACAAGCCGGCAGCCTGGTAGAGGCCATGGAAGCGACAGACCCCGCCTCGATCAAAGACCCGCGGGGGCGTGCATTTCGTGCGTTTGCTGAAGCCAGCGGCAACGACCTGGCTGCGTTGGCAGCCATGCACAAGGCCGGTCGCGGGGGCTTCGACGCGACGAAATTCTCAGAGGTGTCCATTCCGGTGATGGTGTTGATCGGCAGTGCGGATAATCCTGCGAGTGCGGAAAAACTCGCAGCAGCAATTAGAGGTGCCAAGTTCGTCGAAGTACCCGGCGATCATCTCGCGGCAGTAGCGGCACCGGAATTCCGTCAAGCCATCGTCGACTGGCTGACTTGAACCGGCCCAACGAATTTACCGAGGTGCAGACTCCGGCCCGAATACATCCACGCTCAAATCGAAACTGCGCGCTTCATGGGCCTGCAATGCACCGATGCCCACAACCTGCCGCGTCAATTCCTCGCCGCGCTGATTGCGCACGGTAACTACCAGCGAATATTCCCACGGCGTATTGCCGGCGGGATGGTGGATCGTGCCCTCCACGTGCAGCGCCGAATAACTCGACACCGCGGCGCTCGACGAGTTACCGAAGCGAAGGTGGCCGCGACACGCGGGACGCACCTTCGCGCTTTCCAGAATGGTGGCGCGGCAATGCGGGCAAGTTCGACTCTTGCCCGGGTTGCTCATGCAGGCGAACCCTCACCCTTGCCGCCCTTGGTCGGCGTACCGGTAGCTTCCCAGCCGAACTCGACGCGCCCGCGCATGCGGGAACCGGCCGACACCGTCAACGTGCCCGCCTTCAGATCACCGGTCAGCACACCGGTGGCCGCCAGTTCCACGCTGGACGCGGAATCGATATTGCCTTCCAGCTCACCGCCCACCGTGATCGTTTTGGCGCGTACGCCGCCCGTGAGCTTGGCACCCGGCTCGATGGTCAGATTGCCATCCACGTGCACGTCGCCGTTGAAGCTGCCAGCAATTCGCACGTGCCCGCTGCCTTCGATCTTCCCGTCAATCACCAAACCCGCGGCGATGACGGATTCCTTCAATTCGCGCGGCGCGCGCGCCGGAACGTCGTCACGCGCCCGTGTCGGTGCTGGCGCGGGTGTCGCCTGGCTGGCGGATGCGCTATTGGGTATCGTTGCTGCGGCTGGTTTTTCCATTTCGGGACCCTTCCATAGTGCCATGAGGTTCTCTCCTTAAAACGCGATGCGCGCCGAGTGTAGCAATACTCGCGCGCGCTTTGGCACCAGCGCAGCACGATTCGACGACGCATCAGGAAAATTCCATGAAGATCAACGCGATCCGCATCGAGGAACCCGGCCCCGCGGAGCACCTGACGCTCCAGAGCATCGAGCTGCCAGCGCCACGCCCCGGCGAAGTTCAGATTCGTCACGAGGCGATCGGCGTGAACTACATCGACACCTACCACCGCTCGGGTCTGTACCGCCTGCCCATGCCCAGCGGCATTGGCATGGAAGCCGCCGGGGTCGTCGAAGCCGTGGCCAGTGATGTCACGCAATTGCGCAGGGGCGATCGCGTCGCCTACTGCTCAGGCCCGATCGGCGCCTACGCCCAGGCGAACAATGTCGCTGCGAGCCGTGTCGTCAAACTGCCCGGCAATGTCAGTTGCGACGCGGCCGCGGCGATCCTGCTGAAGGGTCTCACCGTGCAGTATCTGTTCTGTCAGACCTACGCGCTGGCAGCGGGCGAAACCATGCTGTTCCACGCGGCCGCCGGCGGCGTCGGACTGATCGCATGTCAGTGGGCGAAGCACCTGGGCGTGACCATGATCGGCACCGTCAGTTCGCGCGCCAAGGCAGAACTCGCCCGGGCGCGCGGTTGCGCGCACATCATCGACTACAGCGTCGAGAATATTGCCGCGCGCGTCGGCGAAATTACTGGGGGCAAGAAAGTGCCCGTGGTCTACGACGGCGTCGGTAAGGATACGTTCATCGCCTCGCTCGACAGCCTGGCGCCGCGCGGCTTAATGGTGTCGTTTGGCAATGCCTCGGGACCGGTCACCGGTGTCGATCTCGGCGTTCTCGCAGCAAAAGGTTCGCTGTATGTCACGCGACCTACGCTTGCTACCTATGCCGCAACGCCGGAAACACTCAACGCGGCAGCGGACGAGCTATTCGATCTGGTGGGACGCGGCATCATCACGCCGGATATCACCGCGCACTATGCACTGGCAGACGCAGCGAGCGCGCATCGCGACTTGCAGAATCGGGTGACCACGGGTTCGATTCTTCTGACGCCGTGACCCGCTCGCGCGTCAGCGGCGCTGGAGACCGTTCCAGCCATCCTTCAGTGCCCAGAATTCCAGCCACTTGTCGAGGTAGCGCGTATCGAGCGCAATCCCGCCAGCCACGATCGCTTCGATATCGGCAATGTCCTGACTACGACCCGCGATCAGCTTGTGAATGATGACGTCCTCTACCGTGAGCACGCGGATGTCGGCACCGGTGGAGAGCCTTTCGCGGCGTGAGCGCTGCAACGCCTGGTGTTGATAGTCTGTTCCGGCGATCAACAGATCCGCGGTGCCGAACTCGGCATGCTGCAAGCGCAGCAGATCACCTTCGGCGCTGGCGCGTCGAACTGACCATCCGGCGCGGGTCAATGCGGCCTCGAGCGAATCGAGGCCAGCACCTGTATCGGCGAGCAAGAGATCCACATCCTGCGTCAGTCGCGGCGACGCGCGATAGCGATTGGCCGCGAGCGCGCCGATCAGCACCCAACGAATCGCGAGCGACTCGAGCGTTTCGGCCAGGGCGTCAAGCGCGTTGCGTTCCACGCTTGCCCACCGCGCGCATGCGCGCGAGATAGTTGAGATGGCCAACGAGATCGCCGTCGCCCGGCGACGTGATGCCGGGCTGCGCCAGCGGACCCAGTCGGCGTCGAATGGTATCAAGCCGATCGAACATCTCATCGAGCGACTGCGGCACCACGCCATCATCCAGCGCCGCATTCGCCGCGGCGATGCGTGCGAAATAGTCTCGATCTGCCTGGGAGGCGCGTTTCATCTGGCAACTATACCTGCCTCGATCGAGTTCTGGCGCGGGCGCGTGTTAGCAACACCGGTTGATCCCGCTCCACTTCTGGCGCTGCTGTTCGAGATAGAACGCACGTGCATCCAGCACCGGTGTGCCGGCATGGGCGAGTTGCTGGTGTTCGCAGTAACGTTCGTACGCGTCATCGCCGGCGAGCGTTCGCAGCCACTGCCACACGTGCTGCAGCCTGCCTTTCATGCGGGCACCTGCGCGCCGCTGCCCTGCGGTGCGTAATGCGCCTCGGACGATGGCGGCACCGACTCACCGCGCAGGACACGCCGCGAGATGCGCAACATATCCACGATGATGACCCACAGCACCAGCGTGAAGAGCACCGTCAACACCGCGTCGAGACGCTGATTGAAGATCAGATCCGGCGCCACCGCAGCCTGATTCGCACTCAGCGCGCCAGCGGCCAGCTTGGTCGCCATATCGTCCGCGGCCGCGAGAAAGCCGATGCGCACATCGGTGCTGAAGATCTTTTCCCATGCAGCACTCGTCGTGACGATGGCCAGCCACGCCAGTGGTACCGCCGTCACCCAGATGTATTTCAGCTTGCCTTGTTTGACGAGGATGCCCGTGGCAACCGACAGCGCGATGGCGGCCAGCATCTGATTCGCGATGCCGAACAGTGGCCAAAGAATGTTGACGCCGCCGTTGGGGTCGATGACGCCGATGTAGAGAAAGTACCCCCACCCCGCCACCACCACCGCGCTGGCAAATACCACCGAGGGGTACGATGACGTCTCACCCAGCGGACGCCAGATCTGACCCAGCAGATCCTGCACCATGAAGCGCCCCACGCGCGTGCCGGCATCGAGTGTGGTGAGAATGAACACGGCCTCGAACATGATCGCAAAGTGATACCACACGCCCAGGAAACCATTGCCAAAGGCGCTGGAGAAGATGCTGGCCATCCCGACGGCCAGCGACGGCGCACCGCCGGTGCGCGCAAACAGGCTGGTTTCACCCATCGATGCTGCGAGGTTGTGCATCTGATCCACCGTCACGGGGAAGCCCCATGACGAAATCGTCTGCACGGCCACATCCGCTGTGGCGCCTACGACGCCGCCGGCGCTGTTGATGGCGAAGTACACTCCAGGGTCAAGCAACGTCGCGGCAATCAGCGCAATCACGGCGACGAACGACTCCAGCATCATGCTGCCGTAGCCAATCATGCGTACGTCGCTTTCACTGCCGATGAGCTTGGGCGTGGTGCCGCTGGCCACCAGCGCGTGGAAGCCGGAGATGGCGCCGCACGCGATGGTGATGAAGACGAACGGAAAGATCTTGCCGCCGAATACCGGACCGCTGCCGTCGATGAACTGCGTCACCGCAGGCATCTTGATGTCGGGATGCATGATCACCACCGCAATCGCCAGCAGCACCACAGTGCCGAGTTTGAGAAAGGTCGAGAGGTAGTCGCGCGGTGCAAGCAGCAGCCACACCGGCAGGATCGCCGCCAGAAATCCGTAACCCATCACGAACCAGGCGAGCCCCAGGCCGTCGAAATCGAACGCGGCCGCGAGCGACGGCACCTCGTTCAGCCAGCCGCCACCGATCACCGCGAAGATCAGCAGGCTCACGCCCAGCACCGAGGCTTCGATGATCCGGCCCGGGCGGATATTGCGCAGATACAGCCCGATCAATATGGCGATGGGGATCGTCGCGAATACCGTGGCGGTGGCCCACGGGCTGTGCTTCATCGCGTTCACCACCACCAGGCCGAGTACCGCGATGAGAATGACGATGATCATCAACGTGCCGATGAGCGCGGCATAACCGCCCACGGGCCCCAGTTCGTCGCGCGCCATCTTGCCGAGACTGCGACCATCGCGACGTGTGGACAGCAGCAGCATCGTCATATCCTGCACGCAACCACCCAGCACACTGCCGACAAGGATCCACAGCAAGCCCGGCAGAAACCCGAACTGGGCGGCGAGCGTGGGACCGATCAGCGGTCCCGGACCCGCGATCGCCGCGAAATGATGGCCAAAGACAATCCAGCGATGCGTGGGAACAAAGTCGCGGCCGTTGTTCAGGCGTTCAGCGGGTGTCGCCCGCGTGGCATCGACGCTGAGCAGATTCGCGGCCACCCACGCGCTGTAGAAACGGTAGCCCAGTGCATAAACGCAGACGGCAGCCACGATGATCCACAGCGCATTGACTGTCTCGCCACGGTCGAGCGCGATGCCACCCAATGCGTACGCACCCAGCAGCGCAACCCCAATCCAGAACAATCGCTTCATTGTTTGTTATCCGTCGGTTGCGGTGCGGGCGCGGGCTGTGCAGCTTCGAGTCCCTTCGAGTACAGCACTTCTCCCTCCAGTGTCACCACGATCGCGTCCACATCATCCAGGCTGTTGTAGATTTTCATCGCTTCCTGCGGCCCCAGCACGAAGGCCGTCTTCGACAGGCCGTCGGTGCGCGTCGCGCTGGATGCCAGAATGGTCGCGCTGCGTACCTTGCTCGCTGAATGCCCCGTGCGCGGGTCGATGATGTGATGGTAACGAACATCACCCTCGTCGAAATACCGTTCGTAGTCGCCCGACGTAGAGATGGCCGTGTCGAGGAGCGGGATCTTCGCGATCACGCGCCCGGCATCGTCAGGATGCCGGATGCCGACGATCCACGGTTTACCAACGCGGGCGCCCACCCTGCG
>JAQBCT010000119.1:0-5485 GCA_032124855.1 Gammaproteobacteria bacterium
ATGAGGGCGGTGCTCTGTTGATCGAGCAGGTAGTCGGGTGCGCGCATACGAGCCAGGGTTGTGTCCACGAGTGCCTGGGGCCAACACGGTGCAAGTATCGAACCAACGAACAGGGTCATCGGGAAGCCGCTCAGTGAGCGCTCACTTCCGACCCAAGCGTTACGCCGCGAATATTGCGTCGGAGATCAAGGCCGCAAGCGAGATCCGAATGTCGGCTGGTCGCACCAAAATAGTGCGACCACGGGCCTACGTCAACGCGCCTGTGCGCGTGGTTTGACGATGGGGTGCTCGGCGGTCGGGGTGGGCAGGGCATAGCGCAGCAGGTGAAACGTTACCGGCTCACTCTCAAGCAACGTCTCATCGGCACCATTGACGATGCGCGCCGCGGCCGTATGGGTGCCTCGATCCACGTTGGAGAGCTGAAAGACGCCGTCCTCAGCCTCTACTTCAGTGGGTGAGCCATCAAGAATCAGCAGCAGTCGATGATCGCGACGTAGACCCGGCATCGTGGCCACCTGGATGAGGACTTCGCCCGAATTCTCGCGGATGGTGGCGTCTTCGGCCGGATCCACAATGACTACTTCAGAGTAGTAGGCCGCAGCGGCCGTGGGAGCCACGGAGTCGTCGGCAGGGGCGCTGATCACGGGTGGCGCATACGTATTGGCTTGCGGCACCGTAATTTCCTCGCCGTCGGGCTGACCCTCACGGTTCACGGGTGGTACGTCCGTGTAGACGACGTTGCCGTTGGCATCCACCGTTTTGTAAACCTGATCGGCCGCTGCGGAAGCGGTCATCAGGCAAAGAATCAGCGCCAGTCGAATAGCCATGGGCATGCTCGAGGTCTAGGTGTGTCTAATATGCGGTGGCGGGCGAGCAAAAAAAACCCCGAGTCCGTAAGGACCCGGGGTTTCGTGATGCCGCTCCGGTCTTGCGCAGTACCGTCGAGCTACACGCTGTAGTACATCTCGAATTCCGCAGGGTGCGTGGTCATGTTCACGTAAGCCACATCCTGGCGCTTCAATGCGATGTAGGAATCCAGCGTTGCATCGCTGAAGACACCGCCGGCTTTCAGATAGTCGCGATCGGCCTCCAGGCAATCAAGCGCCTGTTCCAGTGAAGAGGCAACCGTGGGTACACCCTGGAGTTCCTCGGGTTCGAGGTCGTACAGATCCTTGTCGAACGGATCACCGGGGTGGATCTTGTTTTTGATACCGTCGAGACCCGCCATCATCATCGCTGCGAATGCCAGATACGGATTCGCGGTGCTGTCAGGAAAGCGCACTTCAATGCGATAGCCGCGCGGATTGGCGCCCTGGATATAGGGAATCCGGATTGATGCCGATCGGTTGCGAGCCGAGTACGCCAGCAGTACGGGGGCTTCGTAACCCGGCACCAGGCGCTTGTAGGAATTCGTGCTGCTGTTGGTGAATGCGTTCAGCGAGCGGGCATGCTTGACGATGCCGCCGATGTAATGCAACGCCATTTCGGACAGACCTGCATAGCCGTTGCCGTGGAACAGGTTCTTGCCACCCTTGGCGATCGATTGGTGCACATGCATGCCGCTGCCGTTGTCGCCCACGAGTGGCTTCGGCATGAACGTTGCGGTCTTACCGTAGGCGTGGGCCACGTTGTGCACCACGTATTTGTACATCTGCAGTTCGTCGGCCTTCTTAACCAGCGTGTTGAAGCGCACACCAATTTCGCATTGACCTGCGGTGGCCACTTCGTGGTGATGCACTTCGATTGGCAGGCCCATTGCCGCCATGGTGCTGCACATGGCGTTACGGATATCGGCCAGCGAATCGACGGGCGGTACGGGGAAATAGCCGCCTTTGACGCGCGGCCGGTGACCCATGTTGCCGCCTTCGTAGTCGGCATCGGATTCCCAGGCCGCCTCTTCGGAGGAGATGGCGTAGGACGCACCGGACATATTCACCTTCCAGCGCACCGAATCGAAGACGAAGAATTCGGCCTCGGGGCCGAAGTAAGCCGTGTCGCCAACTCCGCTGGACTTGAGATACGCCTCGGCCTGCTTGGCAATCGAGCGCGGATCACGTTCATAGGGTTGCATCGTCGACGGCTCGATGATGTCGCAGCGCAGGTTTAACGTGGTTTCGTCGCGAAACGGATCGAGCACGGGTGTCGTATCGTCGGGCATCAGGATCATGTCCGATTCGTTGATGGCCTTCCAACCCGCGATGGATGAGCCGTCGAACATGAAGCCATCTTCAAATGAATCCTTGCTCACCGCGCTGGTCGGGAATGTGGTGTGCTGTTCCTTGCCGCGCGGATCCGTGAAGCGAAGATCGACCCATTTGACGTCGTTATCTTTTATCAGCTTCAGAGTATTTTCAGACATGGGTTTGCCGCTCCTTAAACGGGTTTGATATCAAGGCTGTGAAAGGTGCCCTTCCCGAATGGGCGCGCTATCTTAGCCGGTTCCGGCAGCAATAGTCATGCCACGGGCAGTGGCGCATAACCTGCAAGCCAAGTGGTAAGTGATCGCTCACAGGCGCGCTATTTTGGGGCGTTATTTTCGATCACGCACCAAATTGGCCCGTCTCGTGGACGGCCCTCAATGGCGACGGACGCGTACCCGGATCCAGATCTCGCGCTCGATCTGCTGGCTGCACACGAACTCGTGGCCGTGCACGCGACACCACGCCGGAATGTCATGCAGCGCCCCCGGGTCGGTGGCCACCACATCGAGCACCGCGCCGGCGGCGAGCTCTTTAATCCGGTTCTGCGTGCGGATCACGGGCAGCGGACACAACAGGCCGCGGGTGTCGAGTTGGGCTGTCGCGACGTCCCAGGGTGAGGCGGGCTCAGACATGCCAGGCGCTATTCATTTCGTGCACGGGGATGGGGGCGACCTGCAGCTGTTCGACAACCCCGTCGGGGTGGTGCGCCGATATCGTCACGAGATCCGCGTCGCGACCCTGGCCGTAGCGCGCGACGATGCGCGCGGCGAGATCGATGTCGTGGGCCGTCGGTTTGCCGTCGATCAATGCCAGCGGGCCGGCGTGGCTGACGCTGCGCAGATGAACGAACTGTTTGCGGTAACCCTCCAGGTAGTTATTTTCGCCCTCCTCGCGACCAATGATCAGCTTGAAGTTCGCCGCGGGGCGCACATGGCGGCCGATCTTCAGCAACATGATGTCGTCGAGACTGTAGTCGCGCTCGCCGCGTGCCTGCCACAGATCGGCCAGCTTCGATGAATAGCGCGCATCCGTCAGAAAGCAGCAGCCGCCGGCGGGTTGCGCGTACTCGCTGAAGCCGAACCGTTCGGCTAACGCCATTTGCGGCTTGCGATTGCGGCCGTGAAAGCCGAACAGATGCTCGCGGTTCACCCAGCCCATGCGCTCGGGCAGGGTGGGCGGCAGATTCAACGCCGTGAGGGGCCGCAACAGACGGTCGTGGGCGCCGGATTCTTTGGCGATCAACGGCATCGTTTCGCGGCGTTGTGATTTGGGACGCTGACCCACCACTTCGCCGGTGATGATGAAATCGCAGTCGTTTTCCTCCATGAAGCCCCAGGCCTGGGCCTGATTCACCATGAAGATCTTGCAGTCCAGGCACGGGTTCAGGTTCGCACCGTAGCCGTGTTTCGGATTCAGCACGACGTCTTTGTAGGGTTGCGAGATGTCGATGATGTGCAGCTTGATGCCCAGCTGCTCAGCAACCCACAACGCGTTGTTTCGCTTGGGTTTGACCTGGTCCTTGGCCCGGATGGCATGCGTATGACCTTCGACGCAGAATCCGGTGAAGAAGTTGAGTCCTTCGACCTCGACCCCTTCCTCCATCACAACCCGTGCGGCGAGCATGGAATCCAGACCGCCAGAAATCAGCGCGACAGCTTTTCTTCGTTCAGCCATAATGCGCGCCCGTTTGTCGACCAACCACGCCCTTTTGGGGCCGCGAAGTCTAGCACGAACACACCCCGAGTCTTTTCAAAGCACCCAATACGATGAATGCACTCAAGTTGCGCAATGTGGCGATCGTTGCGCATGTCGATCATGGCAAGACCACGCTGGTAGACAAGCTGCTGCAGCAAACTGGCACCCTCGACGCACGCAAGGCGGCGCCGGACCGGATCATGGACAGCAACGACCTGGAGCGCGAGCGCGGCATCACGATCCTCGCCAAAACGACGGCCATTCGCTATCGGGAACACCAGATCAACATCGTCGATACGCCGGGGCACGCAGACTTTGGCGGCGAAGTGGAGCGCATCCTGTCGATGGTGGACTCGGTGCTCTTGCTGGTCGATGCAGTGGATGGCCCCATGCCGCAGACACGCTTCGTCACGAAGAAGGCGTTTGCAGCGAAGCTGAACCCGATCGTTGTGGTTAACAAAGTTGATCGGATGGGCGCGCGACCGCACAAGGTGGTCGATCTCGTATTCGATCTGTTTCATGCCCTGGGCGCCACTGAGCAACAGCTCGACTTTCCCGTGGTGTATACCTCCGCGTTGAACGGCACCGCAGGACTCGATCCCGACCATATGACGTCGGATATGACGCCGCTGCTCGACGCAATTCTCTCGCGTGTACCAGCACCCCAGGTTGATTCGAGCGGCCCATTTCAGATGCGTATCAGCTCGCTCGACTACTCGAGCTACGTGGGCGTGATCGGCATTGGACGCATTGCGCGCGGCTCTGTGCGCACCAACACATTGGTCACAGTTGTCGATCGACACGGTGGCACGCGTCCCGGACGCATTCTCTCGGTGCTGGGCCATTTCGGGCTGCAGCGCGTGGAAATGGAGGAGGCTGGCGCCGGTGACATCGTCTGCGTCACGGGCGTGGACGATATCAACATCTCGGATACCTTGTGTGCGCGTGATACACCCGAAGCGCTGCCAGCGCTGGATGTGGATGAGCCCACGGTTTCGATGTTGTTCTGCGTCAATACGTCGCCGCTGGCAGGCACCGAAGGCAAATATCTGACCAGCCGGCAGATTCGCGAACGGCTGTTGCGCGAAGCGTCGCACAACGTTGCGCTGCGCGTTGCTGAGACGGCGGATCCCGATCAGTTCAACGTTTCCGGCCGCGGTGAATTGCATCTGGCGATTCTCATCGAAACCATGCGCCGTGAAGGATATGAACTCGCCGTATCGCGACCGCGGGTGATTACCAAGGAAGAGAACGGCAAGACTCTCGAGCCCTTCGAAGAACTGACGCTGGATATCGAAGAGCTGCACCAGGGACGCGTGATGGAGACCATGGGCGAGCGGCGCGCCGACTTGCTGGACATGCAACCTGACGGCCATGGTCGGGTGCGTCTCACCTACCGCATTGCGTCGCGCGCGTCGATGGGCTACCGGACCCAGTTCCTGTCCATGACATCGGGTACCGGCATCATGTCGTTCGGGTTCGCCGGATACGATGTGGAAATCCCGACTCCGATCGGTCAGCGCGCCAACGGTGTATTGATTTCCAACGGGCGCGGCAAGGCGGTGGGCTATGGCTTGTTCAACCTGCAG
>JAQBCT010000120.1:0-14671 GCA_032124855.1 Gammaproteobacteria bacterium
AGAATGCCCACCGGGATGCCGAGCGAATAGATGCCAAGCGCGGTGGCTCGTTTTTCGACCGGATAGTAATCGGCGATGATTGCGTGCGCTGGTGGCGAACAACCGGCTTCACCCACGCCGACGCCGATTCGCGCGACCAGCAGATGCCAGAAGTTCGCGGCCATGCCAGACAAGGCTGTCATGCCGCTCCAGATCACCAGTGATGCGGCAATCAGATTGCGGCGGTTGCTGCGGTCGGCAAAGCGCGCGAGGGGAATGCCCAGCGTCGCGTAGAACGCGGCGAAGGCAAAGCCCGTGAGCAGCCCGAGCTGCGTATCGGATAGCCCCAAGTCGAGTTTGATCGGCTCCAACAGAATCGACAGGATCTGGCGGTCGATGAAGTTGAAGGTGTACACCACCACCAGTACACCCAGCACGTAGCTGCGCATGGAGTCATCGATCTTCTTCAACGGCAGCCCCCCAGGGAGATCGTCAGAAACCCGAGCGGGCGAATGTGTGCAGGACTATTTCGCGATCTGCGTCTTCAGCAGCTTGAGAATCTTCTCACCGTACGGCGGCCGCAGTCCGGCGAACTCCGCCACATTGAGCTTCGATTGCGTGAATATCGACTTCGCATGACTGAACGTGCGAAAGCCATCGTACCCATGATATGCCCCCATGCCCGAGGGCCCGACGCCACCGAACGGCAGATCCTCCTGCGCCACGTGCATCACGACATCGTTCACCGTCACGCCACCCGAGGTCGTGTTGCCCAGCACGTGCTGCTCCTCGGCCTTGTCGCTGCCGAAGTAGTACAGCCCCAGCGGCCGCGGATGGCCGTTCACGTAGTCCACCACTTCATCGAGATGCTCATATCCCACCACCGGCAACAACGGTCCGAAGATCTCGTCCTGCATCACACGCATCGACTCGGTCGGATTGACGATCAGCGTGGGCGCAATCTTGTGGTTGGGTTGCTGACGGAAGTCTTCGTTGGCGGGATTGATCTCGATCACGTCTGCACCCTGGGCCTTCGCATCTTCGACGTAGCCGTTCAAGCGTTCGAAATGGCGCTCGTTGATTACCGAGGTGTAGTCGTCGTTGTCGATCAATGTTGGAAACATCTTCGCCACGGAGCGCTGCGTGGACGCAACGAAATCACCGATGTTCTCCTTCGGCACGAATACATAGTCGGGTGCCAGACAGATCTGGCCCGCGTTCAGCATCTTGCCGGCCATGATCGCGGCGGTGGTCTTATCCATATTCGCCGCCGCACTGGCCGAGCGACCGACGATCACCGGAGATTTGCCGCCCAGTTCCAGCGTCACCGGCACGAGGTTCTCCGACGCCGCGCGCATCACATGGCGCGCAATGGAAGTTGCGCCCGTAAACAGCAGATGATCGAACGCCAGTCCCGCAAAATCGCCACCCGTCTGCGGGCCACCCACGATCACCGCGATCTCTACCGGATCGAACGCCTGCCCGATCAGTTGCGCCATCAGCGCCGATGTGGCGGGCGTGTGCTCAGACGGTTTGATCATGCATCGATTGCCCGCGCCGAGAATGCCGGCCAGCGGTGTGAACGTGAGATTCACCGGGAAATTCCATGGGCTGATGACGCCCACCACACCCAATGGCTGGTATTCGATGCGGGCCTTGGCGCCCACCAGATTCAGCGGGAAATCGACCTTGCGCTTCTCGGGTTTCATCCACTGCGCCAGGTGCTTTTTTGCATTCTTCAGCGGCCCGATGGACGCCGCGATGTCGGTGAACAGCGATTGGTGTCGCGAGCGGTGCCCGAAGTCTTCACGCAACGCTTCCACCAGCGGCTGCTGATTATCCACCAGTATTGCAATGGCGCGATCCAGCCGATCGATTCGCATCGCCGCGCTGACCGGGCCGCCACGGATATAGTCGGCGCGCTGCGCCTCGAGAATCGCCACCATCGCTTCCCGGCTGGTCTCTTGCATCGTCATCACCTTCTGATCGAACCACGCTGTTTCGGTATGGGGCATTTGGTGCCAGGCACCAAATGTCCGGCGATGATACCCAAATCGGCTACCCACCGGCGTGCGCCGTGGGACCGGCCAAATGGTGCCTGGCACCATTTGGCGTTCGGCAGCTATGCTGCTGGAAAGTGACGAACGGGAGCGGATGTGGAACTCGCAGCGGTTCGACAGATCGGTGTGGTGGGTGGCGGCGTGATGGGCGGTGGCATCGCCCAGGTGCTGGCGATTGCAGGGTATGACGTGGTCATTCGCGATCTGACGCAACAGATTCTCGACGACACGCGCGCCGAGATCGCTGACCGAAAATGGAGCCTCAAGCGTTCCGTGGAGCGCGGCAAGCTGGGCTTCGACCAGGCGACCGCCGCACTCACCCGCATCAGCTATACGCTGGATCTGGGCAAGCTTTCGGACTGCGACTTCATCATTGAGGCCGTGCCCGAAAAACTCGAGCTCAAGCAGCGGGTGCTTGCAGAGCTGGATGAGGCGATCAAGCCGGCAGCGATCCTCACGTCGAATACCTCGGGTTTCGTCATCGCAGAGGTGATTGCCAACGTCAGTGCCCGCCGGCGCCCGCTGTGCGCAGGCATGCATTTCTCAAATCCCGTGCCCGTGATGACGATGTGCGAGGTCATTGTCGCGGCCTGTACCAGTGCTGCCACGGCAGACACGGTGCGCGGCGTCGCCGAAAAGGCCGGCCGTGCCGTATCCATGGTGCGCGACGCACCCGGCACCTACGGCTTCATCCTCAATCGCGTATTTGCCGCGGCGCGGCGTGAAGCGCAGAAGATTATCGCCGACGGGATCGCCACCGAAGAAGATGTCGACAAGGCGATGATCACCGGCCGCAACTGGCCCGCCGCGTTCTTCGGGCATCGGGGCGGCATCGGCAAGCAGTGGTGAGCTCTAGGCCTGCACGAGTTGCTGCTGCATTTCGGCGAACGTGTCGCGGATGCACTGCTCCATGAACTGCGGGTCGGGCAGCATTTCGCGGCACGCAGTGAATGAAACCATCAGCTCGCCACAATAACTGCCCACCGGAAACATCAGGCCGATGCCGTCCGTGAGCGGCCCGAAGCCGATGCTGGTCAGCAGCTGCGCGCCCATGGCATACAGCGGCACCTGCGGCCCGGGCACGTTGGTAATCGTGCAGTTGTAGAGTGGATTCGCGACATTGGCTAACCCCATGCGGCTGGCGAACCGGGTACCCATCACCATCAACGAACCTGGCAGAAATTGCATCGCATCCGTCATCTGCCGGGCGCCAACCGCATTGCTCAGCGCCTTGGATTGCGCGGAACTCGCCTGCACGTGGGCGAGGCGCTCACGCGCATCCGGCAGGTGGCTGCCGGTGGAGATCATCATCGCCGCCACCCGATTGCCCATCGCGCCCTTCT
Source organism: Gammaproteobacteria bacterium (assembly GCA_032124855.1). Lineage (GTDB taxonomy): Bacteria > Pseudomonadota > Gammaproteobacteria > Pseudomonadales > Azotimanducaceae > DATJGR01. The sequence continues at coordinate 3,383 of JAQBCT010000120.1, forward strand.
CATCTGCGCTGCGCACGTTCACCGGCGCCATGGCGACCAGCGACTCCTTGGGCAATTCCTGTTTGGCGTCGAGATACTGACGCAGCGCGCCACCACACAGCGCCACCACGGTGTCGTTGACGGTGGCACCCTTCACGGCGCGGCGCATGGCGCGCACATCGTCGAGCGAGAAACGACAGAAGCCAATCACGCGGTGCGCCGTGATCGTGGCGTTGAAGCGCGTGCGGGGAATGGCAGCGGGGCGCTGGGAGCGTTGATCCGCCAGGCTGCTGAAAAATCGCGCAGCCCCGGGCACCGAGCGCGCCATCACCTGCCCAGCCCGAAACGGCTGCAGCGCATTGTTGGCGAAGCTGCGCACCATCAATTCGGCAACTTCGGGGTCGCGTTCGCCTTGCCAGGGCTTGTCTGGGGGGATGATCGCCCGCGGCTCGCGGCTCAAGTCGTGCATCGCCTCAGCGAGATCCACCGCCGAGGCCCCGTCGATTGCGCAGTGATGGGTCTTGTTGATGACGGCGAAGCAGCGCGGCGGCAGGCCCGTCAGATTGTCGAGCCCCTCCACGTAGTAGGACTCCCACGGCGGCTTCGACATATCCAGGGACGTGGCAAGGATTCGCGACGCCAGGATATACAGCTGACGCCAGTCCGCCGGTTGCGGGAGCGCGATATGCCGCACGTGATACTCGAGATCGAAATTGTCGTCTTCCACCCAATAGGGATGGTCGAAATCCAAAGGCACCCGCACGACCTTGCGGCGCAGGGTCTTCGCCAGGTGCAGGCGCTCATCGTTGTACTTCAGGATGTCGCGAAACCGCAGCGTCCCGCCGGGCACGGTGGATTGATCGTAGATGCCGATGGTCCCCACATGCAGCGGCGTGTGGCGTGTTTCGGCGTATAGAAACGAGGCGTCCTGGCCGGTCAACTGCTCCATCTCGACTCTCCAATTGACTGCAGCGGCCCCTATGCTAGCGGCGAATCGGCAGAAATAGTTGTTTACAATCGTCATGCTGCAATGCAGCATTCGCCGTCGCTCAAAACTGCATCTCAAAGTAAGGGGGTCCAATGCCCAGTCTCAACGCGCCGCGAGTGCTGCTCGGGGCTCTCGAATTGCCGCGAACCATGCTGGAGGTCGGTTCCCTGCTCGCTTCCGCCCCCTATCTGCAAATGGTGCAACGCGGCGACGGACATCCCGTTGTGGTGCTGCCCGGTTTTACCGCCAGCGATGATTCCACGGCATTGCTGCGCCGCTACCTTCGCTCCATCGGCTACGACGCACGACCCTGGAATCTGGGGCGCAACATGGGCCTGCGGGGCGCCGGCCGCAGCGAGGCGCTCGAGCGCGAGGTTGCCAGGGTGTGCGAGGAAACCGGCAAGAACGTCAGTTTGATCGGTTGGAGCCTTGGGGGGGTGCACGCCCGCAATCTGGCTAAGCGCTCGCCGCATTCAATCCGCCGGGTGATCTCGCTGGGCAGTCCCTTCGGCGGCAGTCCGCGCGCCACCGCCGTATGGCGGCTGTATAAGAGCAGCAACGAAATTCGTGTCGATCCGGCATTCGTGGACCGATTCGTGGCACAGACCGTCACGCCGCCTCCGAACGTACCGTGCACAGCCATCTACAGCCGCACCGACGGCATCGTAGCGTGGCAGATCGCGATGGAAGTTCCCGGTCCGCTGACCGACAACATCGAGGTATACGGCAGCCACTGCGGCCTTGGCTTCAACCCCGCCGTGTACTACGCCGTGGCCGACCGGCTAGCCCAGCCGGAAGGCAAGTTCACGCCGTTCCAGCGCAGCGGCTGGCGCGCGGCACTGTTCGGACCCGCCGAAGCGGCATAGCGCGCAGTTGGCCGGCGCTGATCCGACGCGCCTCCAATCACAGGCATCAATCACCGGCATCGTGCTGCGCCTGCAGCAGCGGTTTGCCGTTGGCCGTCATCACCACGCTGCCGGTTGCGGGCCACCAGCGCGCTTCGATGAAATGGTGTTCTTCCCATTCGAGTTCGATATTGGTCCACACGTACACGCAGCTCACGCCCGCCTTGTCGCGTCGTTTGCGCGGCACGCCATCGAGCCACAGCACCAACTGCGAATCGCCAATGATATCCAAGTCCAACGCTCGTCCGTGATACTCGATGTGAAAGCGACTCACTGCAAACCCGCGGCGGACAAACGGCCGCGATTATCGACGCTTGCGTATCAGCTGAACAAGCCGAGCTGCTCCACGGCGCGTGGATCGCGAAACAGATCTGTGCGCAGCGGAATTTGTCGTGTGGCAGTGAGCCCAACCTTGCGGCGCGCGATCTCGAAGCGCCGCCGCAGCAGGTCTGCCAGAACCCCACTGCCAGTTTGTCGCTTGACCCACGCCGCGTCGTATTCGCGCCCGCCGTGCAATTCACGCACCAGAGCCATCACGCGGGCGGCCTTGTCGGGCACGTGTGTATCGAGCCATTGCTTGAACAATTCCTTCACGTCGTATGGCAATCGCAACGCAACGTAGTTGATGCTTTGCGCGCCCGCCGCGGCGCTTGCCGCGCAGATCGCCTCGATCTCCGCGTCGTTCAGACCGGGTATCACCGGCGCCATCAGCACGCCCACCGGGATGCCTGCGGCACTCAGTTCTCGAATGCACTTGATGCGTGCGGCGGGTCCGGCGGTCCGCGGTTCAAGCGTGGTCTTCAAGCCGTTATCGAGCGTCGTCACGCTGATCATCACGGAAGCCAGGCCCGCGGCAGCGAGTTCACCGAGCAAATCGATGTCGCGCAGGATCAGCGCGCCTTTGGTCACGATGGACACCGGGTGGCGCCACGCGAGCAGTGTGGTGAGCACAGTGCGTGTGATCCGCAGGCGTTTCTCAGCGGGCTGATACGGATCGGTATTCGTGCCCATGGCGATGGTTGCACACTGATAGGACGGGCGCGACAATGCTTCCACCAGTCTCGCCGCAACGTCGGTCTTGTAGAAAATCTTGGTTTCGAAATCGATGCCTGCCGATAAATCCAGGTAGGCGTGTGTCGGTCGCGCGAAGCAGTACACGCAGCCGTGTTCGCATCCCTTGTACGGATTGATGGAACGGTCGAACGGCACATCGGGCGATTGATTGCGCGCGATGATGTTGCGTGTTTTATCCGGGAAGAGTTCGGTGCGCGGTGACGCATCCGGGTAGGGATCGTCACCCCAGCCGTCGTCGATGAACTCGCTGGATTGGGTGTCGTATCGTCCCGCCGGATTGGACAGTGCGCCGCGCCCCTTGATCATGGTCGGATTCGGCCGGTCCACTGTTTGGTTTCCTGCGCCGCGCCGCGATCGGACAAGCACTATAACTGTATGTAAATACAGTATCAATGGCGCGATGGACAACCTAAATCACATGCATTAACGTCGCTCGACCCCTTCGTCCGAGGCAACTCCCATGCACGATCTGATCATTCGCAGCGGCACGGTCATCGACGGCAGCGGCGCAGATCGCGTGATCGCCGATATCGCCATCGACGGCGAAACCATCTCCGCGGTGGGCACCATCAACGACAGCGCGCGCCGCGAGATCGACGCCACCGGCTGCCTCGTCACACCGGGTTGGGTCGATGTACACACACACTACGATGGGCAGGCCACGTGGGATCCCATTCTGGCGCCGTCAAGCTGGCACGGCGTAACCACCGTGGTGATGGGCAACTGCGGCGTCGGCTTCGCGCCGGTGCGACCCGGCCAGGAGAACTTCCTCATCGAACTCATGGAGGGCGTCGAAGACATCCCGGGAGCCGCGCTTGCCGAGGGGATGCGCTGGGGCTGGGAGAGCTTCGCCGAATATCTCGACGCGCTCGAAGCGATGCCGCGCGCCATCGACGTGGGTACGCAGGTGCCCCACGGCGCAGTGCGCGCCTATGTGATGGGCGAACGCTGCAACAGCAACGACGATCTGCCCACACAATCCGAAATAGCGCAGATGGCAGCCATCGTCCGCGCTGGAATCGAGGCCGGCGCGCTGGGCTTCTCCAGTTCGCGCACGCTGTTGCACAAGGATAAGCACGGCGTCCACGTACCGGGCACGTTTGCGGGCAGCGATGAAATGCTGGCGCTGGGTTTGTCGATGAAGGGCCTCTCGCACGGTGTATTCGAGCTGGTATCCGATCATCTGGGGAGCGATGACGAGTGGGCCTGGGTGCAGCAGTTCGCAAGGGAAACGGGCCGACCGGTCACGCTGGTCGCCACCTCGGCAGCCGCCTATGAAGGCAACAAGATATTCAAGATCGCCGAAGCCGCGCGACGCGACGGCATCGAAGTGCGCCCGCAGATGGCAGGCCGCCCGACCGGCATCCTGCACGGTCTGCAATCGAATTTTCACGTTTTCATCCGCCACCCCACGTTCGCCGCCGAGTTGGCGAAGCTGCCGCTGGCAGAGATGGTCGCAAAGTTGCGCGACCCGGCAATCAAGAAGCGCATCCTGGCTGAACACAGCAGCATTGCGCGCACCCTCAGCAGCGCAAGCCTCGCGGATCTGCTGTGGCAGATCTTTCCGCTGGGTGAACAACCCAATTACGAACCCGATCGCGCCGACAGCGTTGCTGGAATTGCCGGGCGCGACGGCCGAGATGCGTTCGAGGTGATGTACGACCTGCTCACCGGCAACGAGGGCAAGGAACTGTTCTACCAGCCGCTGGGTGGTTACGCCGCCTACAATTTCGACTACTTCCGCACGAACATGCAGCATCCCAACATCATGTTCGGGCTGTCTGATGGTGGCGCGCACTGCGGTGTCATTGCCGATGCCGGCATGCCTACCTTTATCCTCACGCATTGGGGCCGCGACCGCAGCAAGGGTGATGGCCTCCCCCTCGAGTACCTCGTCAGGAAATTGTCGTTCGATACAGCCGCGGCCTACGGTATGCACGACCGCGGTTTGCTGCAGCCGGGTCAGCTGGCGGATATCAACGTGATCGACTTTGCGGCACTGAGCCTGCATCGCCCGGAGGCAATATTCGACCTGCCGGCCGGCGGCAAGCGGCTGGTACAACAGGTCGATGGCTACCGCCACATCATCAAGCGCGGCACGCCGATCTTCGCGGACGGTGAACATACCGGCGCCCTGCCGGGCAAGCTGGTGCGCGGCTGATATGCCGGCGGGTGCGCCGTAACGCGTTACGGCGCGCACCCGCGATCAGGTAGAATCCCCCGTCGTGTGCGTCCGGCTGCCGTCGCACCGAAGGCTGGTCCATCCGGCCAGTTCGAGAAAAAAAGCACTGGGGGGCTCCCGTCGGGTGAGTATCGGCTACTGGACAGTCGCACTGGCGCTTGGGTCTGCCCTTGTGGTCGGCGGCTGCGTGCCGCTTACGTCGCCGGCCAACCCGGTTCCCGATCCGCAAACAACGCAGGCCATGGAGACGCTGAATCGCCAGATCGTCGAGCTGTCCGGCGAGATCGGTACGTTGCGCAATACGCTCGACGCCCTGCGCACGGAACAACAGACAGTGATCACCGAACTCGATCTGCAGAACCGGGCAATCGGTCGCATGGAAGGTGCTGTTACGACGCTGCCTGATTCGATGAAGCGAGCGTGCCCACCGCAGCGCGCAACGAAAGCCCAATGCGACGAGCCGCAGGTGCAGCGCGTCAATGTCAGCGGCAACAAAATGGTTGTCGGCGAGCTGGAACAAGTGTGGCTCGAACCACCGGGGCTGGCCTTCGACGCGCGCATCGAGACCGCCGCCAGCAACAACGCCCTGCGCGCCGATGAGATCGTTGAGTTTGAGCGCGACGGCAAAGGGTGGGCGCGATTCTTTCTGGTGCCGCCAGATTCGGTGCAGCGTGTCCAGCTCGAGCGTCGCGTGGTAGCCCACCGCCGGGCATTCCAGAATTCCGATGGTGCAACCATCAAACGCCCCGTGGTGAAACTGCGTCTGCGCCTGGGCGATGTGGAGGATACGTTCTCCTTCGTCCTCATCGAGCGCGGCGATGTGGAATTTCAAGTGCTGCTGGGGCGCAGCTTTCTGAAGGATATCGCGTACCTGGATGTCGGCGCGCGCTACGTACAACCGCGCAGCAAAGCCAAAGCGACGGTCACGAAAGCGGCTGCCGGCAATTGACCAGTCGCGGTCCTTTCACGTTCCTGGTGATCCTGCTGATTGTCGCCGGCATCGCCAGCGCGTTGTTCCGTCATCAGCAGCTGGGGATTCCGTTCCTGCCCGGCACGCAGGAGACGGTGTGGCAGGTTGAAGTGAAGGTGAATTTTCGCGCTGATGGCGGCCCCGTACAGCTGATCCTGAGCCTTCCGCCGGATCAGGCCGACTATCGCATCATCAACGAAAACACTGTGTCGGCAGGCTATGGTTTCGCCATCGAAGAACGCGACCAACAACGTCGCGCGCGCTGGTCGAAGCGTGATGCAGAAGGCGAACAGACGCTGTACTACAAAGTCGACTTGGTGCGCGATCCGGCCGAAATTGAAGCACCACCGCCGGGTCCGGCACGTTCAGTGCGTTTCGATGAACCGTACGACACTGCAGCCAGTGCCATTGTGAACGCTGTGCTGCCCAAATCCGCTGACGCCCTGACGCTGGCGCAACAGCTGATTCGCGAGATGACGCTCACGCCGCCCGATCAGAACGTGGCGCTGCTGCTGGACCGCTACTCGATGGAAAATCTATTCATCGACCTGCTCGCCCTGGCGGGCGTCCCGGTGCGCCCGGTACAGGCCCTGATCCTGGAAGATGGCCGCCGCCGACAGTCCCTGGTGAATCTGGTGCAGGTCTGGCAGGGCGATCAATGGTATTTGTTCGACCCCTCGAGCGGCCGCGTCACTGATACGTCGAACCTGCTGATGTGGCAAACGAATACCCCGAGCGTGCTCGACGTCATCGGCGGCTCGCGCAGTCGGGTGAGCTTTTCGATCATCAGCCAGACGCGCCCTGCGCTGACACTGGCCACCGCCAATGCGCAGGGGATGAACGCGCCGAGCCTGTCGCTGTACAGCCTGCCGGTGGAAGAGCAGAGCATGTTCAAACTGATCATGCTGCTGCCGGTTGGCGCGCTGGTGGTGGTGCTACTGCGCACGCTGGTGGGATTGAAAACGTCGGGTACCTTCATGCCGGTGCTCATCGCGTTGGCATTCCTGCAGACGCAGCTCATTCCCGGCGTCATCAGCTTCGTGATGGTCGTGGCCATCGGCCTGTTCATCCGTTCGTATCTATCCACCCTCAATCTTCTGCTGGTAGCACGCATTGCAACCCTGGTGATCGTCGTGGTGGCGATCATGTCCATCGTCAGCGTGCTCAGCTATCGGCTCGGCCTCGAGGCGGGCCTGACGATCACCTTCTTCCCAATGATCATCCTCGCCTGGACCATCGAGCGCATGTCGATCCTGTGGGAAGAGGACGGCCCGAAGGAAGTGCTGGTGCAGGGCTCCGGCAGTCTGTTCGTCGCGGTGGCCGCATTTCTGCTGATGGATCAACCGCTGGTGCGTCACCTGGCGTTCAATTTCCCCGAACTGCATCTGGTGGTGCTTGGGGTGATCCTGATGCTCGGCCGGTACACGGGCTATCGCCTGCTGGAACTGCGGCGGTTCGCCACCATGATCGACGACTAACGCACCGCCATGTGGGCAAATCCAATCACGCTGTGGCGCAAGGGCATCCTCGGGATGAACTGCCGCAACGTCGACTTCATCTCGCGCTACAACCCGCGCGAACGCTATCCGCTGGTGGATGACAAGCTGCAGACGAAGATGGTGGTGCGCAAGGCAGGCGTGACGGTGCCGGATCTGCTGCTCGTCATCGCCACGCAGCACGAAGTTGAAGACATCGAACACATACTCGCGAACTTCACGCAGTTCGTGATCAAGCCGGCGCGCGGGAGCGGCGGCAAGGGCATCCTGGTCATCGTGGGCCGGGACGGCGACCGGCTCATCAAGTCGAGCGGCAGTCAGTTGTCCGCCGCCGACGTGAAACGCCATCTGTCGAATATCATCAGCGGCTTATATTCGCTGGGCGGGCGCACTGACGTCGCCTTTGTCGAAGCGTTAGTTACGTTCGATCCGCTGTTCAATCATTTGAGCTACGAAGGCGTACCGGATATCCGCCTGATCGTATTCAAGGGCTATCCGGTGATGGGGATGTTGCGCCTCGCCACCCGCGAGTCCGATGGCAAGGCGAATCTGCACCAGGGCGCGGTAGGGGTTGGCCTCGACATTTCGACAGGCGCGTCCATCGCTGCCGTTCAGCACAATCGTCCGATCGAACGGCATCCCGACACCGACCATCTGCTGGCGAATGTTCAGATACCGCACTGGCGCGCGCTGCTGACGCTTGTGGCACGCTGCTACGACGTCACGCGGTTGGGCTATCTCGGTGCCGATATGGTGCTGGATGCGCATCGCGGGCCGCTGCTGCTGGAGCTGAACGCGCGCCCCGGCTTGTCCATTCAAATTGCCAACGACCGTGGGCTGCTACCACGTCTGCGCCACGTGGAATCGCTGGACGAAATGCAGCACTTCACGATTGATGAACGCGTGGACTACGCCGTCGAGCACTTCGGCCACGCAACCGATGCGCGCCAACCGTCCCTGTGGGATAACGTCAAACCACCACAATCGATCGCCAGCTGAAAACCAACACTGAATGAGGAATCCCTAGCATGATCGTGCTCAACGTACTGATAGAGACGAACCCTGGTGCTGTCGCGCAGATGAAGGATGCCATCGCCGCGCTGGAGAAGGCGACGCGCGTAGAAGACGGCTGCGTCGACTATGTATTTGCGACCGAAATAAACAATCCCACCACCATGCGAATCGTCGAGCACTGGCGCGACGTGGATGCGCTGAAGGCACACCTGGGCGCACCGCACATGGGCGCGTTCAGGCAGGCGATGAGCCAGAATCCGCCAATCAGAATGGACCTTAAGATGTTCGACGCGAACGAGTTGCCATTCCCGCCCAAATAGCGGACTTTCTGGCAGCCGCTGGCCCAAGGAGCACGCCAACATGCCATACGTTGAGAATCGCATCGTCCACGACGCGGATGCCCACATCATGGAAACCGCCGAGATGCTGGCCGACGCCGCGAGCGAACGGATCAAGAAGCATCTGCTGGGATTCGATGGCAGCGCCGTGGTTGCCACCAGCGCGCACGCTCTGCGCAAGACGCTGGAACGCCATCAGGATCCCGCGTATCGCGCCTCTGATGAAGCCGAGATTCTGTCGCGTAAGAACTGGGCCGCAACAGGTGCATATTTCAAGAGTGATCGGCCACGCGCGCTGGATCTGCTGGGGTTTGCGAGTCAGCTGGTGTTCAACACCTTCGTCAACGGCCACGCCGCCACGCTGGAACGCACCAGCGATGATCTGGATCTGATTTACGGTGTCGCCGACGCACACAACCGCGCCATGCTCGATTTCTGCAGCGCAGATAGCCGGTTGTTGCCCACCGCCTACATCCCGCTCGCGGATTTCGACCGTACGCGCGCCACAGCCAGGGACGCAGTTGCGGCCGGGTTCTCAGCGCTGCTGATCCCGTCGCAGTGTCCGCGGCATCATTCACCCAGCCACACCGGCCTCGCGCCGCTGTGGTCAATCGCAGAAGAGGCCGGAATTCCCGTCGTCTTTCATGTGGGCGGCGGCGGCGTGCTGTTGAATCCGAATTACTTCATCAACGGATTGCCGATACCGCCGGACTTTCACGGCGGCGCCGAAAATTTCCGCTCGGTTGATTACATGGCCATCCCCGCACCGGTGATGCAGACGCTGGCCACGCTGATACTGGACGGCGTGCTGCATCGCCATCCACGCCTCATGTTCGGCGTCATCGAGCAAGGTGCAGGCTGGATTCCAAGCTGGATGCGCTATCTCGACAGCGCCTACGATGCGTTCCTGCGCCACGAGGAACGTCTGCAGAAGCTGTCCATGCGCCCCAGTGAGTACGTGCGCCGGCAACTGCGCGCCACACCCTATCCCACTGAAGATGTGGGCTGGATCATCCGCGAGGCGGGCGCCGATATTCCGATGTTCTCCTCCGACTTTCCGCATGTGGAAGGCGGCCGCAATCCGATCAAACGATTTGAAACGACGCTCGATGATGCCTCCGATGCGATCCGGCGAAATTTCTATCGTGACAATTTCGCGGGCTTGATGGGTCGCTCACTCGCAGCGCGGGGCATTGCCGCCTGAGCTTTTCGTTGCTCCGCCTGATTCCTGTGCCCGCACTGGCGGCGGGGTTCGTCACTTGCGCGCTGGCCGGCGTTGCTGCGGCTGAGCCCAAACCGCTGTGGGAACTCGGCCTGGGCGCCGCCGTACTCGATGGACCGGATTTCCGCGGTGCGCAGCAACGCTCGACATTTGTGGTGCCATTTCCCTACGTGATCTACCGCGGCAATTTTCTCAAAGCCGAGGGTGATTCCGTGCGCGGCCTGCTGCACAAGAGCGACCGCTATGAGATCAACATCAGCGTTGGCGGCGCGACCCCCGTGCGCGGCCATACGTCGGATGCGCGCGAGGATATGCCCAATCTCGATCCGGCCCTGGAGATCGGTCCATCCATCAACTACAGCCTGCGCGGCGACGACCACAGCGCCTGGGAACTGCAGATCCGCCTGCCGTTGCGCGCCGTGATCAGCGCCGACTTCCCGGCGATCGACTATCGCGGCATCGTCTTCAACCCCAACATCAACCTCGACGTCCGCAACACCGTTTTCGGCGGCAGCTGGCGCATGGGACTGTCAGCAGGACCCCTGTTCGCCGACAGTCGCAACAACGCCTACTACTACGATGTCGCGCCCGAGTACGCCACAACGCAACGCGATGCCTATCGCGCCGACGCGGGTTATGCCGGCACGCGCGTGAGCTTCGCGCTCTCCAATCGCATCCGCGATATCTGGTTCGGCGGTTTTTTGCGTTACGACAATCTCACCGGCGCCACGTTTGACAACAGTCCGCTGGTGGGACGAGACAATGGCTTCTCGGTGGGCGCCGCCTTCGCGGTGATCTTCAAGAAGTCATCGCGAACCGTAGAGGAATAGAACTACGGCTGTTTCGCCGCCCCCACCACGGTGCCCGACAGCGCCACATTGGCGATGATGCCACCGGCCGCGCAGCGATACTGCGTCGCGCTGGTCAGGTCGTCGTGTTGCGTGATCGATTTGATGTCGATCACGGCAGTGCCGCCCAGAGCGATTGCGCGGTCTTGCAGCGCAATGATCGCGGAAAGAAAGGCGATGACGCACGCGTCCTCATCGGATTTGCCGAACGCATTGGTGCGGCGATTTGACGTGAACGTGCCGAGACTCTCCCCGGCCGCAGGGTGATCCTGC
>JAQBCT010000121.1:0-14798 GCA_032124855.1 Gammaproteobacteria bacterium
GCGCTGCATGTGCGGCAGACAGTGTCGCCAATTGCTTGCGCGCGGCGTCGCTTCCATCGCCCAGCGTTTGCGGCCGCTGCACATTGAACAGCACGGCGTCGCGGGCAACGCTGTCGCCTTCCACCACGCGCAACTCACTCATCACGCCGCTGTGCGGCGTAACGATGCGAATGACGCCTTGTTCCGGTTCGAGATAGCCGGACACCGTTTCCTTGCGCGCGTACTCACCGTAAAGGATGAATGTGAGCGCGATGGCAGTGATGGCGAAGATGAACAGTGTCAGCAGGCTCGTGGCAAGCGGGCGCGTGATCTGGACCCGACCGTCAATTGCCATGCCGCGCGCAATGACCGCCTGGCTGCGGAACAGCGTCTGCGCGCTCTTCGCGCTCTGTGCGGTCGCTGGCAGCTGAGGTGATGACATGACCCGGCACTCCATTGCGAGATTCATGGCCGTACGTGCGCTGCGGCGGGCCTTGCCTGTGCGCGAGATCGCACCGTTACAGTGTCGCTTCGAAGCGTTGCTCGGCGAGTCGTCCGCGACTGCATACGCGCTGGCAATCGACTGGTTTTTCTATAAGCAATTGGAGCGCGACGCCTGGGCCGATGCATCCACCGCGGCCCCGGCCGGTGTGCTGCTCGACGCATCATCGGTGGGCGTGTATCTGGATCACTGCCGTTGTGGCGTCGTGATTGCGACGATTCACATGGGCAACTATCTGGAGGGCGTGCGTCAGATCCTGCGTGCCACGTCATCGACACAACCGATCTTCGTATTGCGGCGCAGGCAGGGTAGCGACGCGGAGCAACGCCTATTCCAACGCGTGGCGGGTCCCGAGCGATCCGTAACTGTTGTTCGCCCCAGTGACACGGGCCTGAAGGGCGCGGTGCGTGCGCTGCGACGCGGCGCAATCGTCGTGGTTCTCTATGACCTGCCCGCAGGCTTTGGTCGCACGGTGCCGGTTCGGTTTCTTGGGCGGCCGGCGCGATTCGTACGAGGCCCTGCGGAATTAGCGCTTGTGGGTCATGCCGATGTGCTGCCGTTGTTGTGTCACTACGACACATCGGGCACCGCTGTCGCCCAGGTCATGCCCGTCATGGCAGCGCGCCAGTCGCCCTCGTCCGACCGTGCGCCGGCGGTCGCGGCGCTTGCGCAGCGACTATGTACGCTGGCCGAGGCACACATCCGCCGTCATCCGGCGCAATGGGCGCACTGGAATTTAGTTGACGAGCTGCTGATACCGTCGTGATGCCACGGGGCGGTGTTCGGCTGATGGTCGTGTGGGAAATGCCGGGCCGAGGCTTCAGCATCATTGCCATGCGGCGTAGCGTGGCTACCGGGCTTCAAAGCCCATTCACAATTGCAAGGAGCAAAACATGCGAACACTGATGGACGATGAGATTGATCAGGTGGGCGGCGGCCTGGACGAGATAACAATTGCCGGGATCACCGTCACGGGAATTGGTGCAGGGCTCGCGCTGCAGAATGTCGGTGGTGCGGTCGCTGTCTCGTTTGGTGTTGGCTATGGAATTGGATCGGCCGTGAACGCCGGTTACACGGCGGTCTCGGGCAACACGCTCGGAACCGATCTCTATAACGCCAAACAGACGTGGTCGTAATGCGATGAACGCGTTCAACGAAGAGGTACCGACATCGTTCGCCCGCTTCGTGGGCCATGTCTGCGGCGTCATCGCCGTGGCCATGGCCTCGCTCAGCGGCTTTGGTGTCTTCCACATCGCACGAGGTTTATTCAATGAGCGATTCAGCCTGGGCGGGGTCGGCTTTGTTGCCGTTGGTGTGGGCATCGCCTGGCTGTTCTTTCGCTGGGCGTGTGTGCTGACCGGACTTGTGCAGACCGGCGGGCGATTGTCAGTTCCGCCGAGTGTGTACGCGGGATTTGGCGTGCTGAGCGCCCTGGTGTCTGTGTTTGGCGTCTATCGGCAGATCGCGGAGCCAATGTCGTTGCTGACAACCCTCGGGAATCTTTTCGGAATCATCTCCGGCGTTTTGCTGGCGAAGCTTTGCTATGTGCTGGTGACGAGTCAGCGAAAGTAGCCGCTGAACCGCGCTGGTCGGCCGGCAACAAACCAGAATTCCGCTACAATGCCGCCGCGTCGGCCGCTCGGCCGAGTTGGACAGTGCGGTGGCAGAAATGAAGGTTCAGGCGTCGAAGCCCGCGCAAGGCAGCGATTTTATTCGCACGCGCATCCGCGCCGATCTGGCTGGGGGTGTTGTTTCCGGCGGAGTGGTCACACGGTTTCCACCTGAGCCCAACGGCTATCTGCATATCGGCCACGCTAAGAGTATCTGTCTGAATTTTGGCGTGGCGGCGGAATTCGGGGGCGCGTGCTATCTGCGCTTCGACGATACCAACCCTGCCAAAGAGGACGCGGAATACGTCGCCTCCATCCAGCGCGACGTGCGTTGGCTGGGGTTCGACTGGGGCGACCGGCTCACCCATGCGAGCGACTATTTTTCCCAGCTGTACGATTTTGCTGAGCAACTAGTGCGCGACGGCAAGGCATATGTGTGCAGTCTCGACGCTGAGCAGATCAGGCAACAGCGCGGTACGTTGACGGAGCCCGGGCAGAACAGCCCCTATCGCGATCGCAGCGTGGCGGAAAATCTGGACCTGCTCGCGCGCATGCGTGCCGGTGAATTCGCGGACGGTGAGCATGTCCTGCGCGCGCGCATCGACATGGCGTCGCCAAACGTCAATCTGCGCGACCCGGTGCTGTATCGCATCCGCCATATTCCGCATCAGCGCACCGGCAGTGCCTGGTGCATCTATCCCACGTACGACTTCACGCACTGCATTTGCGACGCCCTTGAGGGCATCACACATTCGCTGTGCACCCTGGAGTTCGAGGACCACCGGCCGCTGTACGACTGGGTGCTGGACAACATCAACGTGAATTTCCACCCCCCGCAGATCGAATTTTCGCGACTCGGTCTGGAATACACCGTGATGAGCAAACGCCTGCTCCATCAACTGGTCGACGAGGGCCATGTTGCCGGGTGGGACGATCCACGCATGCCGACCATCGCGGGTCTGCGCCGGCGCGGTGTCACGGCGGCGGCCATTCGCGACTTCTGCGGCCGCATCGGTGTGACGAAGCAGGACAACATCATCGAGATGAGTCTGCTCGAGTTCTGCATCCGCGCCGATCTCGAACCGAGCGCGCCGCGCGGCATGGCAGTGCTCGATCCGCTCCGGGTGACCATCACCAACTACGAAGGCGACGTCGAAGAGTCGCTGTCGGCACCGTGGCATCCCCAACAGCCTCATATGGGCGCGCGAGAACTGCCGTTTGGCCGGGAACTGTTCATCGAACGAGACGATTTCGAGCGCGTGCCGCCGCCGAAGTACAAGCGCCTGTCGCTGGGCGGCCTGGTGCGGCTGCGTTATGCCTACATCATCCGCTGTGATGAAGTGGTGGAAGATGCCGAGGGGCATGTGACCGAACTCAAATGCAGTTATGTCCCGGAATCGAAGAGCGGCGCCGATACCAGCGGCCTGAAGCCGAAAGGTGTCATCCATTGGGTGTCTGCGGGCTCGGGCGTCGCGGCCGAGGTGCGGCTGTACGAGCGTCTGTTCAATGCCGTCAGTCCCGGCAAGCGGGAACTTGCCCAGGCGCTGAATGCGACATCGCTGGCTGTTCGGCACGGTGTGGTCGAGCCTGCCATCGTCGCGGCTGATGCGCAGGGCTTTCAGTTCGAGCGGCAGGGCTATTTCTGCAAGGACGCTGCGAGCAGCGCTGCGCAGCCGATCTTCAATCGCACAGTGAGCCTGCGCGATGGCTTCTCCACCTGAGCTGTCATGAGCGATCTGGCGCAATCCGTCGTGGTCATGGAAGTCAGTCCCCGCGACGGATTGCAGAACGAACCGGAAATCTTGCCGACCCAGGCGAAACTAGAACTCATCCAGGGCGCGCTGGACGCGGGCTTCCGTCGCATCGAAGTAGCGAGCTTCGTACATCCCTCGCGCGTGCCGCAGATGGCCGATGCCGAAGCGGTATGCCACAACCTGCCCCAGCGTGGCGACGTCAGCTATGCCGGCCTGGTGCTGAATCGGCGCGGCTATGATCGTGCGCTCGCCACCCGGCGGCTTCAGGAGATCGGCATGGTCGTGCCGGCGAGCGATACCTTCGGCATGCGCAATCAGGGACAAACAGTCGAACAGGCGATGACAGTGGCCTGCGAGGTGCTGGGCGCCGCCGCCCGCGATGGCCTGGGTGGCAGCGCCATCATTGCGGTGGCGTTCGGCTGCCCGTTCGAAGGTGATGTCGCGCGCGAGCGTGTGCTCGACATGGCAGCGCGGTTGATTGATGCGGGCGCCACCGAACTGGCGCTGGCCGATACCATCGGCGTGGGCGTGCCGAGCCAGGTGCTCGATCTGTTCGGCTCACTTCGCCAGCGTCACCCCGCGCTGCCATTGCGCGCCCATTTCCACAACACGCGCAACACCGGTATCGCCAATGCATTCGCTGCCTTGCAGGTCGGTGTGGAAACTCTCGATGCCAGCATCGGCGGGATTGGCGGCTGCCCGTTTGCGCCGCAGGCGACGGGCAATATCGCCACAGAAGATCTCATCTACATGCTCGACCGGATGCAGATCGGCCACGAGGGCGAACTCGCCGCGGTGCTGGCTACCGGTGAATGGCTGAGCGGTGCTCTGCGCAAACCACTGCCTTCGATGTTGAGTCGAGCCGGCGTATTTCCCTGACCGAAGCAGGAGAACAGTCATGTTGAAGATCGGCGATGCCGCACCTGCCATCACGGGCCACGACCAGGATGGTGCGCAGTGGAGCCTGGCCACGGCGCTCGCACGGGGTCCGCTGGTGCTGTACTTCTATCCGGCAGATTTCACACCCGTGTGCACGCGCGAGGCGTGCGCGTTTCGCGACAATTTTGATGGCCTGGCGTCGGTGAACGTGCAGATCGTCGGCGTCAGTCCGCAGAGTGCCGCAAGCCATCGCCGCTTTCGCGATACCTTCAAGTTGCCGTTTCCGTTGTTGTGCGACGAGAACAAGCAGGTGATTCGGGCGTTCGGCGTGGACGGACCGTTGGGGCTGGGCGTGCGCCGTGTGACCTATCTCATCGGCACCGACGCCATCATTCGCAATCGCGTGGTATCCGATTTTTTTGTCGGTGGGCACACGGAGCTGATCAAGCAGGTCATCAGCCAAGCGCCATGAGCGATGAGTCTTCCATTGTCTGGTCGATGCTGTTCGGCTCCATCGGGGTGGGATTCTTCATCTACGGACGCCGGCAGCGCCGGCTCGTACCGTTCATTTCAGGTTGTGCGCTCTGCGTAGTGCCCTATTTCGTGGATGGCACACTGGCCATGGTGTCGTTGTGCGTCGCATTCATCGCGCTGCCGTACTTCGTGCGGACCTGATTTCGTCAGAACTGCAGCAAGAGGAAGATCATGGAGTCATGGGCCATCATCGCAATTGTCGCCATTGCCTCATCGGCAGCCGGGGGCATGTATCGAAACGCGCTCAAGCATCGCAATGAAATCGGGCGCCGCGTGGAAGCACAGCTGAGTGACCTGGCGACGCGGCTGGACAAAATCGAAGCCACGTTCGGCAAACGCGATGTGATCGAGCGACTCAACGCGTTGGAGGCGATCGTCACTGAGCGTGGCTTCGAGCTGCGCCGCGAGATCGATGAGCTGGATCGTGGTTGAGTCGCCGAACAACGGACCGCTCGCCGATATCCGCGTGCTGGAACTGGGCCAGCTCATTGCCGGTCCGTTCTGTGGCCAGCTGCTGGGCGATATGGGTGCGCAGGTCATCAAGCTGGAACCGCCCGGCGTGGGTGATGCGATGCGCGACTGGGGGCGTGGCTTGCCGGTCTGGTGGAGCGTCATCGCGCGCAACAAGAAAAGCGCCACGCTGAATCTGCGTGAGCCGCGTGGCCAGGCGCTGTTGCGCGATCTCGTGGCGCATGCGGATATTCTCATCGAGAACTTTCGCCCCGGCACGATGGAAAAGTGGGGACTGGGCTACGCTGAGCTGGCCGCCGTGAATCCGCGTCTGATCATGGTGCGTGTGTCGGGTTTCGGGCAGACCGGCCCGTATGCGCAGCGTGCGGGATACGGCTCGGTGGGCGAGGCGATGGGCGGCATCCGCAATCTGGCAGGGGATCCCGATCGGCCACCCGTTCGGGTCGGCCTTTCGATTGGCGATTCCCTGGCCGCAACCTTCGCCTGCGTCGGTGCGCTGGCCGCACTTCACCACCGCGCCAGCAGCGGTGTGGGGCAGGTGGTGGACTCGGCCATCTACGAAGCGGTGCTGGCGATGATGGAATCGACAATCCCCGAGTACAGCGAAGGCGGGCTGGTGCGCGAGCGCAGCGGCGCGATTCTGCCGAAGACCGCGCCGTCGAACGTCTACCCCACGCGCGGCGGCGAGATGATCGTGATGGGCGCGAATCAGGATTCGGTATTTGCACGCCTGTGTGAGGCCATGGCGCAACCGGAGCTCGCACGTGATGCGCGCTTCGTCGATCACGTGGCGCGCGGGGAGAACCAAACGGAGCTCGATGAGCTGATCGGCGCGTGGAGTGTCACGCTCGATGCGGAGGTGCTGCTGGCGCGCCTGGCGGATCACGGTGTCCCCGCCGGGCGCATTTATCGCGCCCCTGAGATGCTGGCAGATCCGCATTTTCAGGCGCGACGCGCCATCGTCGATGTGGCGCATCCGCATTTCAAGAATCTGAAGATGCAGGATGTCTTTCCGCGCATGTCGGCCACCCAGGGAACGGTGCGCTGGCCGGGACCACCGCTGGGTGCGCACAACGACGAGGTCTACGGCGAATTGCTGGGCCTCGATGCGGCGCAGCGCGCACAACTGGTGAGCGATGGCGTCATCTGAGTTGCGCGTGAGCATCGATGACGTGCGCGCCGCCCATGCGCGCATTGCGCCGCATATTCACCGAACGGCGCTGCTCACCAGCCGCACCATCGATGAACGGGTGGGCGCGCGCGTGACATTCAAATGTGAAAACCTGCAACGAGGCGGAGCGTTCAAGATGCGCGGCGCGTTGAATGCAGTGCTGTCGCTCAGCGATGCGCAGGCGGCCGCGGGGGTTGCTACGCACTCGTCAGGCAATCATGGCGCTGCACTTGCAATTGCCGCCGGCATTCGTGGCATCGCCGCCTATATCGTGGTGCCGGATAACGCACCACGCGTGAAGCGCGCCGCCATCGAGGGCTATGGCGCCACGATCATCGAGTGCGCTGCGAATGTTGCGGCGCGCGAGGCCACACTCGCCGATGTGGTGGCGCGGACAGGCGCGCATTTCGTGCCGCCGTACGACGACGCGCGCATCGTGGCGGGCGCGGGGACAGCCGCGCTGGAACTGCTCGAGGATGCGCCCGATCTGGAGCAGATCTGGGTGCCCGTGGGCGGCGGCGGGCTGGCCAGTGGTTGCGCGGTTGTCGCACGCCATGCGGGCGTGGCCGTAGTCGCTGCCGAGCCGGCCGGTGCTGACGATGCCTTCCGTTCGCTCGCCAACGGCGCCATCGCGCCGATGCTGAATCCACAGACGATGGCCGACGGGTTGCGTACACCGCTGGGCCGAATCAATTTCGACATTCTCGCGGCGTGCGGCGTTACCGTGTCGTTGGCGAGTGAGGCGGGAATCCTCGCGGCGACGCGACTATTCTTCGAAAGGATGAAGCTCGTGGTGGAACCATCAGGCGCGGTGCCGCTGGCCGCCCTGCTCGAAGCCCCTGCAGCGAAGAAAGGGCGTCGAATCGGCGTCATCATCAGCGGCGGCAATGCCGATCTCGATGCATTGCTCACGGCATTCAACGCGGGAGACACGAGATGTTGAAGCAGACCTTTCCGGGTGAGGGACAACTGGTTGTTCTGGAGCACACTTCGCGGGTGCTGGCCGACAATCCCCTGCACGACCCGCACGTGCGCCAGCTGCCGGTGTGGCTGCCGCCTCAATACAATGCTGCACGCGGCCGCAAACGCTTCCCGGTGTTATTCGATCTGGTGGGTTATACAGGGTCGGGGCATGCGCACGTGGCGTGGCGCGCATTTGATGAAAGTGTGCCCGAGCAAGTTGCGCGACTCATCCGAGAGCGGCGCATGGGCAGTGCCATCGTGGTGTTTCCGGACTGCTTCACCGCATTGGGCGGCAATCAATACATCAACTCCAGCGCCATCGGCCGCTACGCGGACTATCTCACCCAGGAGTTGATCCCGTTCGTTGACGGTGAATTCCGCACGCTGGCATCGCGCGATCATCGCGGCTGCTTCGGCAAATCCTCGGGCGGTTACGGCGCCATCGTGCACGGGATGAAATACGCGAAGTACTGGGGTGCGATTGCCGATCATTCGGGCGATGCGTATTTCGATTTCGTCTACCGCGGCGACTGGCCGAAGGTGCTCAATCTGCTGGCCACCTATCGCCGCCCAGCGCAGAAGGCTGGCCGATATCGCGTGCCGCCGCCGTGTATCGCGGGGCAGGACGACGGCCGCATCCGCCGCTTCCTGGATGCGCTGGCGACCAAGAAGAACCCGAATAACGATGAAGTGATGGCGCTCATGCTGGTTGCCATGGCGGCCAGCTACGATCCGGCGCCAGCCTCACCCAACGGATTCAAAATTCCGTTCGACCTCGACACAGGCGCGATCATCGAAGCGCGCTGGAAGCGCTGGCTCGCGCACGATCCGATCCACATGGTGCGTGGCCATCGCGCGGCGCTGCGCACGCTGAAGGGGATCTTCATCGACTGCGGCTGGCGTGATCAGTTCAACATCCACTACGGTGCCCGCCGCCTCTCGGGAGAACTGGGTCGAGCCGGTATTGCCCATGTCTACGAGGAATTCGACGGCACGCACTCCGGCATCGACTACCGCATGGACCGCAGTCTGCCGTTCCTCTACCGCGCCCTGAAGCCCTGACGACCCGCCAAATGGTGCCAGGCACCATTTGGCAGGTCGAACATTTGGTGCCTGGCACCATTTGCCGCACCCGCTAGAACCGTTCGAGTGAGTTGATGCCGTCGAGCGGATAGATGGGCCGCCGCACTTTCGTGAATTTCAGCTCCGAGTAGTCCGATGTGCACACGCCAACGCCGGCGCATTCCACCACCGCGCGCGCCAGCTTGCGAAAGCCCACGCGATAGTGAATGCGGCTTTTCAGCATGAGGAAGCGCCGCTGCGTCGGGTCGATGCCCAGCGAGGTGAAACAGCCAGGATCGAATGGCTCGATGTGGCGCGAAATCACGATGATATCGACGCTGCCAGTGGACAGCACGGCGGTGGTGCCCATATTCATCGTAAGGCCGCGGGACATGGCGACCGTCGCGGGAAAGCGACCGTCCGAGATCAGCTTGACGCGCCCGGTCACGGACAGCGGCGCGCTTTGGCGCGCAATGGCGGGCATCGCAAGCTTGCCCCCCAGAGATACCGTCAGCTCATTGCCGACCCCACAGCGCACCATCGCCTGCACAGCCTCGGGGTCGAAGATGCCGAATACGGCTACATCCTCGAGTCCCTGGCGCAGGATTTCCGCAAGTACATCGGTGGTATCCATCGTGCCGCCTGAAGCGGTGTTGTCGTAGTGGTCCAGCAGAATTACCGGCCCCTCGCCGGGTTCAGCACCGATCACGTGCGCCTTGGCGACGGACTCCGTCAGCGGTTCGGGCCGGTAGACGAATGCTTCGCGGTCACGCCACGCCTGATCGAGCAGTTCGTCGCGCCAGCGCTCTGCCTGGGCGCGGTCGCCATTGCTGACGACGACCACGGATAGGCCAGCCTGTTCGATGTCGGCGTGCGGAAAGCCAGTGAACAGGCTCACGGCCAACGCGCCCTCGGCCTCGATTGCGTGCGCTCGCGCCTGCAACGCATCGTTGGGGAAATCGTCGGTGCCCTGGCGCATCACGTGCGGCAGCATCGGCGCGTTGCCCCACACCATCACCGGAGCGGCCTCGCCATTCAGCATCTTCAGCAGCGCGCGTCCGGCGCGCAGTGCGGTCTTATCCATGTCGATGTGCGGATACGTGTGATAGCCGGCGATGACGTTGGCGTTGGCAACCATCGCCTCGAACAGGTTGGCGTGCATATCCAGCGCTACTGCGATGGGCGTGTTCGGTGCAACGGCGCGGATACGTCGCAGCAGTTCACCCTCGGCATCGTCGTAAGTCCTGCTCACCATGGCGCCATGCAGATCGAGCATGATCGCATCACAGCCTGCGGCGACGGTGCGGACGATCTTGTCAACGATGTACTCAAATGCCGCATCTTCCACCGGACCGCTGGGCGCGGCACCGGCGGCAATGGGCAGTTCGACGGTGGCGCCGATGGATTCGCACAGCGAGATATAGCCGCCGAGACACGTGGCACTGCCGCGGTATGTATCGATGGCAGCGTGCCCCTCGAGTGGCACCCCGCCGCGCGGTGAAAAGCGTGCGAGGTCTGTGACCACAGGTGAGAACGTATTGGTTTCGTGGCTCATCTGCGCAACGACGACTCGCATGACGGTTCTCCGCAATGATTGCCGCGATTCTAGGCCGGATTGCCGGGCCGTGTATGATGCGGCGTCGGTGGGAGGATTGATAACGGATGAGTGAAGCGGCAGTCGCGCCAGGAACCGTACTGGGTCATCCGCGCGGACTCATGGTGTTGTTCTTCGCAGAGATGTGGGAACGTTTCAGCTTCTATGGGATGCGTGCGTTGCTCATCTTCTACCTCACCCAGCACTTTCTATTCGGCGACGCCCAGGCGGCCGGCATTTATGCCAGTTATGGCGCGCTGGTGTATCTGATGCCGCTGTTCGGCGGGCTGATTGCGGATCGCTATCTGGGCTTTCGCAAGGCTGTGATCTTCGGCGCGGTGCTGTTGTGCGTCGGCCACTTCGGCATGGCCATCGAAGGCGATGCTGCGCGTGCAACTGCCGATGGCGTGCAGCGGGACGCGGCGTCACTGCAGATCTTCTATGCATCGCTGGCCTTTATCATCGTCGGTGTAGGATTTCTCAAGCCCAGCATCTCCAGCATCGTCGGGCAGCTGTACGGCGAAGGCGATCCGCGCCGCGATGGCGGCTTCACGTTCTTCTACATGGGTATCAACCTGGGCGCGATGCTCGCGTCGCTGATTGTCGGCTACCTGGGACAAACGTATGGCTGGGCTTACGGCTTCGGGCTGGCGGGGTTCGGCATGCTGGCCGGTCTGATCACCTTCGTGCGCGGCCAGCATCTGTTCGAGTCGGCGGGGCTGCCCAGCGACGCTGCGACGCTGCGCGAAGTGATCGGGTTTGGCTTGAACCGCGAACGGATCATTTATGGTGCGGGGCTGCTCAGCGTGATCGTGGCCTGGCAATTGGTGCAGTGGCACGAAGTGGTGGGCGGTCTGCTGCTGGTGGCGGCGGTGGTCACCGTGGCCGGTATCATTGGCTATTCAGTGTTGCGACTGACGCCGATCGAGCGCGACCGCATGCTGGTGGTGCTGTTCTTGACCGCAATCTCAGTGGTGTTCTGGGCGTTCTTCGAGCAGGCCGGCAGCTCCATGAATCTGTTCACGGAGCGTAATGTCGACAAGACGCTGTTTGGGTTCTCCATTCAGGCGTCACAGTTCCAGGCCTTCAATCCCGCCTTCATCATCCTGTTGGCGCCCCTTTTTTCCTGGTTGTGGGTTGCCCTCGCAGCGCGCCGTTTCGAACCGAGCACGCCGGCAAAATTCGGCTTGGGTGTGGTGCAGGTGGGCCTGGGGTTCGCAGCGTTGGTGTACGGCGCATCGCATGCGGATGACAACGGCATGGTCGCCGCCGGCTGGCTGGCGCTTGCCTATCTGCTGCATACGACGGGCGAGCTGTGTCTGTCGCCGGTGGGATTGTCGATGGTAACGAAATTATCCGTACCCCGGGTCGTGGGTCTGATGATGGGTGTCTGGTTCCTCTCCAGCGCGTTTTCGCACTACGTCGCAGGCCTGATCGCGGCCGGGGCCAGTGTGTCGGAGGTGCCCGGCGAAGCGGTGGCTGGCGCCCAGTCGCTGCAGATATACGTGGAGACGTTCGGCTTCCTGGCGTGGGTGGCGGTAGTCGTGGGCGCGGTGGTGTTGGGATTGGCGCCGTTGGTTCGGCGTTTCATGCATGAAAGCGAACATTGATGAAGGAGACGATCATGATGATTGCAGTGGTGTGTGTTGCGTTGCTGGGCATCCTGTTGTTCGGTCTGGGCCTGCTGGTTTCGTTGCGTCGCGGAAGCGAGAACAAGACCACCGGATTCGATCCCGATCCGACCAATTCGCTGAACAAAGCCATGCGGGCACATGGCAATACGGCGGAGTACGCGCCGTTCCTCGCCGTGCTGTTTCTCTACGTGGCGTCGACGGATCCGGCTGCGTGGGTGGGCTGGGTGATCATGGCAATCACGCTGTGTCGGTATCTGATTGTCGTGGGTCTGCTCGCAGGCGCCACGATGGATAAACCGCATCCGTTGCGATTTGTCGGCGCACTGGGCACGTACGCCGGTGGACTTGCGCTGTCGATCGCCACCGCGCTGACGGTGTTATAGGGGCGCCCCGCATGCCCCGACCCGCCTGGCTGCAATACAAAACGGCCCGCTGCATTCTGTGGTCCGGCGAACGATTTCTGCTGGTTGTTCATCATGCGTACCTGCCGCGCCAGCGGGGTCGTTGGGGATTGCCGGGCGGACGCATCGAATGGGGTGAGAGCGCGGAGGCGGCGGCGCGGCGTGAGGTGGCCGAAGAGCTTGGGCGACTCGAGCTGGGGGCGTTGACCGACTGCGGCGACTATCGCTACAAGAGTGCGCGCCACAAAGTATTCGGCGCGCGATTTGACGGAGTCATCGAACGCTTCGACAGCGACGAACTCGAGCGCATTGGCTGGCATACCCTCGACGAAGTCTCCGCGTTTGCGCGCAATCAGAAACTGCACGGCGGATTCGAACATGAAGCCATTGCGGCGTTCATGCAGGTTGTCAAAGGCGCGGATCAAGCAGCACTTTGACCTGGGCGGGTGCCGCCAGCAGTTGTGCAAATGCATCGGCAAGGCCTGCCAATGCCACGGTGGAGGTATGCAGCGCCGCCGCCTTGATGCGGCCATCGGCCACCAGGCCCTGTGCGATCTCGAATTCCTCTCGCAGATAGGCAAGTGACGTTGCGACGCGAACCTCCTTGAACAGCCATCCGGCGGCGTGAATCTCGGCGGGGCGGTTCGGCACCCCAACCAACGATACAACTCCGCCGCGACGTACCAGCGACACGGCCTGTTCGATCGTCGCCGGAATACCGGCGCACTCGAATACCACGTCGGCGCCGGCCTGACCAAGATGTGTGTTGATGATCTGCGTCGCGTCATCGTGCGTAGGATCGACGACCACGTCGGCGCCAAGCGTTTTGGCGATCTCGCGTCGCGTGCGCTCCGGCTCTACCAGTACCACCGTGCCGGCGCCTGCGGCACGAGCCGCCTGCAGCACCAGCAATCCGATCGGCCCCGCGCCCAGCACCACGACACTGTCACCCAGGCGGATGTCGGTGCGTCGCACTGCATGCACCGCCACTGTGGCGGGTTCCAGAATCGCTGCATCGATATCACTTAACGCAGCGTTCACCTGATACAACCGGCTGGCATCGATGGCGATGGCTGAGGCGAATCCGCCGTGCGGCGCAGCCATCGGACCGACGCCGATCATGCCCATGAAGGCCGTTTCACAATGCGCGGCGTCACCGCGCCGACAGGTGGCGCATTGACCGCACGCGGAAGCCGCACCCACGGCGACTCGGTCGCCTTCGCGGACGTGGTCCACATCCTGACCGACAGCGCTGATATGCCCCATCCATTCGTGGCCGCAGATGGCGGGGTTGTACGGCTCGCCGGACTGAAAGGCATGCAGATCCGTGCCGCAGATGCCGCAGTAGCTGATGTCCACCACCGCCTTGCCCGGTGTCGGCGTGGGTGCGGGCATGTCGATGAGTTCGAGTTTGTGGTGACCGGTGACGAGACCAACCTGCATGGCGAGATCCTGGGATGCGTGATGCGCCTATAATCCCGGGATTCCGTCCGCGAGGCCATCACCATGCACATCGATGTTTATTCGGATCTGATTTGTCCGTGGTGTTTCATCGGCAAGCGGCGACTCGATGCGGTACTCGCCACGCCCGTCGGCGAGGGCGTATGGGTGCGCTGGCGACCATTTCAGCTGTATCCGCAATTGCCTGCTGAAGGCGTTGATCGCGCCACCTTCATGCGCGCGCGCTTTGGCCAGTCTGCGGGCAAGCCAGGGACGCCGACGCGCATCGCGGAGGAAGCATCAAGCATCGGACTCGAATTGAACTATGCCGCGATCGAACGCGTACCGAATACGTTCAACGGTCATCGCCTCGTGGAATGGGCGGGACCGGGCGAGGTGCAGCACAGCCTGATGGAAACACTGTTCCGCTGCTATTTCTGCGAAGGTCGCGACCTGGGCGATCACCACGTGCTGGCAGATGCCGCGGCGCAGGTCGGGCTCGACCGCGACGCCGCGCTTGCCATGTTGGGCAGCGATGTGGGGGTTGATGATCTGCAGGCACGGGTGCGCGAGGCCTACGACGCCGGCGTGACCGGTGTGCCGTGTTTCGTATTGCCCAGTGGCTTCGGCATTCCGGGGGCGCAACCCCCCGAGGTGCTGGCGCGCTTCATCGAGCGCGCCCGGGAACAGTTGGCAGAGCAGGCGTCATGACGGATCCGCAGAGCCGGTGGGAGGGGCTTCAGCCCCGATCTTAGTGCGCAGACTTTCCATACAAGGATCGGGGCTGAAGCCCCTCCCACAGGC
>JAQBCT010000122.1:0-6060 GCA_032124855.1 Gammaproteobacteria bacterium
CCTGAAACATCTTGACCACCAATGCCCCGCCGGGGTTCAACCATCGACTGGCCGCTTCCGTCGCCACATCCACCAGCGCCATGGTCGCGGCTTGATCGGCCACCTTCACCCCACTGATGTTGGGCGCCATATCCGATAAAACAAGGTCGAGCCGTCGCCCGCCCAATGCCCCCTCTACTGCGACCTGAAAATCCTCGGAGTAGATGTCCACGCACAGGAAGGTTACGCGGTCAGGAATCGGCATCTCCCGGTGGTCCACAGCAATGAGGCGGCCCCCGCGCAATCGTTTCGCCAGAAAGCGGGTCCAGCCGCCAGGTGCCGCACCCAGTTCGAGCACCGTCATATGCGCCTGCAACAGCGCGAAGCGCCGGTCGAGTTGTTCGAGTTTGAAATGCGCACGGGAACCGAGCCCTTCTTGCGCCGCTTTCTTGACGTAGGGATCACGCTTCTGGCGTTCAAGCCACCGCTGACTGGATTTTGATCGCTTCGTCATCACACGAATCCATATAATGCGCCGATGCTATCGACTAAAGACAAGCGCCGACTGCGGCGAGCCGCCCATCACCTCAATAGTGTGGTAACCATCGTCGAGCGCGGTATCACGCCGGGATTGCTCGACGAGGCACATCGCGCGCTGCGTGATCACGAGCTCATCAAAATCAAGATCAATGTCATGGACCGCGCCGCGCGCCGCGACCTCGGCGCGTCACTCGCAACGCAGTGTGAAGCAGAAATTGTACAGGTGATCGGCAAGGTATTGGTTTTGTACCGCCCCAATCCGGATGCTGAGCCCCGTCTGTCCAACGTCACTCGTTACGCCTAGAGACAGCAACGGGTTCAGATATGCTCGACTTTGTCGATGTCGTACTCAAGCGATCCGTTTGGCGCCTTAACGACCACCGAATCACCTTCAGATTTCCCGACTAGCGCACGCGCCAACGGTGACATGACGGAGATCGTATTGTTCTTCAGATCGGCTTCGTCTTCGCCAACGATCCGATAACGACGCACGGCACCATCATCGCCTGCAATGAGCGTCACCGTCGCACCAAACACGACCTTGCCGGTGTGTTTGATCTTGGTAACGTCGATCACCTGCGCTTCGCTCAGCTTAGCCTCGATCTCCTTGACTCGACCCTCCGCGAAGCCTTGCTGCTCCTTGGCCGCGTGATACTCAGCGTTTTCCTTCAAGTCGCCGTGTTCGCGGGCCGTGGCGATCGCCTGAATAATCTGCGGGCGCAATACACTCTTCAGATGGTTGAGTTCTTCGCGCAGGCGCTCCGCGCCTTCCATCGTCATGGGTACTTTCATCGTGCCACGCTCGCGTGTAGATCCTGCAGGCGCCGCACTTTGTTGCCACGCCCAAATCGAATAGCCGTGCAAAATGCTTCACCGCCGGCCAGGGTGGTGGTGTAACAGACCTTGTTCTGCAATGCGAGTCGGCGGATGACTGCCGAGTCACTGATCGCTTGGCGCCCTTCAGTGGTGTTGATGATCAGATCGATCTTTGCGTTTTTCAGCAGATCGGTGATGTCCGGGCGCCCCTCAGTGACTTTGTGTACGACCTCCGCTACCACACCCGCCTCGGCGAGAACCCGAGCGGTGCCGCGCGTTGCCACCAATTCGAAGCCGAGCGAGATCAATTCACGCGCCACCCGGGACACACCCGGCTTGTCGGACGTCTTCACACTGAGGAATGCGCGCCCTTCGCGGGGCAATTTCTCACCCGCCGCAAGCGAAGCCTTTGCGAACGCCTCGGCAAATGTATCACCCACTCCCATCACTTCGCCGGTGGACTTCATCTCGGGTCCCAGAATCGGGTCTGCACCAGGAAACTTGATGAATGGAAACACGGATTCCTTAACGGATACGTAGTGCGGGATCACCTCGGTCGTGAATTGCTGTGTCGATAGAAGCGTGCCCGCCATGCACCGCGCCGCGATCTTGGCGAGCGAGACGCCGATACACTTCGATACGAACGGGACTGTGCGGGATGCCCGCGGATTCACCTCCAGCACGAAGATATTGTCTTGCTGAACCGCCATCTGCACGTTCATCAGACCAACCACGCCCAGCTCCACCGCCATCACCTTGACCTGACGGCGTATTTCATCCTGAACGGATGCGTCCAGCCGGAACGGTGGTAACGAGCACGCCGAGTCGCCCGAATGCACGCCCGCCTGTTCGATGTGTTGCATGATCGCGCCAATGACCACCTGTTCACCGTCGCAAACGGCGTCCACATCGATTTCGACGGCTTGATCGAGAAATCTGTCGAGCAGCACCGGCGCGGAGTTCGACACAACAAAGGCATTGCGCAGATACCGCGCCAGATCGTTCTTGTTGTGAACGATTTCCATGGCGCGCCCGCCAAGCACATACGAAGGCCGCACCACCATTGGAAAGCCCACGCCATCGGCCGCTTCGATGCCTTCCTCGACCGTCGCAACCGTACGATTTTCCGGCTGCCGCAAGCCGAGCTTGGTGATCAGCGCCTGAAACCGCTGCCGATCCTCGGCGCGGTCGATGGCATCGGCGCTCGTGCCGATGATGGGCACACCTGCCGCTTCGAGCGCCTCGGCGAGTTTCAACGGGGTCTGCCCACCGAACTGAACAATGACACCCGTGGGCTGTTCGACATCGACAATGGCCAACACATCCTCGAGCGTCACTGGCTCGAAGTACAACCGATCCGCCGTATCGTAGTCGGTGGAAACCGTCTCGGGGTTGCAGTTGACCATGATCGTCTCGTAGCCATCTTCACGCATGGCCAGCACCGCGTGCACGCAGCAATAGTCGAACTCGATGCCTTGACCGATGCGATTCGGCCCGCCACCTAGCACCATGATCTTGCGGCGCTGTGACGGTGCCGCCTCGCACTCCTCTTCATACGTGGAATACAGATAGGCCGTCGCCGAGGGAAACTCTGCTGCGCAGGTATCCACGCGTTTGAATACCGGGCGGATTCCCAGCGCGTGACGATGATCACGCAGCGCAGCTTCGGAAATCCCCAGCAATTCGCCCAATCGTGCGTCCGAAAATCCCTTGCGCTTGAGTCGATACATCTCGGCTGCGTCCAGCGGTGGGGCGCGACGCGCTTTGAGCTTGTTTTCGATCATCACGAGTTCTTCGATCTGCGCCAGGAACCAGGGATCGATGGCCGTCAGCTCGTTCAGCTCGGCAACGCTCATGCCGGCGCGAAACGCATCCGCCACGAACCAGATGCGATCCGCACCCGGCACTTTCAGTTCTTTGATCAGACTGGCGCGTTCGTCTTCGCTGTCCGTTATCGCCATCTCATTCAGCCCGGTGCGGCCCGTCTCCAAACCGCGCAACGCCTTCTGAAACGATTCCTGGAACGTCCGCCCGATGGCCATTACTTCGCCCACCGATTTCATCTGCGTGGTGAGGCGCGAATCGACGTTCTGAAATTTCTCGAACGTGAAGCGTGGAATCTTCGTGACAACATAGTCGATGGAAGGCTCAAACGACGCAGGCGTCACCCCAGTGACATCGTTGGCGAGTTCGTCCAGCGTGTAACCGACGGCGAGTTTCGCGGCGACTTTGGCGATCGGAAAGCCCGTCGCCTTCGAAGCGAGCGCCGAGGAGCGCGATACGCGCGGATTCATTTCGATCACTACCATCCGGCCCGTGACAGGATCGATGGCGAATTGCACGTTGGAGCCGCCAGTTTCGACGCCAATCTCGCGCAGCACCGCAATCGATGCATTGCGCAGAATCTGATACTCCTTGTCGGTGAGCGTCTGTGCAGGCGCAACCGTGATCGAGTCGCCCGTGTGGATGCCCATCGGATCCAGGTTCTCGATCGAGCAGATAATGATGCAGTTGTCGAGTCTGTCTCGAACCACTTCCATCTCGAATTCTTTCCAACCCAGCAGCGATTCGTCGATCAACAGTTCGTTGGTTGGCGACAAATCCAATCCGCGCGTGCAGATCTCGACGAATTCTTCGCGGTTGTAGGCAATGCCGCCACCGCTGCCACCCAGGGTGAAGGATGGCCGAATGACACACGGGAATCCGAGCGCGCTCTGCACCTGCAGTGCTTCTTCCAGACTGTGCGCGATCGCCGAGCGCGGCGTATCGAGGCCAATATCTTTCATCGCGCGGCCGAATCGCTCGCGATCCTCGGCCTTGTCGATCGCATCCTGGCTGGCGCCGATCAGTTCCACACCAAATTTCTCGAGCACACCCTCACGCGCCAGATCCAGCGCGCAGTTGAGCGCAGTCTGCCCACCCATCGTGGGCAACAGCGCGTCGGGGCGCTCGCGTTCGATGATCTGCGCAACCGTGCGCCACTCCACGGGTTCGATGTACGTTGCATCGGCCATCGAAGGGTCGGTCATGATCGTGGCAGGATTCGAATTCACCAGCACCACGCGGTACCCCTCGTCGCGCAGCGCCTTGCAGGCCTGCGCGCCGGAGTAATCGAATTCACAGGCCTGGCCGATCACAATGGGACCGGCACCGATAATCAAGATCGAGTGGATGTCGGTGCGTTTAGGCATGGGCCGGCCGTGCGTGCGTCATCAGATCGATGAAATGATCGAACAGATATTCGCAGTCGCGCGGACCTGGGCTCGCTTCGGGATGTCCCTGAAATCCGAATGCCGGACGGTCCGTTCGATGCACACCTTGCAGCGAGCCGTCGAAAAGAGAGACGTGCGTGGCGCTCAGGCAATTGGGCAGACTCTGTCCGTCGACCGCGAAGCCGTGATTCTGACTGGTGATGATGATGCGTCCGTCGCGCAGATCTTTAACCGGGTGATTGGCACCGTGGTGGCCGTGCGGCATCTTCAACGTCGTCGCGCCGCTGGCCAGCGCCAGCAACTGATGTCCCAGGCAGATCCCGAATGTAGGCAGGCCAGTCTCCACCAGATCGGCGATGGCCGAGATGGCATAGTCACACGGCTGCGGATCGCCCGGGCCGTTGGAGAGAAAGACACCATCAGGCGCCAGGTCCAGCACCTGTGACGCCGTCGTATTCGCCGGTACGACGGTCACACTGCAGCCGCGGTCTGCCAACAGCCGAAGGATGTTGCGCTTCACTCCGAAGTCATAGGCCACAACACGAAATCCATCGGTTGAGGGATTGCTGTAGCCCTCGCCCAGTTGCCAGCTGCCGCCCTGCCACTGCTGCGGCGCGGCACAGGTCACAGCCGCCGCCAGATCCATCCCTTTCAAGCCCGGGAAGGCGCGCGACGCGGCGACTGCAGACGCTTCATCTATATCGCTGCCGCTGACAATGCAGCCAGCCAGCGCACCTTTGGTGCGAATCAGTCGCGTCAAGCGCCGCGTGTCGATCTCGGCGATCGCAACCACGCGCTCTGCCGCAAGGAATTCCTGCAACGTCCGCTGCGCCCGCCAGCTGCTGGCTCGTATGGGCACGTCGCGGATCACGAGTCCCGCTGCCCAGACACGATCCGATTCATCGTCTTCAGTGTTGGTGCCGGTATTGCCAATATGCGGATACGTCAGCGTGACAATCTGGCTGGCGTACGAAGGATCCGTGAGAATTTCCTGGTATCCGGTCATCGCGGTGTTGAACACCACCTCGCCGATGGCGCGGCCTTCGATACCCACAGAGGTGCCGCGAAACACACTACCGTCTTCGAGTGCCAGGAGAGCCGGTATCAAGTTTGCAGTCCCGAGGTTGCAAAAAAGCGGGGGGAATCACTTCCCACCCGCTTGCTGTTCTGATCAACCGAACGCTGCTGCAGCGATGAAACTGAGCGGCTCGGCAGGCTGGGCGCGTATTCTAGTGTGGTGTCCCTTCGCTGTCACTCGCACTCGCTCGGAGCGCGCTCAGTCCCAGCACATCCTGCATATCGTACAGCCCGTTGCTGCGGCCCTCGAGCCAGAGTGCGGCACGCACTGCACCGCTGGCGAAATTCATCCGGCTCGCGGCGCGATGCGTAATCTCCAGCCGCTCACCGGCGCCGGCAAACAGCACCGTGTGCTCGCCGACGATGTCGCCGCCACGAATGGTTTGAAAGCCGATGGTTCGCCGATCACGTGCACCGGTGATGCCCTGGCGCGCGT
>JAQBCT010000123.1:0-9375 GCA_032124855.1 Gammaproteobacteria bacterium
ATACGCAAGATCATCGCGTTACGTGGCGAAGGAGCCAGCAAGCCCAGGCGCTACGTGTCCAAGAACAATCTCAACATTGCTCGAGTGAATTTGATTGTTCAGAACTTTGACGACGCCGTGATTATCGTGCCGTATCGGCAACCGCTGCAACATGCCGCATCGCTTTTGAAGCAGCACCTGAATTTTCTAGCAATACACCGCGAAGATCTCTTTGCTCGCGACTACATGGCGGCCATTGGCCATTTCGATTTTGGGGAAAATCTTCGGCCGATTGATTTTGGCGGTTGGTGCTCTATCGGCGAGCACCATGACGCCACAAAGCTGCCCTTTTGGATTACGTATTGGGTCGCGACATACGAACATTTGCTTGGTGTGCGGAAAGCTAACGATAGAGTCTTTTTGCTTTCCTACGAGCGATTCTGCGAAAGTCCCTCCCAAGGGTTGGAGTATTTCGCCGACATTCTTGCGTTAGGGGATAGAAGTGCCCTACTAGCAAGTGCACCGCGGATCAGACCGGCGAAACTTCACCCTTTCGAGGCGGAGATTGTTCCAGCCGATCTCTTGGCCAGGGCGGAGGCAGTGCATAGGGAGTTGCTGGCGGCTTCGGCTTGGTGACAGCGAACGGAGGATGGGGTCTCAGGCAGCCAACCTGACAACGGGCGCGCCCGCGCTCCTCTGGAAGTTGACTTGACCCGCCATCGCTGACACCTGATCGTCACACAATGAGGTATCTAAGATGGCGAAAACACAACGCACGTGCACGCCGGGAGTATGAGACGAACAAAGGCCCTTTTTCGGGAGTCCCCGGGGGGGCGGCGGGCCGGCGCAGGGGTTCCCGGCGGGCTCAAGGCCGGCGCGTCAGCTGCAGCCCAGCGCTCGCAGCTCTCGATGTCGATGCCGGACACCCGCTGCAACCGCTGCGCCCAAGTCATGGCCTGATGCCACTCCGCTGGGCGGCTTCCCTTTTCAGTCTTTTTCCCCGGCACCGCCGTTCAACCTGGACGCGCTGATGAGCGAGCCGATGTTTCGTGACGCGCTCGACTTCCGTACGGGCTTGGCTTTTCCCTGATGCTCGCGACCCTGTATCTTGTAGCCACCCCGCGCTGAACGCGGGACGAGGTTGACCCCCGCATGTGCGGCATAGCCGGACTCCTTTCCCGCCACCCCTTGCCAGAACCCGAACTCCGGCGACGGCTCGCCGGCATGATCCAGGCGCTGGTGCATCGCGGCCCTGACGATAAGGGCGATTTCATCTCGGACGGCGTGGGCCTCGGCATACGGCGCCTGTCAATCATCGACCGCGCGCACGGCCAACAGCCGATGGTGACCGAGGACGGTCGGCTGGTGCTGGTGTTCAACGGCGAGATCTACAACTACCGGACGCTGCGCCGCGCACTCGAGGCCGACGGCGTCGCGTTCCGCACCGACAGCGACACCGAGGTGGTGCTGCGCGTGCTCGAGCGCGACGGCCCCGATGGCGTGGGCCGCCTCGAGGGCATGTTCTGCTATGCGCTGTGGAATACCCAGACGCGCGAGCTGAGGCTGGCGCGGGACTGGCTCGGCCAGAAAAGCCTGTTCTGGGTCGAGACACCCGAGGGCTTCGCGTTCGCCTCCGAGGTCAAGGCGCTGCTGACCCTGCCCGGCCTGTCCCGCCAGCTCGACCTCAGCACGCTCTCCCACTACATGTCGCTGCGCTTCCTGCCCGGGGAAGGCACGTTCTTCAAGGGTATCCACAAACTGCCGGCCGCCCACGAGCTGCGGATCGCCGATGGCAGGAAATCACTGCGCGAGCTGTGGCGGCCCGCCTACGAGCCGAAGCATGCGCTGACCGAGATCCAAATCATCGACCGCCTCGACGAACTACTCGCCAGCGTGGTCGAGGAACACCTGATGAGCGAGGTACCGCTCGGCTCGTTCCTCTCCGGCGGCATCGACTCAAGCCTCGTCGTGCACTATGCCAGCCGCGCGCTCGGGGAACCGCTGTCAACCTTTGCGATTGGCGTGCATGACGAGGGGCAGAGCGAGCTGCCCTGGGCCAGGCAGGTCGCGGAGATCTGCAAGACGCGCCACACGGAGACCATCGTCGAGCCTGATCTGGCGGCATTGACGCCGCGCATGGTCGCCGCCCTCGACGAACCCGTGGACCCCTTCGGCGCGGGCGTGTACGTCGTCTCCGAGGTGGCCCGCAGGCACGTCACCGTGGCGCTCGGTGGCGACGGCGGCGACGAGCTTTTCGCAGGTTACGACCGCTACAAGGGCCAGCGCCTCGCTGAGGTGTACTCCGCCGTTCCGGCCGTGCTGCGCCACAAGCTGTTGCGCCCGCTGTTCAAGGCCATCCCCGACAGCTTCGGATACAACTCAGTCACCGCGAAGCTCCGTTGGATCGATCGCATGGCAGACAGCAAGGGCTTCGAGCGCTACGCGGACAGTGTCGCGCACCTTCGCTTTCCGCAAGCGCTCAAGGCCGAGCTGTTCACCGCCGCCCACTGGCCGGCCCTCGAGCGGGACGCCAGTGAGCAGCTGATGCGGCGCTTTTTCGACGACGGCTGCGCCAGCGACTTCGTGGACAAGATGCTGCACGTCGACTGCCAGACGCGCCTCACCGAGAACCAGCTGCCGACCGTCGACCGCATGTCGATGGCCCACAGCCTTGAGCTGCGCAGCCCATTCCTCGACCGGCGCGTGGCCGAGTTCGCGATGCGTATCCCGGCGGCGCTGAAGCTGAAGAACGGACAGATCAAGTACGTCACCCGCAAGCTCGCGGCGCGCTTCCTGCCGGACAACATCGTCAACCGGCCGAAGAAGGGTTTCGGCTTTCCGCTGGCGCTGTGGCTGCGGGGGCCGCTGCAGGGGCTGATGCAACGGACCATCAGCGAAAGCCGGCTGGTCGACGCGGGCCTGTTCCGTCGCGAGGCGCTGCAGCGTATGCAGGACGAGCATGTCGCCAGCCGCATGGATCACAACTACCGCTTGTGGATGATCTTCAACCTGGAGATTTTCTGGCGGCACAACTTCGACGGCGAGGACATTGCCAGTCTCGAGCAGTGGGTCGACGAGGCGCATCACCGGCCGGTGGTCAACCGCCTCGATAGGGGTGGCTAGACGGACGAAACCGGTCGCTGGCGGTAAAGCGAGGTCGGGCCTGATCGGCCCACACCCTAGGCATGGCCGAGTGACGCGGAGACGAACCCATGACGCGCGTGGGTGTCGTATATCCCGGTGAGCCTCGGGGCAACGATCGCGCGCCCTCGACGATCGCGAGCTCAGCCACTGTCAGGGCAGCATGCCTTCCTGGCGATACCACTCCACAGCGTACCTGAGGCCCTCGTCGAGGCCGACGCGCGGCACGTAGCCTAGATCGCGTTTGGCCTTGTCGATCTTGAAGGCGCGGTCGTGGCGGTACCAATCGACCCGGCGCGGATGCAGGGGTGGCTGGATGCCGAACGGCTTGCAAAAGGCCTCCACCACATAGCCGGCGGCGACCACCGGCCACACGGGCAAATGGACAAACCGGAACTCCTGCCCCATGGCAGCAGCCGTTCGCCGCACGAGATTCTCGATCGTCAGGTACTCCTCGTCGGCGATCAGGTAGGCCTGCCCCGCGCCCTTGCGTGGCTCCATGGCGAGCACGAAAGCATCCAAGAAGTTGTCGATATACAGCGGGTGGTAGAGCACCTGCCCGCTGCCGAACATCGGGAACCAGCCGCGCGCCAGCTGCTTGAAGATCAGCAAGAAACGGCCGACGTCACCGGGGCCAAAGATGGCATTCGGCCTGAGGATCGTCGATTCCAGGCCCTTTTCGCCATACTCGAGCACGATCGGCTCGGCGTCGTACTTGCTCTGCTGGTAATAATCGTGGGGCTGGATGGGGGAGTTTTCGTCGCCTGGGGGATTGTCAACGTTACCGTGCACCCCACAGGTGCTGCAGTACACAAACTTGCGTGCGCCCGCGTCGAGCGCAGCCTGCAACAGGTTCCGCGTGCCATCGACGTTGACTGCACGATATTGGATGTCCGGCGCGTTCAGCTCCCGAAAGGCTGCAGCCACGTGGTGGACCACCTCGACGCCTTCCATGCACCGCTTGACGACGTCGACATCCGTCACCGAGCCGATGACGAGCTCCGCACCCCAGTCGCTGATCTCGGCGCTCTTGTAACCTTCCTTGTGATCCAGGGCAACGACTTGGTGGCCTTCGTCGAGCAAGCGGCGAACCAGCGCCTTGCCAGTGAAGCCCGTCCCACCGGTGACCAGAACCTTCATGCAGCGTCCCTTGCCGTTGTCGTGTGTTTCATGGTGCCCAAGAACTATTTCCGCGGTCCGACCGGCGCCTTCAGCGCCTCGACCATGACCGCAGTGTAGCCACCCCAGTAGGTGTGGTGCACTGCATGATTATGCCACCGCCTGGGGAGTATAGAACGCACGGTAGCCGCGTTTCTGCGGGCGCAGTGAAAAGTCTGGGTCCTCGGGGCCTCAAAGGTTGAACATACCGTCGAATCCACCAAGTTCTCGGAAAAGCGCGGCGCGCACCATCATTGCCCCAGCGCCTCGAGCTCCGCCCGGATCGGCGGCGACAAGCGCCGGAACTGCGGTCGCCCATTCACGCTGGCATACACCCCATCCAGGCACAGCAGATCGAAATGAATGTTCAGGTTCAGCGCGCTGCCGAAGCGCTGGATCAGGGTCACCGCCCCGGTCTACGCTGTGGCATGGCTCAGCCTGGCCTTGCGCACCAGATGTGCGCCGATCACACGATACACGATGCCGAGCACCTGTCCCATGACGGCAGGCCCGGTGGCGGACAGAAAGCGCAATGCTCTTCGTCATGCGTCGCGCGCCACAGCTCGGGCAGAAGCCCCGGCGCTGCCACTCGATCTATACTTGCGGGTCGCCGAGCAACTCGTCGCAACCAAGAGAAATATCACCATGGACTTTCGCCGGCTCACCGAAACCGATGTGCCCAGTTACTTGCAGTCCCTGCCAGTGATGCATGCGCACTTCACGGCCTTCGATGCGTTGAACGTGGTCGAGGTGGGCGATGGCAATCTCAACTATGTCTACCTGGTAAGCAATCGACACCGGCCCGATGAAACGGTGGTGCTGAAGCAGGCGGTGCCGTATCTGCGCGTGGTGGGTGAATCGTGGCCGCTGACGCGGCACCGCATGGACATCGAGACCGCGGCGCTGCGCCATTTCCGCGCGCTGTGTCCGCAGCACGTGCCCGACGTCTTCCACGCCGATTCAGATCGGTCGCTGGTGGTGATGCAACGTCTGCGCGAGCACCGCATTCTGCGTGGCGCACTGCTCGACGGTCATCTTTTTGACAAGGTGGCCGCACACCTGTCGACCTTCATGGCGCGCAGCCTGTTCTTCGGCAGCGATTTATTCCTGCGTCCTGACGCCAAGCGGGAAGCCGTCAAGCGCTTCACCAACGTCGAGTTGTGCAAGATCACCGAAGACCTGATATTTACCCATCCCTACGACGATAGCCCCACCAATTCTTACAACGAAGCATTGCCGCGCGCGGCCATCGACCGCATCCAGCGCAACCCGCGGCTGCGTGCTGCGGTGGGTGAATTGAAATACGCGTTCATGACGCGCGCCGAATCGCTGTTGCACGGCGACCTGCATGTGGGATCGGTGATGGTCAGCGCGGACGAGACTTTTGTGATCGATCCGGAGTTTGCCTTTTACGGGCCCATGGGATTCGATGTCGGACTTCTGTTGGCTAATTTTTTCCTTGGCTGGTGCGGCCAGGGCGCGCGCGGTGGCGCGAGGATGGCAGCATCACAGCGATGGTTGTTGGATACTGCGGCGCAGTGTTGGGAGGAATTCGCTCGAAAATTCATGGCGTTGTGGCAGCAGCACGAGCAAGACGCCGGGTTCATCGGTCGCGACCTGGACGGTCACAGTCGCCAGGCGTTTCGCGATGCGTTCATGCTCCGGTTGTTCGATGACAGTCTGGGCTTTGCCGGCTGCGAGATGGTGCGTCGCGTGCTGGGGCTGGCCAAGGTGGCTGATATTGCGGGCATTGATGATTTGCACGCCCGCGCACGCGCGGAAATGGCGGCGCTACGAATTGCCGAGCGGCTGCTGTTGGAGCGACGCGAAGCAAGCTCGATTCACCAGGTGCTGGATTGGGTGCGCGCATGACGGTCGTTGCAACAGGAGTGCCCGCTACATTGGACTGGCGCGACGGCGAATTGCATCTGCTCGACCAGACGCGCCTGCCATTTCAGATTCACATCGAGCGTCAGGACAGCGCGGAACAAGTCTGGCAATCGATCCAGC
Organism: Gammaproteobacteria bacterium; assembly: GCA_032124855.1. Lineage (GTDB taxonomy): Bacteria > Pseudomonadota > Gammaproteobacteria > Pseudomonadales > Azotimanducaceae > DATJGR01. Next base: position 6,289 of record JAQBCT010000123.1, read on the forward strand.
AACTCAAGGTGCGCGGCGCCCCGGCGATTGGCGTGGCGGCGGCCTACGGATTGTGCGTGGCGATGAAGCCGCATCGCGCCATGACGTTGGAAATATTTCGCGACGAGTTGCAGCGGCAAGCGCGCTATCTGGAATCGGCGCGGCCCACGGCCGTGAATCTGGCTTGGGCGCTGCGTCGCATGCTGGTCACGGCGTTACAAGAGGGCGTCGCTGATAGTGACGCGCTGTATGCACGATTGGTCACAGAGGCGCAACGCATTCATGCCGAGGACACGGCTATCTGCGCAGGTATCGCCGCGCAGGGCGTCGACCTGATCAAGCCCGGCGGAGGCGTGCTTACACATTGCAATGCTGGCGCGCTGGCCACCACTGGCCTGGGCACTGCAACGGCGCCGCTGTATCTTGCGCACCTGCGTGGCACGGCTTTTCGCGTGTATGCCGACGAAACTCGGCCGCTGCTTCAGGGTGCGCGGCTAACTGCGTGGGAATTGCAACGCGCCGGCATCGACGTCACGCTGATCACCGACAACATGGCCGCCAGCGTGATGGCGCGCGGGCTGGTCGATTTGGTGATCGTGGGCACCGATCGCGTCACCGCCAACGGCGATGTAGTCAACAAGATCGGCACGCTCAGTGTTGCAATCCTGGCGCGGCACTTCGGGGTGCCGTTCTATGTGGCGTGTCCCTCCTCAACCATCGACTCGGCCACAGCCGCGGGCGCGCAAGTGCAGATCGAAGAACGCGCGCCCGATGAGGTGACGAGCTTTGGCGGAATGCCCACCGCGCCGAAAGGGCTGCGAGCCCACAATCCGGCATTCGATGTCACACCGCACGCATTGGTGACCGGATTGATCACCGAGCACGGGATCATTCGCGCTCCCCTGGAAGCGGGCCTGCGCAAGCTTGGGACAGAGCATGGCCGCCATTTCTGATACCTAGCGATCGGAGTTGTAAGCGGATGAAGAGTCGCTGGCGCGATGCTGATGCCGAACGCATGGTGGCAAGCTACCGTGAACAGGGTGTGCCGCCCGACCTGGCGCTGCGCGTCTATACCTCGCGTCTGCTGGGCAGCGAACCCACGCTCGTGTTGCACGGCGGCGGCAATACGTCGGTCAAGATGCGGCTGCGGGATTTCACGGGTGAGGAGTTCGACGTGATCTGCGTCAAGGGCTCCGGTTGGGACATGGCAGTCATCGAGCCCGCCGGCATTCCCGCCGTACGGCTGGCGCCATTGCTGCGTCTGCAGGCGCTTGAGCAGCTCAGCGATGAGGACATGGTCAATTCTCAACGTTGCAATTTGCTGGACAGCCAGGCACCAAACCCTTCGGTAGAGACACTGCTGCATGCCTTTGTGCCGCACAAGTTTATCGACCACACACATGCCAACGCGGTGCTGGCTGTTTCCGATCAGCCAAATGGTCTGGCGCTGTGTCGCGAAATATTCGGGCCCACGATGGCGGTGCTCGACTATGTGATGCCGGGTTTCAAACTTGCCAAGGCGGTGGCGAATGTCTACTTGCAATCGCCCGGTGTAGCAGGTGTGATCCTGCACAAGCACGGCATCTTCACCTTTGGCGACACGGCGCAGCAGGCCTACCAACGCATGATTGCCATGGTGACGCGAGCAGAGGAATTCATTGCGCGGCAACCGCGTCGCGCTGCTGTCACCCGAGTGACCACATCAGCGACTGTCGCGGAAGTCGCGCCCATCGTACGCGGTGCGCTCGCGGTATCGCTCGGCGACGGCCGCTACGCGCGCATGATCGTCGAGGTGCGCACCGGCGGTGTGGTCAGCGAATTCTGTGCGCGCGCCGATCTGGAGTCCATTGCCTGGACTGGCGTGATTACGCCGGATCACACCATCCGCATCAAGAATCGCCCACTGGTATTGCCGTCCGAGTTCGGCAGCGCCGCGCATTTCAAGCGGCTAGTACAAGCGCGCGTGGCCGCTTATGCATCGAACTATCACGCCTACTTTCAGGCAAACAGTGGATTGCTGCCCGGCAACCGCAAGCAACTCGATCCGCTGCCGCGCGTGGTGCTGGTACAAGGCTTGGGTTTGATGGCATTCGGCAAGTCGAAGAAGGACGCAATCATTCACGCCGATCTAGCGCAGGCCACGATAGAGACAGTGCTGGCGGCCGAAGCGGTGGGTCGCTTCGAGCCGCTGCCCGAGACCGACCTGTTCGAGATGGAATATTGGTCGCTCGAACAAGCCAAGCTCGGGCAGACAAAAGAACCGGCACTCGCGCGCCAAGTTGCGTTGGTCACCGGCGCGGCGGGCGCGATCGGCCAGGCCACCGCCAAACTCTTCGCCGACAACGGCGCCGAAGTGGTGCTGCTGGACCGCGATGCCGACGCAGTCGCGCAAGCCGCACGCGCTATTGGCGGTAAAGCGCTGGGTCTCCACTGCGATGTGACCCACACGGCGGCAGTCCACGCGGCGTTCGACACCGCATGCGAGGCCTTTGGCGGTGTCGACGTCGTTGTGTCCAACGCGGGCGCGGCCTCGGAAGGTGCGATGGCAACGATGGACGTTGCCGTGTTACGCAAGAGTTTCGAACTCAATTTTTTTGCCCACCAGCACGTGGCGCAGAACGCAGTGCGGGTGATGCAAGCACAGGGCACGGGTGGTGTGTTGCTGTTCAATGCATCCAAGCAGGCGGTGAATCCCGGCGCCAACTTTGGCGCCTACGGCACGGCCAAAGCCGCGACGATGCTGCTAAGTCGGCAGTACGCGCTGGAGCATGGTGCAGACGGTATCCGCAGCAATGCGATCAACGCCGACCGCATCCGCAGCGGCCTGCTCACCGATGCCATGATCGCCTCGCGGTCACAAGCGCGCGGATTGAGCGAGGCCGACTACATGAGCGGCAATCTGCTCGGGCAGGAAGTGTTCGCACAAGATGTGGCCCAGGCTTTTCTGTCGCTGGCGTTGGCCCGCAAGACCACCGGCCATGTGATGACGGTGGACGGCGGCAACATCGCCGCTGCGCTGCGCTAGGTTTCGATTGATCACTAGCGCGACAATCCTGGCCGCGACGCGCGCCGGAACTGCGGTCGCCCGTTCACGCTGGCATACACCCC
>JAQBCT010000124.1:0-2578 GCA_032124855.1 Gammaproteobacteria bacterium
ATGTATGCGCCGAGGCCTATCAACTCGTCGACGAGTCCGGTGACCGGGATGTGGCGCACCGGGCGGGCGCCTTCGAGCACCTCGACGCGCAGTGTGTCGCCTGCACTGACAGAAAGTAGATCGGCCAGCTTGCGCGACAGTACCAGTCCGTGCGGCGGCAGTTCGACCGCGCGTGCATCCGCATCGACCAGGCGTCGTAGTCTTGAACCGTGCGCAATGCCGGTGATCTCGGCACGTTTTGATCGATGCCCGTTTCTGAATCGTACCGGGACCGATCGGAATGTTTCGGCGTACAGCACTCCTGGCAAGCGGCCAATTTCGTGACGCGCGCTTGCTGATGCCGGTTCATTGAAAGTGATCATCACGTCTTCGCGCTGAACCACTTCGAACTGCATCTGCATGAGATGGGTGATCGATGCCAGCATGAAGCCGCCGACCAGCAGAATTCCGGCAGCAGCGGCAATACCGAACGTCGATAACGCGGAGTTCCAGCGCTGCCGCAGAAGGTGACGCACGATCATGCGTCCAGATGCAGGCAACCAGCGCTGTAAGCCAGTGCGCTCCAGCGCGCTCGCGTGATAACTCGGCGGCGGTTCAGGACGCATCGCTACTGCCGGTGGCAGAATCGCAGCGCGGCGCACTGCCGAGAGTGCACCCGCCATGGCGGCGAGCAGGCTTACTGCGATGCCGATGACGATGACCTCGGGTGTGATCTCAAGCGGGAGTTTCGGAAAACGGTAATAGTCCTGGTAAAGATGCGTGAGCTGGCCGCCGAGATAAAGGCCGCCTGCCGAGCCGACTACAACGCCCGACAGCACGGTCATCGCCGCCAGCCGCAGATAGTGCAAGCCGACCGCGACATTGCCGTATCCAAATGCTTTGAGCAGGCCGATCTCGGTTCGCTGCAGCGCGACCAGTCGCGAGAGAACGATATGCAGCAGGAATGCTGCGACGCCCAGGAAAATCGCGGGTAAATACGTCGATGTGACGCGATTCTGCGCTATTTCGTCTGAAATGAAACGGTGCGAAAGATGTTCGTCGCGTCCGTAGGCGCCGAGTCCGCCGTAGCGCGCCAGGACCTGGTCCAGTTTCGCGATGACGTCGGCTTCGCGTGCGCCGGCCGAAAGTGTCAGCGCGATGTCATTGAACGCGCCTTCCATGTTGAACGCGGAAGCGAGGGCCGTTTCTCCGAGCCACAGGACTCCGAAACGCCGGTTGTCTGGAAAAATAGAGCCGCCGCCGGCTTCATAGATGTATTCGGGAGAAAGCCCGATGCCGACGATGGTGAGTTGTTTCCAGCGGCCATTGATAACTGCGCCAAGCGTATCGCCGAGACGCAAATCGTTGGCGACCGCGAAAGCCTCGCTGGCAATGATTTCATCGCTGCGGCCCGCTTCGATGTAGCGCCCACTCTTGAGGAACAGATCATTGATCATTGCTGTGCGTTTTTCGGGAACCGACACAAGTCGACCGCTGGCCGGTTCTTCGAGTCCGGGAACGTCCAGGGTCACTCCCATGACCACTCTGGTTCGAACGCCGGCGACGCCCGCAATCTCTGCAATGCGCGGGGACAGGCTCAGCGGAGCGCGCTTGAGCTGCGCAAAGACGTTTGCGAACCGGTACGCCTGATAATATTGCGCCTGCGCAATTCGTAGCGAGTCGTACGTGCAGCGCATTGACACGAATGAGGCGACGCCGCACATCACCACCAGCGCGGTCGCGACCAACTGCCCGCGCAGGTGCCACATGTCACGTAGCAGCATCCGGTCTCGCGTGTTCACCAGCTCAGCTCCCCGGGACTCAGCTTGCGCGCATTTCGGGTGATCTCGACGATCTGTCCGCTGCTCATGCGAACGACGCGATCAGCCATTCCTGCGATCGCGGCATTGTGTGTAATCACTGCGATGGTGGTGTGCAACTCGCGGTTGACATGCGCCAGAACTTCCAGCACCAGTTTACCGGTGGCGTAGTCGAGCGCTCCGGTCGGTTCATCGCACAAGAGCACGTCCGGTTTTTTGGCGATCGCACGTGCGATGGCAACGCGCTGCTGCTCTCCGCCCGACAATTGTGCCGGAAAGTGGTTCGTTCGGTCACCAAGCCCGACCAACTGCAGAGCATCCTTTGCATCCATGGGATGTTCGGCAATCTCGGTCACGAGCGACACATTCTCGAGCGCGGTCAGGCTGGGAATGAGGTTGTAGAACTGGAAGACAAAGCCAACATGCTCGCGGCGGAACTGCGTGAGCTCGTCTTCGCTTGCCGAAGTCAGCGGATGGTCAAGATATTGCACTTCGCCACTAGTCGGAACGTCGAGGCCACCGAGGATATTCAGCAGCGTCGATTTGCCGCTTCCGGAAGCGCCGAGCAGCACCACAAATTCGCCGGCATAGAGGTCGAGATCCACGCCGCGCAATGCATGCACTTCCACATCTCCCATACGATAAATCTTGGAGATGTTGTGGACCTGGAATACCGCTGCGGAATGATTCTGATTTTCTTCGTTCATCGAACATTGGCCGACGCAGTAACGACCGCGTCAATCTTGCGCGCGCCAGATTTGCTCCGCATCTGTGTCGGG
>JAQBCT010000125.1:0-6947 GCA_032124855.1 Gammaproteobacteria bacterium
CCACCTCGCGCTGCACATCCTGCGTGCTGCAATAGCCGGTGCGCACGCTTCGAAACAGCAAACCGCTGGCAACCGATGTCGAATCCATACGGACGTCGAACAGCAGATCCGCAAACTCCACAGATGAAAGCAACGCGCCTCCATCGTCGCCTGTACGCTCAACTACCAACCGCATGGCGCGCGAGAGCAGCGCGTGGTCATGCTCGGGTTGCGCGGTCGACAACTGCGCCAGCCACGCATCGCCATCGAAGCGGCCCGCCGCGGTACGGGGTCCGGTTTGGGTCAGCTTCACCATGATCGGACAAACACGGCCAACGACTCGACGTGCGCGGTTTGCGCAAACATATCGAAGATACGCACCGCCTCCAATGTGAAGCCGCCCTTGATGAGGACCGCGGCGTCACGCGCGAAGCTCACCGGATGGCACGAAACGTAAGCAATCCGCTCGACCTTCGAGCGGATCAGCAACGGCAAGATCTGGGCCGCGCCGGAGCGCGGCGGATCCAGCAGAACTTTGTTACCCGTGTCGAGCGCTGCCACGAGCGCCGCTGGGGGCTGCGCCGCGTATAGATCCGCGGTCGCAAACTCGATGCGGCGCGCCACGGCGTTGCGCTGTGCGTTGTCGCGACCCCGCGCCACCAGTTCAGCAGCGCCCTCCAGTGCAATGACCCGTGCTCCGGTTCGCGCTAGCGGCACCGTGAAGTTGCCAATGCCGCAGAACAGATCGAGCACCACATCACGCGGACCCGCGCGCAGCCACGCGAGCGCCGTCGTAATCAGATGCTGGTTGACGACCGCATTGACCTGCACGAAATCCGCCGGGTGAAAGAAGAGTGTGACACCCGCCGCATCGAGCCGGTACGACAGTAATTCCGCGGGCGCACCATCGAGGTCCACAATGCTGTCGTAGCCCGCGCCCTGGCACAACACGCGCACGGCGGTGTGGTTCTGATAATTCGCGAGCGCGCGCTGGTCGTTGTTCGACAAGGGCCGAACATGCCGCAAAATCAACGCGGCGGACTGATCCCCGGCTGCCACCTCGATCTGCGGAATTGCTTCACGCGCGTCCAGGCCGCCGATCATTTCCGCCAGCGCCGGTAGCGCCGTGGCGAACGGATCCACCAGCACATTGCACGATGTCAGACGCGCCACCCGACTGCCGAAACTCTCGCGGAATCCAACCAGCAGCTCGCCGGTGTCTCGCACCGAACGCACGGCGAGCCGCGCTCGGCGCCGATACCGATACTGTGGCCCCGTGACCGGCGCCGCCAGGGTTGCTGCGGACACACCCGCTCGCGTCAATTCATCCACCAGCCATTGCTGTTTCAGTGCGAGCTGATCATCGCTTGCCAGGTGTTGCATGCTGCAGCCGCCGCAGCGCATGAACGCATCACACGCCGGTCGCGCCCGCGCCGCACCGACCACCAGCCATTCCTGCGGCAGTGCATACCAACTGCCGTGGCGGCGCCGCACGATGCGGGCAGCGATCACCTCACCAGGCAGCGCGCCTTTGACATGCACTTCGCGTCGCTCAAATCGCGCAACGCCGTGACCGTCGGGACCGAGCGCCTCGATCTCCAGGTCCACGACCCGCGGTCCGGCGCGGCGGCTCATCAACCGCCCTCCAGCACGACCACGGCCGCAGCAATATTTTTCTCATCCGTGATCGACACGAAGCAGCGCACGCCGCCCAGTTTGGCGAAACGCGTCGCAGCCGGACCCACGAAGCGCAACTCCGGGCGCCCGCTCGGGCGGTGCGTGACAATGATGTGGTGCCAACTGACGGGACCGATGACGCCCGTACCCAGCGCCTTGCCTGCGGCTTCTTTCACGCAAAAATATTTTGCAAGCGTCGCCACGGGATCCCGACGCGCCGTCTCGAGCAACTCCCCCTGCGTGAGGATGCGCGCAGAAAATCGCTCACCGTAGCGCGCATGCACGCGTGCAATGCGCACCGTTTCCACGACATCGATCCCGAGCCCGACAATCATGAAGCCGCATCCCGCTGGTACAAGGCGCGGCTGTGGATCGGTCGGTCACCCAGATGCGGCGCCAGCGCGCGTCGTATGATCTGCTTGGCCGCGCGCCGCACGTGGGCCGCTGAAAAGTCATTCGCATCGATTGCAAGCAACGTGGCGCCGGCGAATATCAACCGATCATCAGCCGGCTCATTGACCCGCTGGAAGCCGACATCGGCAATGTAGCGATAGGCACACGTTGCAGATACCGCTTCGGCGCCATCCCCAGCAACCGAAAACGTCACTTCGTAGCCGGTTTCCTTCAGCAGCAGACGTTCGAAGCGACGCAGTGCGGGTTCTGGATCTGCGGCCGTCGCGAGCGCATCGAGTGTCCATTCGTAGCCCTCGAACAGACGCGGGTGCGCATCGTCGTCACGCAACAGGCGCAGCAGAATCTCGTTCAGGTACATCCCTGCGTACAGTGCGTTACCCGTCAACCAGCGGTGCGAGACGCTTTCACAGCTGGTGAGTGTGAGCAGAGCGCTGCGGCCGCTGCAGCCAACGAGCACGCGGCCAAATGGCTGCACCACGCCGTTGCGCCGCCCGGCGCGGCGCGCGCCGCGCGCCACGACACTCAGGCGGCCATGCGTCAAGGTCAACAGATCGATGATCGCGCTGGTTTCACGGTAAGCCCGCGAGTGCAGCGCGTAGGCGGGCTCGCTGAGAATCCGTCGCGTCATTTCAGTCGAATCCCAACTGGCGCAAGCCAGCGGCACTGTTGGTCCAACCCGGCTTCACCTTGACCCACAGGCGCAGCATGACTTTGCTGTCGAGCAGCGTTTCGATATCGAGACGCGCTTGCTGGCCAATGGATTTGAGCACACCGCCGCCCTTGCCAATGACAATGGCCTTCTGGCCATCGCGTTCCACGTAGATCGTCGCATCAATCGACACGATGCGTTTTTCGACGACGTAGCGCTCGACCACAACTCCGATGCGATGCGGCAGTTCATCGCCGAGACGGCGCATCAGCTTTTCGCGGACGATTTCACCGGCCATGAATCGTTCGGAGCGGTCGGTAATCTGATCAGCAGGAAACAGATGGGGGCCTTCCGGCAGGCGCGCGAGTATTTCCTGCTTGAGCTGCGGCAACCCCGTCCCGCGCAGCGCAGAAATCGGGATGATGGCATCGAACAGACCTAAGGCATCCAGCGTGGCAATGTGCGGCAGCAACAGCCGTGGGTCGTCGAGCTGGTCGATCTTGTTGATCACGCAGAGGCGTTTTGCGGATGACGAGCGCAGCCGCTCGAGTACGAGCTGGTCATCATCCGTCAGCCGCGTTCGCTCCACCACCATGACAATGATATCCACGTCGTGCAGCACCGATGTCGCTGCTCGAACCATCGCCCGGTTCAGCGCGCGCGCGCCGCCGTCGTGCATACCGGGCGTATCAACATAAATGATCTGCGCCGCGCCGTCGGTGTCGACGCCTAACAAGTTATAGCGGGTGGTCTGCGGCTTTCGCGATGTGATGCTGAGCTTGCGACCCAGCAGATGGTTGAGCAGAGTCGACTTGCCCACATTGGGGCGGCCGACCAACGCTGCGTAGCCGCACCGCTGCTCAGTGGTCATCGGTTGCATCCAACGCCTGCAGCGCGGCAGCGGCGGCGCATTTCTCCGCATCGCGGCGGGTGCTACCGCTTCCCTGCGTCACCAGACTCAGCGCCTCGATGCGGCAGGCGACCTCGAATTGCGGCGCGTGCGCATCGCCGTGCTGTGCTGTCACCGTGTAGCGAGGTAAGGCCACATGACGCGCCTGCAGGCGTTCCTGCAGCATCGTTTTGCTGTCGCGCGCGCGACTTGCATCGGCCGCGCGCAGATCCGCGCCGAACAGCGTCGTAATGACGCCCCGCACCGCATCGTAGCCGCCATCCTTCAACACAGCGCCCAGCAACGCTTCCAGCGTGTCTGCCAGAATCGACTCGCGCTGATGACCGCCGCTGCGCCGCTCGCCGCTGCCCAGTCGTAGAAACTCGCCCAGTTCGATCTCATGCGCCACCTTCACGAGTGCTGCGCGTTTCACAAGACTCGCCCGCATCACGGTGAGTGCATGCTCGCGCGCGTCGGGAAACGCCTCGAACAGCGCATCGCCCACGATAAATCCCAGCGCAGCGTCACCCAGGAATTCCAGTCGCTCGTTGTTGGGTTCGCCCTGACTGCGATGAGTCAGCGCAAGCATCAGCAGGTTCCGATCGGCGAAGCTGTACTGCAGGCGCCGCTCGAGGCGCTGCACCGCGGAGTCGTCAGCAGCACTGCTCGAACTCACGCCAGCATCCCCGTCCATGTCACTGGTAGTTGAAGCTCCGATCGAAAGCGACCACCACATATACGTTGTACAGCAGATGATCGCGCACTTCGTAGTGCAGCCTCAGAATGGTCCCCTCACGTTTCTTCTGAATCTCAACGACGTCGTTCACTTTGAGATCCCGGATATTGTTGATGAGGAACCGCTTTTGCAGCGCATCCCTTACTTCAAGCTTGCTCATCGTATGTACCGATTGGTTCGGCAGCGCTTCGATGAGCGTCACGATCGTCCGATAGTCGATATAGGGCGGGATCAGGCGCACGGCCAGCAACGCTGCAATCGATACCAGACCCAGGATCAATGCCCAACTCAGGAATGACACACCACGTTGCTTCGATCTCATATTCATCGCTCCCTCAGTCGATCAATTGATTGCGCGCGAAACTTGGCCAATGCAACCCCGGTGCCTTGTGCAACCAGATTGCGACCGCCTTGCCAACCACTTTGCCATCCGATGCAAAGCCCCACCCGCGGCTGTCATCACTGCGATCTCTGTTATCGCCCATCATGAAATAGTGTCCTTGCGACACCAGCCACTCCCGGGGACGCTCGATGCGCTCAGGATACCGATAGATGAGATGGGTGTGTGACCCAAGCGTCTCACTGTAGACCTGAAATCCGCCGCGACTATCCATCGAGACTTCGACCAATGTCTGAAGAATCTGCTCGCCGTTGATGGTCAGCACCTTATCGGCGTAGCGGACGCGATCACCGGGCAAACCAACCACCCGTTTAATGAAATACACGGGCTCGTGGGGTGGTACGAAGACCATGACGTCGCCGCGCTGAGGCTGGCCGATCTCGAACAGCTTGGTCCCCAGCACCGGCAGCCGAAGGCCATACGCGTATTTGTTCACCAGGATGAAGTCGCCGACCTGCAGTGTCGGCACCATCGATTCGGATGGAATCTGATAAGGCTCCGCAAGAAAGCTGCGCAGGATTAGAACCAGAAGCAGCACCGGGAAGAACGAGCGCGCGTACTCGATCAGCAGCGGTTCTTTGAGGATTCCCCCGAGCACCGCATCCTCGGCACTGCGTCCCGGGTGGCTCGTTCGGTAGGCGAGCGCCGCCGCCACGCGACGCGACTTCAGCAATACGACATCGAATAGCCAGATGGCGCCGGTGATCAGCACGGCGCAACTCAGCAGCAGCGGAAAATCGACGTCCACTAGCGATCCACTCGAAGTGCTGCGAGAAATGCTTCCTGCGGTATCTCCACCCGTCCGATCTGCTTCATGCGCTTTTTGCCGGCCTTTTGTTTCTCCAGCAACTTCTTCTTGCGGGTGACATCACCACCGTAGCACTTCGCTGTTACGTTCTTGCGCAGCGCCTTCACCGTCTGCCGCGCGACGATCTGCCCCCCGATGGCTGCTTGTACCGCAACGTCGTACATCTGGCGCGGAATGAGCTCTTTCATCTTTTCGGTCAGCTGGCGTCCCCGCATCTGCGAGTGCGCACGATGCACGATCATTGCCAACGCATCGACGCGATCGCCATTGATGAGGATGTCGAGCCGTACCAGATCAGCAGCTTCGAATCGCTCGAAGTTGTAGTCGAGTGAGCCGAATCCGCGCGTCACCGATTTGAGTCGATCGAAGAAGTCCATGACTACTTCACTCATCGGCATTTCGTAGTGCACCGAAACCTGACCCGCCGAGAACTGCAGCGATTTCTGCACGCCCCGGCGCTCCACACACAGGCCGATCACATTGCCCAGATACTCCTGCGGCACCAGCACGTTGACCGACACGATCGGTTCGCGCATTTCGGCAATGCGGCCTGGATCCGGGAGGCGCGAGGGATTGTCGACTGACAACACTTCATTGGCGCGGGTCAGCACTTCATAAACAACGGTCGGCGCCGAGCTGATCAGGTCGAGACCATACTCGCGCTCCAGCCGTTCCTGCACGATCTCCATGTGCAGCATGCCGAGAAAGCCGCAGCGGAAACCAAAGCCAAGCGCGTCCGATGATTCGGGTTCGTAGAACAACGACGCGTCGTTGAGCGTCAGCTTCGCCAGCGCATCGCGAAAGTCTTCGAAGGCTTCGGAGTTGACCGGGAACAGGCCCGCATATACCTGCGGTTTCGCTTTGGCGAAGCCGGGCAGCTGTGCAGTATCGGGGTAGGCGGCAGAGACGATGGTATCGCCCACTGGCGCGCCACGGATTTCCTTGATCCCAGCCACCACGTAGCCCACCTCACCGGCAGCCAGACATTCGCGATCGGTGCGCTTGGGGGTGAAATAGCCCACACCATCGACGCCGTGAACGCGGCCGACCGACTTCATGGTGATTCGATCCCCCTTGCGAATCTGCCCATGCACGACACGAACCAGCGATACCACGCCGAGATAGTTGTCGAACCAGGAATCGATGATCAGCGCCTGCAACGGTCCGTTGCGGTCGCCGATGGGCGGCGGAACCTTTGCCACCAGCTGCTCGAGCAACTCCGGGATGCCCATGCCGGTTTTAGCACTCACGCGCAGCGCCTGTCCGGCATCGAGACCGATGATGTCTTCGATCTCGGTCACCACCTTCTCGGGCTCCGCCTGTGGCAGATCCATTTTGTTCAGCACCGGAATGACTTCCAGTCCCTGATTGATGGCGGTGTAACAGTTGGCAACC
>JAQBCT010000126.1:0-4216 GCA_032124855.1 Gammaproteobacteria bacterium
ATTCCGCTCTACATGACCGGCTCCGGTGCCGCGATACTTGAAGGGCGGCCGCGAGTCGACGCCAATGGTGACGGCGCGCTGGAAAGCCTGCCGGTTGCCGCATCGGGCACCACCTTCGCGATCACCGATGGAAGCCCGGTACCGCGGCGCCAGGTCGTCGAGCTCGGACGCTGCAACGAATGCCACAACGTGCTGTCGCTGCACGGCGGCAACCGCACCGACAACACCGAGCTTTGCACGACCTGTCACAACCCGAACAATACGGATATCGCGCGGCGCGCTCCGCCGTGCAGCAACGAGCCGACGGATGCGACACCGGGCCTGGGGTCGGTCGAATATCCCATCGATTTCAAGTTCATGATCCACCAGATCCACTCGGCGAATGCCAAGGTCTGCGGTTTCGCTAATTCAATCCACGATTTCACCGACTTGAGGTTCCCCGGCAAGTTGAACAACTGCGAGGGCTGTCATCGTCCCGGCACTTACTATCCCGTCGATGGCGCGCTGGTGCAGGCGACTAGTATTCTCACTTTTGATCGCACGAGGCTGGACGATGATGTAGCGGTGAGCCCCAATGCATCGGCGTGCTCGGGCTGCCATACCGATTCGCTGGCGCATGTGCACATGGAGCAGAACGGCGGCGACTTCAATGCCGGCAAGACGGCGGAGGGCGCCATGATTTCCGCGGGAGTCGAGACCTGTGCGTTGTGCCATGGCCCTGGACGTATCGCCGACGTCAAGCTTATGCACGGCCTCAGTCAATAGCGGCGTTCGCGTGAGACCGCCGCGCGTACCGGTCCTCGCCGGGCTCCTCCTGATGGCAGGCGGGCTGGCGCCGGGGGCATTTGCAGAGGTAACGGCTCCGGACGAACCGGCGCAGGACCCCGCAGCTGCGGCTTCATACAGCCGCAACGGCGCCGACAGTTGCATCAAGTGTCACGACGGCTCCGATGTACTGTCGCTCTTCAAGGCCCCGCATGGTTCGCGCGCCGCCGCGGATTCGCCGTTTGCCGTGGGACAATTGCAGTGCGAGGCGTGCCACGGTCCCGGTGGCGCGCATGCAGGGCGAGTGCGCAGCGGCCAGCCGCGACCGCCCATCATGAATTTTGGCGCGAAATCGGGTACTCCGGCCGCCAGCCAGAACCTTGTGTGCCTCAATTGTCATGACGACGAAGTGCAAGACGCATGGCACGCAGGGGCACACAGGCGTGGCGGCGTCGCATGCGCGGACTGTCATCGTGTTCATGCGCGGCACGACGAGGTCCGGTCGATGGACCGCCAGGCCGCGGTCTGCTTCAACTGTCATCAGGAGCAGCGTGCCGAGAATTCGAAGCCGTTCCACCATCCTGTCGAAGGCAATGCAATGAACTGTGCCAGCTGTCACAGCCCGCACGGTTCGGCGAACGACTTCGAACTGCGCCGCGTGTCGCTCAATGACACCTGCTACACCTGCCATGCGGAGAAACGGGGCCCGTATCTCTGGGAGCACGCGCCGGTCACGGAAGACTGCTCGAACTGTCATGTACCTCACGGCTCGAGCCAGCCAGCCCTGCTCGGCATGCGTGCGCCATTGCTGTGCCAGCAATGCCATTCCCAGGCCGGCCATCCGAGCTTCGCCTACGGGCCTGAAGGCCTGCCTGGAGCGGGCCAGCCATCCTCGTACCTCGTGGCGGGCAGTTGTCTCAACTGCCATTCGCAAGTGCACGGTTCCAATCATCCCTCCGGTAGCAAGCTCACCCGATGAGGAGGCCTGCCGCCATGACTCGCAACGCATTCATTGAAGGCTGGAATTGGCGACCGGCGCTTGGGCTCGTGCTCCTGGGGCCATTGCTGGCGGAAGGCGCGCCGGTCGATACGTCCGAGTGGGAATGCAACTTCTGCCCGTTCGAGGACGGGCAGGTCACGAGCGAGGTCGAAGCGGGCAGCTTGTACGCCGACGGCGTCGCGGCCAAGTTCGGCGAGTTCGACGGTATCAGCGAAGACGGAGGCTACCTCGTGCTCGACGGCAGCACGGGCGCGCGGCACGAGAACGGATCGTTCTGGCGCGTGATGGCGAAGGATCTCGGTCTCGACAACGGCAGCATCGGCGCGGCGGCGGGACGCGAGGGAATCTGGCAGGTCGATCTTGGCTATGTCGCATCACCGCACAACGTGTACGACACGACGGTGACGCCGTTTGTCGCTGGTACGGATTCATCGCTGACGCTGCCCGCCGGCTGGGTGCGCGCGGGCAATACCCAGTTGATGACCACGCTCGATTCATCGTTGCGCGCCTACGACCTGGAGACCACGCGCGAACGCTGGTCACTGGGTGGAGAATTCAATGGCGCATCCGGTTGGCGCACCGAACTTCACTACACGCACGAAACGCGCGATGGCCGGCGCTTGCTGGGTTCCAACTTCATCACGACGAGCAGCCAGCTGGCCGGTCCCGTCGACTTCGTGACCGACCAGGTTGACTGGTCTGCACGATACGTAACCGCCCGTGGCGCGGTCGGCTTCAGTTACTTCGGCTCATTCTTCTCCAACAAGCGCGAGGAGCTCGTCTGGGCGAATCCGTTCACGGCGATTGCGCCGGGTGCCGATCAGGGCCGGTCCGCGCTCGCACCCGACAATAATTACAACCAGCTGGCACTCAATCTCGGTTACGAACTCGGTCCCGCATGGCGCGTCAACCTGAACGCCTCACTGGGACGAGCGAAGCAGGACGAAGGCTTTCTGCCGTACACGGCGAATCCACTGATCGCGACCACGGCGTTGCCGCGCACGTCACTCGGCGGTGATGTCGACACCAGACACGTCGATCTGCAGCTTTCCGGCGATCTTGGCGCACAGATCGCGTGGCTCGAGGGGCTGCGGGGCAAGTTGAGTTATCGATTCTACGAGCGCGACAATGGCACGCCCCAGGCCGATTACAGCTACGTGGAGGGCGACACCTTTCCTGGCGGGCTGGCAACGAACCTGCCGTACGGATACCGGCGCCAGAAGCTGTCTCTGACCGGTGAGTACGACCTCGCCCGGCTGCTGTGGCCCAAATCGGGCCACCCGTTCCGATTGTCGGGGGGCTGGGACCGCGAGGAGTGGGATCGCACGTTCCAGGAGATTGAGAATTCCACGGAAGACCGCGGCTGGGTGCGCCTGCGGCTGAGCCCGCTTCGCTGGCTTGCCTTCGACGCCCACTATGGCGCCGCCAATCGTGAAACGGATCCGTATGTCGCCAATCCGCAGGGCAGCGCGCCCCAGAATCCGCTGATGCGCAAATTCAATCTCGCTGATCGCGAGCGCGATTTCTGGGATCTCGGCGTGCAGCTTTCGCTGCCCGGAAACGTGGCGTTGTCGCTCGGCGGATTTGAACGGCAGGACGACTACGTCAATTCCAGTGTCGGGCTGACCCGCAGCCGCGACTCCGGGGGCACGGCTGACCTGTCGTGGACGATTTCCGAGAAGATTTCTGCGTTCGCGTTCTACGGCCACCAGGAAATCAGCAGTTCGCAGAGTGGCAGCCAGTCATTCGGCTCGCCCGACTGGGAGGCCAGGAGTCTTGACCAGTTCGACTCCACGTCGATCGGCATCCGGTTAAATGAACTGAATGACCGGTGGAACGTCCAGTTCGACTATTTCCTGGTGGACGGCCACGGCGACATCGAGATGCGTAACGGCAGCGCGGCAGCGTTTCCGCCGCTCCGCACCCGTTCCCACGGCCCCAGTCTCGAGGTGGAGTATCGGGCGACCCCGGCACTCGATGTCATCGGGACCATGCGCTACGAACATTTCGACGCCCATGACTGGGCGCTCGATGGCGTCGCACCCGACACGTTGCCGTCAATCCTGACGAGCGGTGCCGACGCATATGACTACGACGCCAATCTCATCGGACTGTCTTTCCGCTATCGCTTTGGCGGCGACGCCGGGGTCGCACCGGCGGCGGATCCGGAAGAATAAGTCGATCCGCATCGACAGGACAGTCAATGAACGCTGAATTGCAATGCGTCCCGGTCGATGCCGCGGTCCCGCAATACCTGACGCAGACGTACTGGTGGGCATACGTGCATCCGCGTGCGGTGTCCCTGTTCGAACGGCAATGGCTGGTCAACCTGATCCTGTGGGGGAATTTCAACCGGTTGCGCGACGCGGCAATCGGTGCGCTGGGTTCGAATCTGGGGGGGCGGACGCTGCAGGTCGCCTGTGTGTACGGGGACCTGACGCGCTGTATCGC
>JAQBCT010000127.1:0-6700 GCA_032124855.1 Gammaproteobacteria bacterium
TCTACGATTTCGCGCCGGGGACGATGTTTCTCGACGGTGTGGATCTGATGGACATTCCGTCGGCCGAGGTGCGTCGCCGCATCGGAATCGTGTTGCAGGACTTTCACGTCTTCTCCGGCAGCGTCGCCGATAACATCAGCCTGGGAAATCCTGGCATCTCGCGAGAACAGGTGGAGCGCGCGGCCCGGCTGGTGCATGCCGATGCCTTCATCACACGTCTGCCAATGGGCTA
This sequence comes from Gammaproteobacteria bacterium, assembly GCA_032124855.1. Classification (GTDB taxonomy): domain Bacteria; phylum Pseudomonadota; class Gammaproteobacteria; order Pseudomonadales; family Azotimanducaceae; genus DATJGR01. The sequence goes on from JAQBCT010000127.1 coordinate 233, forward strand.
CGACGAGCCGTTGCTGGAGCGCGGTCAGAATTTGTCGCAGGGGCAACGTCAACTGTTGGCATTCGCCCGTGTACTGGCGGCGGATCCCCAGATTCTCGTGCTGGACGAAGCGACCGCCAGCATCGATACCGAAACGGAAGCACTCATTCAGGATGCGCTGCACGTCGTCACCCAGGGGCGCACCTCCATCGTCATCGCGCACCGCCTGCAGACCATCCAGGAAGCCGATCGTGTACTGGTTCTGCAGCACGGTCAGGTGCAGGAGATCGGCACCCACGACGAATTGCTCGCGCGGCCCGGCGTCTATCGCACGCTATATGCGTTGCAGTTCCAGGATACGGCGGCATGAGCGGATCGAGATCCGCGATGCGGCGCCTTGACAATTACGTTGCCGCGGGCATCGTTGCGGGTCATCGAAATGCATCATCGATTGTGCAGGAGCACGTGCAGTGATGGATCTATTCAAGGGCACGTCACGATTCGAGGGCCTTCGCTTTGTCCAGCTGGCCGTGCTGTTGGTGTTGATGATGATGCTGATGCCGATGCTCGATCACAATCTGTTGATCAAGGGGTTGACGTCAGTATTCCTGTTGAACGCCTTGCTGGTGGCCTTCTCGACGCATGCCGGGCCGCGCGTGCGCATTGCTTTGTGGACATTGTGGGTGATCACGGCCGTCGGGGGCGTGATCGAGGAATTGCCGGTAACGGCCGGTGTCGCCATGTTCGCCAAAGTCGGCGCGATCAGCACATTCCTGCTGCTGCTGCTGATGTGCACGTCGCGCGTGTTGCGTGTGGCGTTACTGTCCGAACGCGTGACCATCGACTCGATATTCGCATCGATTGTGGCGTATCAGCTGATCGGACTGCTGTTTGGCGGTCTCTATACATTGCTGTTGCTCGTCGAGCCCGGCAGTCTGCACGGCGACCTGATGGCGCCGCCTGTACACGCGGGTCTGGTGCAGGTGGACATGATTTACTTCAGCTTCGTGACCATGGCCACGTTGGGCTACGGTGACATCGTGCCGATCTCGAGCCTGGCTCGCGGCCTGGCGGTCACTGAGGCGCTGGTTGGACAGTTCTATGTCGCGATGGTGGTTGCGTTGCTGATTGGTGCCTATGTATCGCAGCGCCTCGAAGAGCGTTCCAGACGCAGGTGATGGCGTGCGGCGCGACTAATCCGGTTCGGGCAATTCGGTGCCGTCCATCCAGATCACGATGGCGGTGTAGCCCAACACCAGCACAATGGCGCCGATGAAGAGACCGATCACCCCCATCGTCAGCAAACCACCGATGGCGCCCATCACGACCACGATGACCGGTACATCCACACCCCGACCCAGCAGCAGCGGCTTCAGAAAATTGTCGATGAGCGTCACGAACAACGCCCACGCCGAGAACAGCACTGCTGTCAGCGTTTCGCCGGTTGCAAATACATAGATCACGGCGGGCAGCAGCACCGGCGCGGGACCGATCTGCACGATGCAGGTGAGCAACGCGATCATGGCCCACAGACCGGCCGCCGGTATGCCAACCGCCAGCAGGCCGAGACCCGTGAGTACCGCCTGGATCAGGGCAACCCCCAGCACGCCGGCGGCCACGCTGCGCGTGGTGGCGACGGCCAGCGTCACGAATCGTTCACCATCCGTGCCGGCGATGCGCCGCGCCACGCGGCGACTCCATGCGTCGTGCGTATCCGCCGTGGCAAGCAGGATGCCTGTGACAATGGCGGCGAACATGAACTGGGCGATGCCGAGCCCGAGCCCCGCCACCTTGCTCAACAGCCATCGACCGATCTGAGCCAGATCGCTGCGATAAGGCGCGAGCGTTGCGTCGAGATTGGTCGCTGCGGCACTCCACGCGTCGGCAAGCCAGTTGCCGATGACTGGCCAGCTGTGAACAGATTCCGGCGGCAACGGAATTGCGAAGGACCCGTCCTGGAGTCCGCCAGCCAGCGTGCGGACCCCGCTGACGAGCGTTTCGGACAAGGCGACTGCGGGTACGATCAACGCCCCCAGCAGCAGCAGCGTCAGTAGCGCAGCGGATGTACGACGGTGATCACCCAATGCCGCTGAAAGGCGCGCGTAGGCGGGATGCAGTGCCATCGTCATGATCACCGACCAGGCGATGACCGTGAGAAATGGTTGCACCACCAGAAAGCAGGCGCCGCCCAGTAGCAGCAACAATCCGACGCGCAGCGCTATTTCGAGACCGCGCCCGCGCAGAAGACTCACTTCGTTGGTTGGCATCGCGGCAATCAATCCGATGCGAAATTCAGCACGCCGGTGGCGCTCTGAGCATCAAGACGATTGCAGCTGTCAGTGTCAGCTGAAAAAGTTGCCGGTTCATGCCGATTCTCCATTTGCGCGGCGCAAGCGTGGCGCTACGATAATGGCACCGATGTGGCGGTGCCAGCGGAACCACAATCTGCGACGAAGTTAACGTTCTTCCGCCGGCCGCTCACCTACATTCGATCCGCCAACAACATGTTAAGGGACTGAACATGGCTCAGCTGCACGGCAACGGATGGTCGGGGAATCAGGAACACGTTCACCGCATGGCCCCCATGGGTGCGTGGGCGAAATCCAAGCTCGAAGAAAACGAAATGAAGAATCCCATCGAAGTGCACGGCGCGAACTACGTTGCGTTCTGCAAATCCTGGGCGCCCGAGTGGATCGAGGACGAAGACCTCGAATGACAGAGGCTCAAACTCCGAAGACGCGCGCCGCGTTGGCCCCCAGCACCGCGGCCTGCTGATCGGCTGAGAGCGCGTCGATCGACGCGCGAATCAAATGGGGTGCCTCGAGCGTCGAATCGATATGGGGATAGTCGCTGCCCCATAGAATATTGTTCTGTCCCACCAGTTCGAGCATCGCGCCGATGCTGCGTTCGGCCGGTTCCGCAACGAAATAGCAGTTGCGCCGGATATAGTCGCTGGGCTTTTGTGGCAGCGGCGTCAGCGCGCGCAATACGTCGTGTTTCTCATCGAGTCGATCCATGAGGTAGGCGGCGAAACCGCAGCCGGCCTCGACGCTGACCATTTTCAGGCGAGGCAGTCGCTCGAACAGTCCACCGGCGACCATGGCCGCCAGCGCAGGCATCAGCTGCCCGGTGGCGCCCATCGCAAAGGTGAACACGGCGCCGGGTTTGGTTTCATGCCAGGCGGCGAATGGCGTTGCCGCGCCACTGAATCGCACGATCACGTGCAGGCACCCTGGAATGTCCGCGTCCTGACACTGCTGCCAGATCGGATCGAAATGCGGGTCGCTGGGGCTTTTGCCGTCGATGGTCTCCGGCGGCACGAAGACGCCGCGAAATCCGGCCTTGATGCAGTGCTTCAGCTCGGCGGCAGCGCCATCGATATCGTGCCAGTTCAATACGGCGATCGGCACCACGCGTTTCGGTATCGATTTGAAAAAGTCGTACTGCCAGCGGTTGTAGGCCCTGCAGTAGGCGCCCGCCAGGGCCTGATCATCGGTGGGGAACGGCAGGATACCGATGGTGGGGAACAGCACGCCGCGATCCACGCCCCAGTCGTCTAACAGTTTGGCTCGGGCGTGCGGATCGTAGCTTGCGGGTTCGCAACCATCGGCGTAACGCAACGCCCCCGAAAACAGCTCGGCTCGGTTGCGATGCGCACCCCCCAGACCCGCGAGCACGCCGGCCAGCACGCTCACTTCGCCGATGATCAGATGCTCCACCCCGTCGCGCAGTTCGATGCGAATCGCCCGGTCCCGAAACCGCGGCTCGAGATAGTTCTGCCAAAGGTCGGCCGGTTCCATGACGTGTGAGTCGCAGTCGATCACGATGGACACCTCATCTCTCTCCAGTGCGTACTGTGCGTTCATTCTAACCAGCCACCCGCGCACTGCGTGGGGTGGGGCAAAAGGTGCCAGGCACCATTTGCCCCCGGCGCAGGTGGATCGCCGACAGGTGGCGAATCTACGGTCGCACAGGTCGACCCGCTGATCGAATCTTGCGGGCCGATGTCCCTGGGGCGAGATTTGCAGCGATGGGGCGACCTCCTCGAATCAATCACGCCGATGCGTACTATCACGTCATGACGCGTGGGAATCGTCGCGCGGACATTTTCACGCGCGACGACGATCGCCGACTGTTTCTGTCATTGCTCGCGAGGACGTGCAATGCCTACGCCTGGCGATGTCTGAGCTATTGCTTGATGGGCAATCACTACCATCTCGTGATTACGACTGAGCGGCCCACGTTGTCGGGCGGCATGCACTTCCTCAACGGAACCTACGCACGGGCATTCAATTCCATTCATGCGAAGACCGGGCACGTGTTCGAGTCCCGCTACTATCCGAAGCTGATCGATGACGACCGCTATCTTCTGGCGAGCATGGCGTACGTGGAATCCAATCCGGTTCGAGCAAAGCTGTGCCGCGGGGCCGGCGACTGGTTTTGGAACAGCTATCGCGCGGTGCTCGGTCTGCGGGCGCATGGGCGGTGGTTCGATCGCAGCCGGGTACTCTCGCTATTCGATTTGGACGAAACCTCTGCCGTCGAACAGTACATCGCGCTCATCGATGAACGAATCGATGGAGCACCCCCGTGGCATCCCGAGGCGCAGCGACAGCGCCAGCGCGCCTCGATAGTGGCGGCGCACCTGGCCGGGAAATCGGCAAGGCGGATCGCTATCGAGCAGAGAGTGTCGCCGCGGACGGTGCGGCGCACGATTCTGGGCGACTGAAGGCGGACAAAAGGTGCCTGGCACCAAACGCCCCATGGGGCATTTGGTGCCAGGCACCTTTTGCCGCGCTATCGGGCGCCTCGCGAGCCGTTCTCCATCCACGCGGCGCAGTCGGCCGGCAGGGTGCGCGCCATGGCCTGGGCGTACAGCTGCAGGTCGTCGGCCGAAAGCACATCGCGCCAGCGGCCGTTGGTGCCCTTGTTGATGAAGGTCTTCGCACCCCCTTTGAAGCCGAAGCTCATATCGCCCACCACCTTCTCGGGATCCGCTTTGACGGTGTCGAAGCGGCACGCCTTCACGACGCGCGGCCACTGCGCTTGCGGCACTTCGATATTCAGGTACGCAGCGATGGCGCGCATTTCGCCCTCCAGATCCGCCAGCAGATCAGCGTAGTGCACCAGCTTGATATTCGGCAGATGGCGGAACTCCCACCACGTCTTGCAGTGATGCAGATGCGACCAGTACGGATAGCCGTCCGCTTCCCATTCGAACCAGCCGCGCGTCGTCCAGTTGCGCCAGAGCTTTGGGATATCGTTTTCGAATTCAGGGAATGGATCGCCCACCAGACCTGGCACGTTGTTCATGGACAGGTAGAACTCGGGCGTGTGATTGCCCCAGTGATTGAGCAGTGACATGAACACATCGCGCGCATCGCGGCACACGACGATGTACTTCGCATCCGGGTAGTACGGCAGACCATCCAGCGGCAAGTGCGTCTTGATGCAGCGCCGGGTGGTTTGAGCCGAAAGCTGATTGAGCGCCAACTCCAGCGGAAACCACCGCGCATCGATCCACGGTGACAGCTCCGTTGCGGGCATGTGCAGGTCACCTGACGGGTACAGCAGATTCGCAACGATGGTCTGCATCCATGTCGTGCCGGCCTTGTAGGAGGTGGAAATGATGATGTCGTCGGCGCGGTGCGCGAAATAATCCCAGCGCGTGGAGTCCATGTGGTGATTCTGATAGATGTGCGCGCGCACTGGTTGGCGTGATTTATCGGACATGCATCACCCCCGGCGGATTTTCGCAACCAGCGTTGCCAGTTGATCGAGTTTCGGCAACACGCTGTCGGCGGCCTCCGACGGCAGACTGAAGATCAGCTCGTCGAAGCCCTGCTCGATGCGCCCGCGCAACGCTTCTTCGGCGGTGGGCGCTGCAAACAGCGCCAGCGTAATGTCGTTTGCGTTTCGGCCACGCGCCTCGCAGGCCGCCTGCAGCCGCTCGAAGTTGCCGCTGCCCAATCCCCCGATGGGCATCCAGCCATCGCCGTACTCGGCGATGCGGTCGAATACCCATTTCGAGTTCGCGCCGATCCAGATTGGCGGGCCGCCCGCCTGCACGGGTTTGGGATACGACCACAGCGGATCGAATTTGACGAACTCGCCGTGAAACTGCGCCGCCTCTTCGCTCCAGATGGCTTTCATCGCGAGAATCTTTTCGCGTACGACATCCCAGCGGCGCGGATAGCTGGCGCCGTGATTCTCCATCTCCTCGCGATTCCAGCCCGCCCCGATGCCCAGCACGAAGCGGCCGTTGGAGAGCATATCCACAGAGGCCACTTCCTTCGCCAGCGTGATGGGGTCGCGTTCCACCACCAGACAGATCGCCGTACCGAGCGTGATGCGCTGTGTTACGGCCGCACACGCGCCCAGCGCAACGAATGGATCATGGGTATGCCAGTACTGTTTCGGCAGATCGCCACCGCCGGGAAACGGCGTGCGTCGATTGGCGGGGATGTGGGTGTGCTCGGGAAAGAACAG
>JAQBCT010000128.1:0-5647 GCA_032124855.1 Gammaproteobacteria bacterium
CCTCCATGAACACCGGAATGTCTCGCACGGCGGACGCGCGCGGACTCTTCATCGCTACATCCACCGGCAGATCGACGATGGTATTGCGCGCATTTGCCGCCGGAGCCGGACCGGTCGCCACCAACGCAAGCAGGACAGTTACCAAAACCTTTTGCATGATCCAGACTCCTTATTTCTAGTTGAGCGCACGAACGACGATGGACGTGTTGAGTCCACCGAACGCAAAGTTGTTGGACGCTGCAAATTCGCAACGCAGTGGTCGCGACTGGCCAACGATGTAGTCGAGTTCCGCGCAACGTGAATCAACCTCACTGAGATTGGCCGTGGGGTGGAACGATCCCGATCGCATCATCTCGATCAGCACCCACGCCTCGATGGCCCCGCACGCGCCGAGCGTATGGCCCGTGAAACTCTTCAGTGCACTGATCGGAACGCGGTGCCCGTAGACCGCCGCCGTCGCATGGCTTTCTGCGATGTCGCCCAGTTCAGTGGCGGTGCCGTGGGCGCTGACATAGCCGATATCCGATGGCGCGAGATTCGCATCGCGCAACGCCAGCGCAAGACAGGCCTGCATGGTCGCGCGTTCCGGCTGTGTGACATGGGCGCCGTCGGCGTTGGTGGCGAATCCGACGATCTCGGCATACACCTTCGCACCGCGGGCCCGCGCGTGCTCCAGGTCTTCGAGGATCAGCGTCGCCGCCCCTTCACCCACCACGAGACCGTCGCGCGCGGCGTCGAACGGACGTGGCGTGCGATTGGGTTCGGCATTACGTGTACTGGTGGCATACAACGTATCGAAGACGGCCGCCTGCACAGGACTCAGCTCCTCGGCGCCACCGGCAACCATCGCGACCTGACGGCCGCTGCGAATCGCTTCGTAGGCATAGCCGATGCCCTGGCTGCCCGAAGTGCATGCGCTCGAAGTGGTGATGACGCGTCCGCGCAGCTGAAAAAAGACGCACAGATTGACCGCCGTTGTGTGGGGCATCATGCGGATATACGAGGTCGCGTTGAGCCCCGCTGTGCTGTGATTGCTCAACAACTGTCCGAAGTCGCCGATGGCATCGGGACTGCCCGACGATGATCCGTACGCCACGCCCACGTCACCGCTTTGCAGGAAGGGGTCATTCAGCAGCCCGGCATCCTGCAGGGCCAATTCAGTTGCGCGGGTGGCGAGCAGCGCAACCCGTCCCATGCTGCGCACGGCTTTACGAGTGTAGTGCGCAGGTTTCTGGAAATCGACGACGGGCGCTGCAAGCTGGGAATTGAGTCCATCGTAATCCGCCCACTCATCGATGCGCACAATCCCCGTGCGCCCGTCGCGCAGCGCTTCGTCCACCGTTGCCCAGTCCGAACCCACAGGCGTCAGGCCGGCCATTCCGGTGACCGCAACTCTTGGCATCAGTTCAGACCCCCGTTCACGCTGATCACCTGGCGGGTGATATACGCCGCCTCGTCGCTAAACAGAAACGATACCGCCGCGGCCACCTCTTCGGGCCGGCCCAATCGGCGCACCGGAATCATTTCACGGATCTGCTCCAGCGGCAGACCGCTGATCATCTCGGTGTCAATGAGCCCCGGCGCGACACAATTCACGGTGATGGCCCGCTTACCCAGTTCCACCGCGAGCGATTTGGTGGCGCCGATGATGCCCGCCTTCGAAGCGCTGTAGTTGGTTTGGCCGCGATTGCCGATCAAGGCGGAGACCGACGATAGCGTCACGATCCGCCCCGGCTTTCTGCGCCTGATCATCGGCATGATCACAGGGTGCAGCACGTTGTAGAACGCATCCAGATTGGTGTGCACGACACGATCCCATTCATCGCCCGTCATCGCCGGAAACGCGTTGTCGGCCGCGATGCCCGCGTTACAGACCACGCCGTAGTAGGCACCGTGGCTGGCGATGTCCTGCGCAATCGCGTTCGCGCACGCCTGCCGGTCGGCTACGTCGAAACACATCACGTGTGCCTGCCGGCCAAGGTCTGCGATGGCCGCGCACACCGAATCTGCCTCGGCGCGACGACTTCGGCAGTGGACCACGACATCGAAGCCATCGCCCGCGAGCCGCATTGCAATAGCTTGGCCGATCCCTCGACTCGACCCCGTCACGAGCACGCGCTCAGTCATCTACTGTGACTGACGTAAATGCATGACGCCCCCAAAACCCGCCGCGTACAGCTGAGCGGTTGTCCGTTGCTTCCATGAGGGGACCACCAATTTGAGTATCCAGATCATGTATTTGCGTCATTCACAGTAGTTGTTCCGCCGGTCCGTGCGAGGTTTGCTGCAACCCGCCGATCGCCCCTGCAAGGCTGTCGACTTCGATCACCGTAAGTCGCGCGGCAATACTGAATTCGTCACCGTTTATCTCACAATCGAAGACGCCCAGTCCATTTGGCGATTCGACGATGCAGCGCGCAGTAACGGTCAGGCGCTGGCCCGGAAAAAAGTGACTGAACGGCGCGCGATATCCTCGCACGCCAAGCAACAAACCGAGTCGTACGTCGCGGTGCGCTGCATGCGCGCGCGCACCGGCGAACGCGGCGATCGTTTGTGCCATGTACTCCACGCCCACCGCAACCGATACCGCGCCATCATCGTCGGAAAAAATCCCATCGTTGCGCACCAGCACTTGCGCCGTCAGCGATTTCGCATCCGCCGCGAGTATCCGATCGAGCAGGATCATGCCATCCGCATGCGGCACCAGATCTGCGATGTCGTACTCAGGTACCGTCACACCGATCTCCCCACGAGCAGCGCCGCATTGTTGCCACCGAATGCGAACGAATTGCTGAGGCACACCTTGAGCGCCCGGCTCGATGCACTGCGCACCAGGTTCAGCGCCGGCAGCGCGGGATCCTGCTGACCGTCCCAGCAATGTGGCGGCGTCTGCTGACCTGCCTGCAACGCAATGCAGCACAAGGCCAGCTCGATTGCGCCCGCAGCGCCCAGCGCATGGCCGGTCAGCGGCTTGGTCGAGCTGACGGTCACGGCCGTGCCGAACAATGCCGCAATCGCGATGCATTCCATCGCATCGTTCAACGGCGTCCCGGTGCCGTGCAGATTGATGTAGTCCACCTGCTCTGCGGCGATTCCAGCATCGGCCAGGGCACCGCGCATTGCGGCCAGCGCACCACGACCGTCTGGCGCGGGCGCCGAAATATGATGCGCATCGGAACTGGCACCAGCGCCCAGCAGTTCCAGTTCCGCGGTATCACGCGTCATCAGAAACAGTGCGGCACCTTCCGCGACGTTGATGCCGTCACGGTTGCGACTCAGCGGATTGCAGATTCCGTGACTGACGGCCGACAACGACTGAAAGCCGCGCACCGTGAGTTTCGACAGTGCATCTGCACCGCCTGTCACGACGGCGTCGCATACCCCGTGGCGAATCAATCGCCGCGCAACGCTCAGCGCGTGGGCCGACGACGAGCAGGCGGTCGACAGCGTCAGCGAAGGGCCTTCGACGGCGAGATACTCGCTCAGAAAATCATCACCGGAGCTCAAGCGCTGGCCGCGGTAGCGATAATCATCCGGCAGCGCGCCCACGCGCATGAAGTGGCTGACGGCCGCTTCGCCGAGCGCAATACCCGACGTACTGGTGCCCAGCACGACGCCGACACGGCTGCGCCCGTATGCCGCGATTGCAGCACGCACCGCGTCGTCGATCTGATCCAGCGCGGCCAGGAGCAGGCGATTGTTGCGACACTCGAAATCACCATACGGTTTGGGTAACGCTCGCAAATGCGTCAGCACGCTGCCGACATGACACGGTGCCGACGGCGAGTACGCATCGCTGCGGACCATTCCCGGGCTCGACCCCGCCAGCATATTTGTCCGAATCTCCTCGATGCCCGTGCCCAGCGCGCAGACGACGCCGAGATTGTTCAGATACGCGTGAACCATCATCTGCCTCTTACAGGGACTCACCTTGTTTGCGCGGGCGCCACAGGCTGCATGGTAATGATGTAGCTGCGGGAAAAATCTTCGAAACGCTGGCCGCCGCCGTGCAACGTTTCGATCTGCGTCATCAGTTCGCCTTGATACAGAAGGAGACGTTTCGGCCCGTCCTCTTGCAGCGTCCATCCCGCGCTTGCCAGCGCCGCACTCAATACCTGCTGCGGCCAGAACAATACCTGCAGATCCGCGACGATCTGACGCGGCATATCCGGCGCGATGCGGCGGGCGGGATCGGCAACCGACAGACCGTTGGCATGATAGGACACCGAGAACAACGGCTGACCCAGTTCCGAGAACGCCGCAAGCGCGAGCCCCGCCTCGTTCAATTCGACGGCCAGCAGAATCTGCTGCGTATCGCCGTGCTGCGCGATGGTCGTGGAATACTCCAAATGCCGCGAGGCCTCGAACGCAATCGGCGGCGCGAGCGGGCGTTGCTTGTGACCGCCCGGTTGCATCGACGTGCAGGCGACGAGCAGCAGCGCCAATGGAGCTATCGCGGCTGCTGTACGCGACATGACTTGGCCAGCGCCGCGATGCGTCGCGCGGGGCTCTCCACGTAGGGATTGTCGGTATCCCATGCATAGCCGGCGAGCACAGAGGCAATCAGCTGGCGGATGCGCGGCTGCTGATTGGTTGCGAACACGATGTCCTGAAACCGACCGTCGTACCACGCCTCAACGAACGCACGAAACGTATCCACCCCCTTGCGCAGCGGCCGCTCGTAGTCAGCCTCCCAGTCCACCGTCTCCCCGGCAAAGCGCCGCAACAGGACATTGGTGGCGAGAACCGCTGACTTCATGGCGATGGTCACGCCGGAGGAAAACACGGGATCGAGGAATTCACCGGCATTGCCCAGCAGCGCAAAACCAGGACCCCACAGACGTTTCACATCGGCTGCATAGCCGCGAATCTCGCGCACGGGGGTGTCGAAGCCGGCGTGGCGCAGCAAGTGACACAGCGCCGACTCTTCCTGGAGCAGCTGCTTCAGCACCACGGCCGCATCGGCGCCCCGCGCGCCAAAGAATTCATCGCGCGCAACCACGCCCACGGAGCTGCGGCCATTCTTGAATGGGATCAGCCAATACCAGACGTCGTGATGCCGCGGATGGACGGCGATGACGATCTTGTCGCGGTCGTGTTCAGGCGCGTCGATCCGATCCGCGACGTGCGTGAAGATCGACCGACGCAGCGGAAAGCCCGATGGCCGCTCCAGATCCAGCAGCCGCGGCAGCACACGGCCGAAGCCGCTGGCATCCAGCACAAAGCGCGCATGGAACGGTGTCGTGGCGCCATCCGGTGTGCGCACCTGCAGCGTCGCCTGGGTATCCCATTGAAAGGAGAGGATTTCGTGCTCGAAGAGCAAGCGCGCGCCCATGCGCGCCGCCTCGCGGGCGAGCAGATCATCGAAATCGGCTCGCACCACCTGATAAGTAGTGCCCCAGCCCGACGAAAATTTGTCACGGAAGTCGAAGGTGGACTGTTCGCCGCGTCGAATGAATACGGCACCGTTCTTGTACTGATAGCCCGCCTCCACCACGGCCTGCAGCATGTGTGCTTGCTCAAGGAACACCATGGACTGCGGCAGCAGGCTTTCACCGATGGAAAAGCGCGGAAACTTCGCCCGCTCGAGTACGGTGACGGACCGGCCGGCACGGGCCAGCAGGGCGCCGGCAACGGTGCCAGCAGG
>JAQBCT010000129.1:0-4296 GCA_032124855.1 Gammaproteobacteria bacterium
TAGCAGGCTGTTGAAAAACTCTGACATGGAAAACAGTACGCGCACGACAGTGCTCTGCTTTTTGATTTCGGTGGTTCAACTCGCGTTTCAGCGAACTCTCGTTCGCCGATTTCTTGGGAAATCTCGCATTTTTGGCGGCGAGAATAGTTTTTCAACAGCCTGTTAGAAATATTCCACCGCGCGCACCTCGAAGCGCATGTTGGGCAGGGCTGCATACGCGCGCAGATACTCCACATCCGTATCGGCAAACGGCAGGTGCGTGGCATCCAGCCGCGTCTGATTCCAGGTGGGATCGAAGCCGCGCGTGCGGGTGCCGTCGTCAATTTCGGTCCAGGCGTGCAGATAGAAGCCCGGCCCGTGAACGTCGGAATATGCAAGCCCCGTGACTGTTTTCGCGGAGTAGCCCGCACTGCGCGCGAGCGCCGTTAACAGATCGGCGAATTCAGTGCAGTCCCCGCGGCGGGTCGCCAGCGTATCTGCAAGGCCCAGAGAATGGCTGGCCTCGTCGTATACCAGATAGCCATTTACGAATTGCGCCAGCGCCACCAACGGATCCGTCGTGCCGCGAGCCTGGCGCAAGGCCCGTTCCAGCAACTCCATCAGCCGGGGATCGTTGTCGGGGAGGGCGAGCGCGAGCGATTCCCGGCCGGCCCCGATGAGTGGGTCGCTCGCCGCCGGTTGTGGATTGCCGGGGTCGCTGTGCAGAACCCAGATGGTGTCCGTCATCAGGATCTCCATGCCAGGCAGCGGCGTCAGCGCGGTGGCGGCCGCCTGATTCAGGCCGAGCGTGAGACGACGCACGTCGGTATGTCGCGCGATGGGTGCGGCGAGCGCGACACGCGTGTAGGGCGCCTGGGTGCTGGTGCGATTGGGTTCGGCGCGCGCACCGGGTGCCGCGAGCGTCAGCGTAAACAAGCCGGCGATGGACATCGCATAGGGGCGCAAGGTGGCGTCCAGAAATACCAGCTTGTCATCCAGCGGTGCCGCGCTGCTGAGCACGTAGCCGCCGTCAGTGCCTTGTTGGACAACGGAATAGGCATGTCGAACGGGCCGGAGCCGATCGAAATCCAGTGCCCGGACCCGTTTGCGCGCGGCGGCGTGCGGTTGATTGGCGCGCAACCACAGCTCGAGACCCAGATGATCCGTCAGGGTGTACTGCCACTGCAGCTGCTGTTGCTCATGGACGCCAGAGCGCACGATATCCGCGTGGTAGCCTTCACCTTCGCGTGTCAGCGTGATGGTTTGGGCGCGTGGACCGTTGCTCGTCGTATGGTCGGCGCGCAACAGTCGGTACGGTGGGGTCGTCGCAAACTCGTAGTGCTGGATCACGCTGAACGGATCACCACCCGGCAGCGCCGCGTCGAGCCGCGAGTTCGACCGCACGCTGACCGAGGTGCGCTCCAAGGTGGTTTCGAAGGTGCCGATGCGCTCGTCCTGCAGATTGAGGCGGAACAGGCGGGTGCCCTGCAGCGCGCCGGCCATGCTGAGAGCGGGTGATGCGGGCACGCGCAACCACAGCGTGACCGTGACGAGAATCAGCAGTCCCAACAACCCTGCGATGGGTCGCAACCATGACACGTTCAAGGGTCCTGCGGTGGTGAGCGAGGAGTCTAACAGGACGTTGCGCCGGGTCCGCGCGGTGTTGTCGAGATCTGCCAGCCATCTTGATTCAGTGCCAGGATGCGGTCCGCGAGTGCCGCGATATCGGCGCGATGCGTGGTGAATATGCAGGTCGCCTGCAGCCCCAGCACCGTTTGCATCAGTGCTGATTCGGATGCCGCGTCGAGGTGACCGGTGCCTTCGTCTAGGAACAGGATTGCCGGATCCCTGTACAACGCGCGCGCCAGCAATACGCGTTGCTGTTGGCCGGCGGATAAAGTGGAACCCATATCGCCGATGGGTGTGTCGAATCGCATGGGCAGCTGCATCACCGCGTCATAGAGCTGTGCGAGCTGGGATGCGCGAGTCAGCCGCTCTTGATCGCAGTGCATGTCGAAGAGACTGATGTTGTCGCGAATCGAACCCGTGAGCAGTACGTCGTCCTGCAGCACCGCGGCGGTTCCGGCACGAAACGAACGCATACCCAGCGTCGTAAGCGCTATGCCGTCGCTGCGTACACGGCCGGCAGTGGGTTGAATCAGGCCCAGCATGATGCGCAGCAGCGTGGATTTGCCGACCCCGGATGGGCCCACGATGGCGAGCGACTGCCCTGCGGCGATCTCGATGCTCAGATCGTCGATCACGGGGCTCACCTCATGCGGCCACGCGAATGTGAGGTGCTCCAGTTGCAGCGCACCCCGCACGGGTGCAAGAAAAGCAGATTCGCTGGCGAGCCCCGGTTCGATTTCGGTCAACGCAATATCTGCGATTCGCTCGAGATGCAGCCGCAGCATCAGATATTGAATACCCTGGTTGATCAACGAGTTCATCGCGGCGGAAAAGTGGGCGCGATAGGCGATGACGGCGTACAGCATGCCGATCGACAGCGCCCCGGTAACCACCTGTTGGGCCCCGACGAATACCAGCAGCACCGTTTCGACGCCCAAGAGCACGCCGCTGATGGCGTCATAGGCAACATTCAGGCGCGCGGTTCGTGCTGAAGCATTGATCGAGTCGACGAACAGGTCCTGCCAGTGCTGACCCCGCTCCAGTTCGCGTCCGTACAGCTTGATGCTCTGCAGCGCACGGATGGTCTCCATGAAGTTGGAGTCGAGACGCGCATTGGCCGCGATGCTCTCGTGCGTGCGGTGCCTCAGCGAGGCAAACATAGCCGCGCGAAACACCGCATAACTCGCGAACGCGCCGAGCACGATACCGGCTAGCAGTGGCGAGTACACGAACAGCACGATCAGGGTCGTCACCGCCATAGCACCGTCGATCGCCGCCGCAATCACACCGCCCGTGAGGAAGTCCTGCACAGGTTGCAGCGACCGTACCCGCGAGACCACGTCGCCGATGTGGCGTTTTCGAAAGTACTCCAGCGGCAGACGCAGCAGATGGAATACCAGGCGCGTGCCGATCGCGAGGCCCAGCTGATTGGCGAGGTAGACGCCTGCGTAGCCGCGCAGTGCCTTGGTCGCGACCTGCATCATCGCGAGCAGCGCAAAGCCGCAGGCCAGCAGCAACAGCAGGTCAATGTCGCCCTTGACGAGCACATCATCGACTACCACCTGCATATACGAAGGCGCTGCCAGCGCGAACAGCTGGATCAGCGCGGATAGCAGCAACAGTTGCAACACCGACCTGCCGGCGCCGGTGGTGCCGCGCCAGAAATCCCAAAGGTGCAGGCGCGGCGGGCCCGGACCCGGCGCGAATGCGGCGCAGGGTATGAATTCCACGGCAATGCCGGTGAGATGTCGGGCGACTTCGGCGAATGGAATTCGCCGTTCGCCCAGGGCGGGGTTGTGCACGGTGATGGCACGGCGGTGCACCTTCTTCAGCACGACGAAGTGATCAAAATTCCAGTGCAGAACCGCCGGGCAGCGCAGCTGCGCGAGTTCGGCGTGCTCGATGCGCAGTGCCCTCGGCGTGAGGCCGATCTGGGTTGCCACGTCGAGCAGGCGCCGCAGCGACCAACCGCGTAACCCCGCGCCGTAGCGGTGGCGCAGGCCAGCGAAATCACTGGCGCCGCTGTGATAGGCGGCGATCATCGCCAGACACGCCAGCGCGCATTCGCTGGATTCGGCCTGCAGAATGACAGGCAGACGTCGTCCGGGCAGCAGCGGTCGCGTGAACGACGCACGCAACACTCAGCGGTGACCTCGCAGCGCGAACAGCGGTTCCGCCAGCCACTGCGCGATGCTGCGTCGCTCCAGGATGATCTCAGCCTGCAGCAGCATGCCGGCCTGCAACGGCACCACCCGTCCAGGCGCATCGATCGACTGCTGCGCGATTGCCACTGTGGCCGGATAGGCCGGCTGATTCACCAGCAGAGGACCGTACGCCTCGCCACTGAACAGCACGCTCGAGGCCACTGCGCGCAGCACGCCGGGTTGCGTGCCGAAATGCTGATACGGAAATGCGTCGTAGCGCAGGCGGACGGTCTGCCCGGTGGCGACGAAGCCGATGGCACGCGTGGGAATCAGCAACCTGGCAACCAGTGGCGAGCGCTCCGGGAGAATCGTCAGCACGGGTTCTCCAGGGTTGAGCGCTTCGCCGATCTTGCGCTGCAACGTCATGACGCGGCCGGCCACCGGGGCGCGCACCGCGAAGTCGCGTGTGGCTTCGATCGCCACGACACTGCGTTGCAGCCCCAGCGCTTCGGCGTCGAGCGCCGCGCTGCGCTCGGCTGTCTCG
>JAQBCT010000130.1:0-7991 GCA_032124855.1 Gammaproteobacteria bacterium
CGACCCAGCGGCAACCATGCTGGCGCCGAATTCCGCGAGGTCGTGCGGCATCAGTACGGCGCAACCGAGCAGCGCGACGATCACCAGCATGCAGTAGAGCGCGGGCAGCAAGCGGCGCACACGGCGCTCGTAGAATCCCACCAGCGAAAACGTATCGGTGCCCATCTCATCGCGAAGCAGGCCTGTGATCAGGTAGCCCGAAACCACGAAGAAAACGTCGACGCCGACGAACCCACCGCTGAATGTCTCGAAGCCGCCGTGGAATAGCACGACGGTGACAATGGCGATCGCGCGCAGTCCATCGATGTCGGCGCGATACGTCGTCACGGCCCTGTTGGGTCGATGCACGTTGCGACGATCGCGCGTGCCACTGTGTCGAGATCGTCGGCCGCCGACTCACTCGCTTCGACGAACGGCTTGCCCGCAGGTACAGCACGCCGCTCGTCGTACAGGCGGGCGTGAATCTGGGTGAGATCTCGCGGGTAGGCTGTGAAGCCGAAGCGCGGCAGCAACCGATACTTGAACCATGCAGGCGCTGCAAGCAGCCACGCTGGCAGCCAGCGCCGCGCTCGCGCTGACGCTCTTGAGTGGCGCAAACCGAAGATCGCGAGCTTGCGTTGCAGGCGCGCCACCTCGGTGATCATCGACATGCTGTCACCGGTCACGACGAATCCATCGGCATGGGCCAGCAACCCGAAGTAGGGATTGTCCGTCGCGCCCCATTCGTAGAGCGTGTCGCGCGCGCTCATGCTGGCGCGCAGCGCAGCGACCGCGGCCTTCGACGTGCGCCGACTCGTGGTCACGTACAGGCAACCCTGCTCACCGCAGTAGGCGCGCGCGACGGCGATCAACTCGCGGGCATCATTCGCGGAAAATGCATAGGGACGCGTTGCACCGCCCACCAGCACAGCGATCACGGGACGGGCCAGAGAAGCAAAGTGGGCCTGCCAGTCGCTCGCCGCGCGTGCCAGTCGCTGCGAATCGATGCGCATCAGCGGTAACGAGACGTTGAGCACGTTGGCGGCTCGCTCAACCTGAAACTGCGCAGAAACGATCACCAGCGCAAAGTGGTCGAGCTGCCGCTTGGGGCGCCCGAAGAGAATGATGCGCGTGTGTCCGCCGGAGCGTTTTCGGATCCACAGCGCGGCCATGGCCGGTCGTCTGCCGATCGTGATCACGACATCTGGCCATGGTGGCGCGAGCGCATCCGAGCGCGCTTTGTCGACGTGGTAGAGCGAAGCCAGAAACGGCGGCTTGCCCGTGACGTATGGGCGCTTGAACAGCAGCCGCCGTGTCTCTACCGGCCACGGCAGGCGGGCAACGACAGCCTCGATCTGAGCGTTGTCCCCTGCCTTGTCGGATATGACGACCCAGACGCGCGGTGCTGTCGTAGCTCTGCTCAACGAAATACCCCGGCGCGATACAGGCGCCAGAAAAAGCCCCACAAATGCAGTGCTGGGTGGCGTCGGACGCGCTCGGGTATTTCGATCTCGCGCCCGGAATGGCGTGCCAGCTTCCAGACGATGTAGTCCAGGCCGCCGTCAAAGGTAACGGACGCCTTGAGGATGCGCGCCAGCGCCAGGAACTTGCCGGTGACTGCACGGACGTGCCAGGCCCAGCGGCCGCGGCGTCGGTGCATTGCGATCCCCGTGGTTCGCCAACGACCCGGCGCGGGGGCGAGCAGGCCGAGGGTTGGTGCGGCCGCCGCGGTGGCGGCTTCATAGTAGTCGGCATGGGTTGCGAACAGTTCGGCCGCACGGTCGGGACCTTCGCTGCGTAATTCCGTGTTGTAGCTGGTGCGCAGACCCTCCACCCACAAGGTGCGTGTAGTGAATTCCTCATCCACCAGGCACATGGCGCGCGTGATGAACGTCGTCACGGCCACGCCAAGGCAATTCAATATCTCGTCGCGCGCCGCCGTGTCGCGAGCGTACGCCAGTGAAATGGGCTGACAGAATCGACCCCACAGATATGAATGGAACCAGCGCGCGTTGCCGCGCGCAAAATCCGACAGCGAAATGACCGTGCACTTGGCACGACGAGTGCCGGCCTCGGTTGCAACTTCGAGGTAGTAGACGTTGGGTGGCAGGCATGCGGCGAGTATCGCATCGAGGGTCGGCAGCGCGCGATAGGCGTCGAGAATGACATACAGGTCGTACAGGGAATCTGGCTGGTCCAGGCGCCGGCACGATCCGTAAAAGACGATTCCGGCGGTGGCCGTACCGAACCGTTCGCGTGCAGCGGCCACGAATGCGGCTACTGGCATCGGCAATGGCTGATCGGCCTCGCGTGCCACCACCTCGAGCAAGGCGCGCGAAACCTTCATCGTCTGTCGCCGAGTCGAATGATATTCAGCGGGCCGAATGCATCGATGCGGATGGCATTGGTGGTGCTGTGATAGATCTCACCGTCGATGGTGTACGGCGAGTCGCCCAGCACTTCGATGACGTGCCCGCGTCGACTGAGATAGCCGGCCGCTTCGGTGAGGTGCGGCTCGGCGCGCCCGCGCAGCAGATCTGGAAAGCTGCGCAGAAAACGCTGGGCATGTTCGTTCACCAGCGTTACTTGTAGCGGCGCGTTGCCGCGCCCCCAGAACGGGTGGATGCCCAGCATCAGCACGTCGAGTGCGGCGACGATGAGAAAGGCGGCGCGGGCGTCGTGGCGTACCTCATCGATGTTGATCTGCAGTGGTACGCCATCGGCGAATACCGCCTCCCGGCGGGCGATTCCCCACGCAGCGCGCAACACCGCAACGCCTGATGCCCATTCGTCTTTCAAGCCAAGACGGTAGATGCGTTCGTGGCAATACTCGATGCCGCGCACGATGGCGCCCATGCCGAGACAGAAACCCAGTTGCGGCGGCGCACCGGTGCCGCTGACGCGCAGTACGTGGCGCAGTTGCGTCTCGTGGGGCCCGCTCGCAGCGTCGAGCCACGCATCGAGCGCGGCGCGCAGCGACAGTGCTGCGCCATTGATGTCGCGCGCGCTCATATTCGTCGTGCCACCGGGCAGCAGCGCAATGCCAGGCAATGGCCGCTCGCCGCGTGCCTGCAACAGTGCCGACAGGGCCAGATGCACCGTGCCATCGCCGCCGTTGATTGCCAACAGTTCCACTGGGTCTGCCAGCAGCGAATCAATGGCGGGACGCAGATCATCGAGGCTGTCGGTTTCGATGAGCCGAATATCGGGGCGACGCGAAAGCGCCTCCCGCAGGCGAGGCCATTGTCGCCGATTGCGACTGGAGTGCGGATTGGTGAGGATGGCGGATCGCAAGCGCTGCTCAGCGGACGATGGAAAACGCGCTATGGTAGCAATCCGTCCCGGGCACCGCATGACGCGGTGTGAGCCGCATGCCGCCCGAATGGGATTGCCACCAACATGTTTACGCTAGCGCATCTGTCGGATCCGCATCTCACCTCCCTGCAGGGTGTACGGCCGGCTGCGCTCGCCAACAAGCGCATTCTGGGCTATCTGTCATGGCTGCGGCGCCGACGCTACGTGCATCGCCCGGAGGTATTGCGCGAATTGATTGCGGACCTCAAGGGCGCTGCGCCCGACCATATCGCTGTCACGGGTGACCTCACGCACGTGGGCTTGCCAGCCGAGTGTCGTGTCGCGCTGCAGTGGCTGAACGATCTGGGGCCTGCCGATTCGGTGTCAGTGGTGCCGGGCAATCACGACCGCTACGTCACCGCGCCGCACGCGAGCACGGTTGGCCTGTGGCAGTCGTTCTGGCGCGACGATGCGGGCCGTGAAGGATTCCCGTGTTTGCGGCAGCGCGGCCCGGTTGCGTTGATTGGCGTGGACACCGCTGTTGCGACAGCGCCGTTTCTCGCCAGCGGCCTGGTGGGCGAGGCGCAGCGCAAGCGGCTGGGCGTCGTCTTGCGGCAAACGCACGCGGCGGGTCTGTTTCGCGTGGTGGCGTTGCACCATTCACCATTGATCAGCGGGCACAGCGCACGCAAACGTCTGCGCGATGCGGCGTCGCTGACGGATCTACTGTGTGAGGCTGGCGCGGAACTGGTGATTCATGGCCACGGCCACGAAGAACGCATCGACCGGCTGACCACGGCGCATGGACCGATGTGTGTTGTTGCCGTGCCATCTGCCTCACACAGCGGCCCCGGTCGAGCGGGTTGGAATCGCTACGAAATCACCGGCGAGTCCGGTCAGTGGCGTCTGCGAATCACTGCGCGACGCAGCGCGTCCGAGGGTTTCGTTACGGCGGGGGAAGAGGTGGTGCAATGGGGCTCGCTGAGCCCCGCAGACGTGCCCAGGTTTCGTTGACGAGCCGCCAGTCGTCAATGGAATCCACATCCACCGCCGCCTCGGATTGCGACAACACCACCGAGGCGATGCGGCATTGCGTGCGGCGGCCCAGCTCATCGAGCGCATCGGCGAGGGTCAGGCGGCGTGTGATATAGCGAAGAAATACTCCCACGCCGAGCATCTGCATGATGCGCCAGGGGCGTTTACGTTCGGATTCGACAAGCTGCCAGAACGCACTGACAGAGTGTCCTGCGGGCTGTAGCACGGCAAACAAATTGCAGCCGCAATAGGTATCGTCGCTGAATCGCCACCCGGTGCGCCGGGTCCCAGGAAACATCGCAAGCACATCGCGCCGACGCGCAAAGCCGGCCGCGAAATCTGCGCCTGTGGCGAGTGCGGCACTGCAGAAGTAGTCCAGTATTTCGTCCGTCATGAAGGCATGGTCGGCGGTGGTGAGCAGCACCGGGGCGTTGCTGCCGATGATCTCCAGCGCCGCGCTGCTGCTGGCGGCTGGGCTGCGCGCCGGCGCGAGCCACGTCCACACCCCTGAATCGATTCGATTCAGCAATCCGGGTACGGCGGCGAGTGTGGCCGCGGTAGGTCCCACCAGGATGCGTCGATTGAAACGACCGCAACGTTCAATATTGTCGAGCACCCGCTGAATCACGGCCACGCCGGCGACCGGAACGAGCACCTTGCTGGCCACACCGGCAGCACTGGCCAGCGGGTCCGACGCCGGCGACGCACGCTCGCCGGCGAGCACGATTGCGGTGAAGTCCTGCTGGGTTGCCTGTTCAACCGGCGGTTCGGGCATCAGCCAAGTGCCTTTTCGTACATCCGGTAGCGTTTCGAAACGCGGCCACCGATGGTTTCGATGATGTTGCGCATGCCGGCATTGTTTTCGAGGATCCAGCTCATTTCCACTGATTTGACACCGCGCGCGACTGACGCGTTTCGCACGGCATGAATGACGGCGAATGCGAGACCCGGACCCAGGCGCGTGCTCTGATACTTCTGGCGCACACCCATCAACGGGACCCTTGCACTGGTGGGGTAGCGCACTTTCAGACGCCACAGCAGTTTCGCCCAGCCAAACGGGAGGATGCGGCCGTTCAAATCGGCGATGGCCTCGTTGACATTCGGCAGCATGACGATGAAGGCGGCCGGTTCGCCGTCTACCTCGGCGATCTGGATGAAGTCGTCGCTGATGATCAGCAGCATCTCATGCCCAATGGTGAGGAATTCGTCATCCGTGAACGGCACGAAGCCCCAGTTGTTCGCCCACGCGTCGTTGAATATGGCGCACATCGCGGTCAAGTCGCGATCCCGATTGGCGCGATCGATGGGCCGGATGACCATACGTCCCTGCAGGCGTCGCTGCACAACCTTCATCACCGCGGGAATCTCAAAGGCCGGGTCCATAAGGTACGCCAGCAGATCCTTGACCGGCAGATAGTCGGCCGCCTCGACGTGGGCCCCGGCGTATGGCCGCGTGTGGCCCATGAGGAAATAAGGGGGAGTATCGAATCCGTCCACCAGCAGACCGACTTCCTGGTTCGCGTTCAGGCTCATCGGGCCCAAGACGCGGCTCATTCCACGCTCGGCAAGCCAGGCCTCGGCTGCCTGAAGCAGCGCCCGATAAATCGCGGGATCATCGGCCGCGTCCAGCATTCCAAAATAGCCCAGCCCCGCTCGCCCGCAGTCGGCGTTCAGCCGATCGATCTGCGCGCTGATCCTGCCCACCGGCGCAGCACCGTCCATGGCGATGAATGCCTGCATCTGCGCGTGTGCAAAAAAGGGATGTTTGGGGTCGATTTGACTGCGTTTGTCGAACAGCAACGGTGGGATCCAGTTCGGGTCGTCCGCATACAGATGAAACGGCACACGAATGAAAGATTCGCGGTCGCGTTTCGTGCGAACGGGCACAATCTGGAGGGTCAAAGTTTCGTTTTACCTCTTAAGGGGCATGAGTATAATGGCGCCCGCACGAATGATAACCGTCTCAAGACGGAATAGAGCTTAAGTAGAGTGCGGTCTCAGGGGTAAGTAGCTATCGCGCGGCATAGCTGTCGTGTTAGCGGACTCTAACATAATAAGCTTGAGTGTGTGTTGGTGGTAAACGGTGCTTCCCATCAAGCAGATGCGGACGACGTAGAGCAAGACCAGACTTGGCGACCAGGAAATTTTTCGACGCTGCATGAAGCGTTGGACCACGCGGCTCGAAGCCGTCATTCGCTGACGTTCTTCAATGGTCGCGGTGAAGTTTCCTGCGAGTTGAGTTACCGGGAACTGCGCGCGCAAGCGCAGCATGCTGCCCGCCGGCTGCTCGGCCTGAATAACGTCAAACGCGGCGATCGCATAGCCTTGGTTGCGGAAACCAGGGCCGATTTCGTCATTCTGTTTTTCGCCTGCCAGTACGCCGGTCTGGTGCCGGTGCCCATGCCGGCGACGGTCACGTTAGGCGGGCGCGAACAATACCTGCGCCAGTTGCGTTTTCTGATCGAAAATTCGCGCTCCCGTGCCGCATTTGCCACCGACGAATTCATCGAGTTGCTGCGCGATGCGAGCGCCGGCCTCGATATCGCGGTTGCCGCGCGGCTTTGCGACCTGGTTGCAATGGAACCTGTCGAGACAGCGCTGGTTGGCGGCGCCGTAGATGATGTGGCCTACGTGCAATACACGTCAGGCAGCACGCGCGTTGCGCGCGGCGCCGTCATCACGCAGCGCGCCGTGATGTGCAACCTTGGCGCGATCATCACAGATGGTTTGGGATTGGGCCCCACGGATCGGTTTTTTTCCTGGCTGCCGTTCTACCACGACATGGGACTGGTCGGAAAATTGCTGGTGCCGCTGGCAGCACAGCTGCCGGTGGCATACGTGGGCACGCGTGAGTTTGCCATGCGGCCGCGTATGTGGCTCACCCTGATGGACCGCACGCAAGCCACCATCTCGTTCGGCCCGCCATTTGGTTACGAACTGTGCGCGCGGCGCCTGCGTGACGGCGACGGCGCACGATTCAGTCTCGGCAAATGGCGCGTCGCAGGTGTCGGTGCCGAGATGATCCGCCCCGAGGCGTTGGCATCGTTTGTCCGCGCGGTGCAGGGCAGCGGCTTCGACGGCACCGCGTTCGTCCCGTCCTACGGCATGGCGGAGGTCGGTCTAGCCATCAGTTTTGCGCCGCGTGGTCGCGGCACCGGTGTCGACTATGTCGATCGCAACGACTGCGTGAAGCATCGGCACGCCCGCGCGGTTTCGCAACACGACCGTGACCGGATCGCGATCCGCGCCTTTGTCGATTGCGGACCCCCGCTACCGGGCATCGTCGCCGAAGTGCGCGATGCAGATGGCGGCCTGCTGCCCGAGCGTGAAATCGGAACGCTGTGGGTGCGCACCGCCAGCGTGATGCAAGGCTATCTCGACCAGCCAGAGGCGACCGCCGAGGTGCTCACCCCAGATGGCTGGCTGAATACCGGCGACCTGGGGTATCTGCTGAAGGGCCACATCTACGTGACCGGTCGTGAAAAGGACATGATCATCATCGGCGGTCGCAACTTCTGGCCCCAGGATCTCGAATACGTGGCCGAGTCTCAGGCGAGCGTGCGGACCGGCGATTCGATGGCCTTCTCCCTCGCTGATGGTGAAGAAGGTGAACGCGTGGTGTTGTTGGTCCAAAGCCGGGAGCTCGATCCGGAAGCGCGCACGCGGCTGCAACATACGGTGCA
>JAQBCT010000131.1:0-6959 GCA_032124855.1 Gammaproteobacteria bacterium
CTGATCACGCTGGTCTGGGTGAGCTTCGGCATCGTCTTCTTCGGCACCATCGCACGGCGCACCATCAATCACATCTTTGTCGCCAACTGGTTCTTTGGGGCGCTGATCATCGGTGTCGCGGTGCTGCACGTTTTCAACAGCCTCGAACTGCCCGTGTCGATGTGGAAGTCGTACTCCGTCTACGGGGGTGCGATGGATGCCATGGTGCAGTGGTGGTACGGCCACAACGCCGTCGGGTTCTTCCTCACGGCCGGCTTCCTCGGCATCATGTACTACTTCGTCCCCAAGCAGGCGGAACGGCCCGTGTATTCCTACCGGCTGTCCATCGTGCATTTCTGGGCGCTGATTGCGATTTACGTGTGGGCCGGCCCACATCATCTGATGTACACCTCGCTGCCGGACTGGGCGCAGAGTCTGGCCATGGTGATGTCGCTGATTCTGCTGGCGCCATCCTGGGGCGGCATGATCAACGGCATCATGACGCTGTCGGGTGCGTGGGATAAGTTGCGCACCGATCCCATTCTGAAATTCCTGATCGTTTCGCTGTCGTTCTACGGCATGTCGACCTTCGAAGGGCCGATGATGTCGATCAAGACCGTGAACGCGCTGTCGCATAACACCGACTGGACCGTGGGCCATGTCCACTCGGGCGCGCTGGGCTGGGTGGCGATGGTGAGCGTGGGCGCGATGTATCACCTCATCCCCATTCTGTACGGCCGCGCCCAGGGACAAATGTATTCCACCCGGCTGATCAATCTGCATTTCTGGCTCGCCACGCTGGGCACGGTTCTCTACATCGCATCGATGTGGGTGAACGGGCTCATGCAGGGCCTGATGTGGCGGGCCACCAACGCCGACGGGACGCTGACCTATTCGTTCGTCGAAGCGGTGGAAGCGTCCTATCCCGGTTACTACGTGCGCGCGCTGGGCGGCGCCATCTTCCTCGCAGGCATGCTGGTGATGGCCTACAACGTGTGGCGCACGACCACGTCACGCGACATCGCTGATGAAGCAGATGTGCCGGCCACGCCCTTGCTGCGTACGCGGGAGGCTGCCGCGTGAACCACGCCTGGATCGAAAAGCATGTCGGCGCCTTGATCGTATTGACGCTGCTCGCGGTGAGCCTGGGCGGCGTGATCGAAATCTTTCCGCAGTACTTTCAGCAGCAGCTCACGCCGCCGATCAGCACCTTGCAGCCACTGAGCGCGCTGCAACTGGAGGGGCGTGATGTCTACATCCGCGAAGGCTGCCACGTCTGTCATACCCAGATGGTGCGTTCACTGCGCGCCGAAACGGAGCGCTACGGCCACTACTCGGTGGCTGGCGAAGACGTCTACGAACATCCGTTCCTGTGGGGCTCCAAACGCACCGGGCCGGATCTCGCACGCGTCGGCGGCCGCTACAGCGACGACTGGCATCGCGCGCATCTGCTGGACCCGCGCAGCGTAGTGCCGCAATCGAATATGCCGCGCTATCCGTGGTTGTTCGATGCGCAGCTCACCGGGCAGCACACTGCGAAGAAGCTGAGCGTAATGCGCACGCTGGGCGTGCCTTACACCGATGAGCAGATTGCCAATGCCGCCGCCGACGTCACAGGTCACACCGAAGCGCAGGCGCTGATCGCGTACCTGCAGGATCTCGGGATCGACATGCTCAACTACGTTGACGCGCGGGAGGCGCAATGACCCTGGCAACGTTCGCAACGCTGCTGGTGAGCATCGCCTTCACCGGCCTGTGCGTCTGGGTGCTGTGGCCCGCGAACAAGACGCGCCTGGAAAGCTACGGCTCGATTCCACTCGAGGATGATGCGTTGCCACCCCGCGCCGATGGCCAACCGCGATGAGCACGTTCTGGAGTGTCTTCATCATCATCGGCACGCTGGCGACACTCGCGGGAACCATATGGCTGTTGTTTGCCAATCGTTCCACCGACGTGCAAACAGACCAGACCACCGGTCACAGTTACGACGGCATCGAAGAATTCGAGAACCCGCTGCCGCGCTGGTGGGTCGGGATGTTCGTGGCCACCCTCGTATTCGGTTGCGCCTACCTGCTCTACTACCCCGGCATGGGTAATTTTCCCGGACTGTCACACTGGACATCCCAGGATCAGCTCGCTGGCGATGTCGCGGAAAAGGATGCGCGGTTCGCGCCGCTGTATCAGCAGCTGGCGGCGATGACGAGCGACGAGCTGGCAGCGAGCCAGCAGGCCCGACAGATCGGCCGCAGGCTGTTCATCAACCATTGCTCGCTGTGCCACGGCATCAACGGCCAGGGCGCATTCGGATTCCCGAATCTCGCGGATGCGAGCTGGCAATGGGGCGGCAGCTTCGATGACATCGCAGCCAGCATCGCCCACGGCCGTGTTGCCGCCATGGCGCCCTGGCAGGCAGCACTCGGCGGCGATGCGGGCGTGAACGATATGGCGCAATACGTGTTGAGCCTGTCCGGCCGCGCGACTGACGAGGCCGCTGCGGCGCGCGCCGCACCACAGTTCGCGATCTTCTGTGTCGCATGCCACGGTGCCGCGGGCAAAGGGAATCCACTGCTGGGCGCGCCCGATTTGACGGACGACGTGTGGCTGTACGGTGGCGATGCGGATGCGGTGGCCTTCACCATCCGCAATGGTCGCAGCGGCGTGATGCCGCCCTTCATCGATGTGCTGGGTCCGGACAAGGTGCACATCCTGGCCGGCTACATCGCCACCCTGGGCGCGCAGTGAACGCAACCGGCGACATCATCGCCACCGATGCGCATCGCGCAGTCGATCAGGTTGGCAGTTTCGCGCCGGTTGATCTGTATCAGAAGCGCGAGAAGATTTTCACGCGTTCGGTTTCGGGACGTTTCCAGCGCATCCGACTCTATTCCGGCTGGCCGTTCCTGCTTGCCTATCTCGCCGTGCCGTGGCTGACGTGGGACGATCGCCAGGCCGTGCTGTTCGATCTGCCGGCGCGAAAATTCTACGTATTCGCAGTTACCTTCTGGCCGCAGGACTTCATGCTGTTGACCGGCGTGCTGGTGATCGCTGCGTTCGCCCTGTTCACCTTCACCTCGGTGGTCGGTCGCGTCTGGTGCGGCTATACATGCCCGCAAACCATCTGGACCGCCATCTTCATGTGGGCGGAGCAATTCGCCGAAGGTCCACGGCATGTGCGCATCAAACTGGACGAGGCGCCGTGGTCGCTGGAAAAGCTGCGCAAGCGGCTCCTCAAACACAGCCTGTGGCTCGGCTGGGCGTTACTCACGGGCGTGACATTCGTCGGCTATTTCACACCCGTTCGCGACCTCGTCAGCGATGCCGCGACGTTGCAGAGTTCGGGGTGGGTCCTGTTCTGGACCGTGTTCTTCACCGCTGCCACCTACGTCAACGCGGGCTGGTTGCGTGAGCAGGTGTGCATCTACATGTGCCCGTACGCGCGCTTTCAATCCGCCATGTTCGACGCGGATACGCTGATCGTGGCCTACGATGCGCAGCGCGGCGAGCCGCGCGGCTCGCGCAAACGCGACGCCGATGCACGCAGCGTTGGCCTGGGCGACTGTGTCGACTGCCAGTTGTGCGTGCAGGTCTGTCCCACCGGCATCGATATACGCAACGGTTTGCAGTATCAGTGCATTGGTTGCGCACACTGCATCGATGCCTGCGACGAAGTGATGGCGAAGGTGGGTTACGAACCAGGTTTAATTCGTTACACCACCGAACACGCCAGCCACGGCCGGCCCACCCGCTTTCTGCGCGGACGGGTCGTGGGCTACGCCATCGTGTTGCTTGGGATGGCTGCCCTGTTCATGTGGGCCTTGCTCAACCGGCAACTGTTCGGCCTGGAAGTGCTGCGCGAACGCGGCGCGCTGTATCAGCAGACGGGTGAGCTGATCCGCAACGACTACGCGCTGAAGCTGGCCAACAAGACGCAGCAGACGCAGCAGCTGCAGTTGTCGGTTGAGGGACCCCTGGGCACGCACGTGCAGTTGAGCGGCGCACGCGACGTGCCCATCGCAGCGGGCGATGTATTGAATATGCCCGTCAGTCTGACCATCGAGCGCAATCAACTCACCTCGGCAATCACGGCGATTGAATTTCGGGCCTGCCCGGCCGACCCGACGCGCTGCATCACGCAAACCAGTCACTTCTTCGCGCCGGAGCCAACCCCCCGATGAACACCCACCTGTCCGCCATGCAGAAACCCTGGTACCGACACCCGCTGGTGTGGCTGCTGATCAGCATTCCGCTGGCCGGCATCGTGATGGCGGGCATCACCGCGACCATGGCCTACGACGGCGCCGATGCGACCATCGATACGACACACGCCGCGCCACTGTCGAAGACCAGTTGGCGCGAGCGGCGCGCGCCATGAACGTGGCGGCGTCCAATGCTGTGCTGGCCCAATTGGGGCTTGCCGAAGACCCGGTGATTTCGGATCTGCTGACGACACCATCCCGTCGCGGGCACAAATGCATCGATCTCTACGTACCCGATATGCGGTGTTCGGGCTGCGCGGTGCGCATGGAGACGGCACTGCGCGCAGTGCGCGGTGTCGAACGCGTGCGCTGCAACCCGGCGCGACACCAGCTGACCATCGATTTCGAGCCGCAGGAGGCAACGCTTGCGCAGTTGCTGGGATGCGTCGAAGCGTGTGGCTACACGCCGCTGCTGACACTGCCCCATCGCGACGACCCCGCCACGCGGACGCAGCGCCACGATCAATTGAAGCGTATCGGTGTGGCCGGTATCGCCATGATGCAGGTGATGATGTTCGCCATCGCCCTGTACGCCGGCGATGCGGGTTCCATGGATGCGCTCTATACCCAGCTGTTCCGCTGGATCGGGCTCGCGTTCACCACCCCGGTCGTGCTGTATGCTGCGCAACCCTTCTTCATCGGCGCACTGCAGTCGCTGCGCACCCGTGCCGCCGCGTTATCGATGGATGTGCCGGTGGCCATCGCCATTGGGGCCGCGTATCTGGCGAGCCTCTATGCCACCGTGACCGGGTACGGTGCGGTCTATTTCGATTCGGTCACCATGTTCACGTTCTTCCTGTTGAGCGCACGCTTTCTGGAGCAGAGCGCACGACACCGGCTGGTGCGTTTCGACGATTGGCTGAAGCTGTTTCCGGAAACGGCTACGCGCCTCGTCGACGGCGCGCCCGAGCGTGTCGATGTGGCACGCATCCGTCCTGGCGATACGTTGTCCATCGGCGCGGGCGAACGGGTGGCCGCAGATGGTGTGATCATCGACGGCACCAGCGACTTCGACGAAGCCTGGCTCACGGGCGAATCCGCACCCGTACCGCGCACGCGGGGTGACGCGCTGCTTGCCGGTTGCCTCAATCTGCACCAGGCAGTTGCGTTGCGTGTCACGTCGACACCGGCCACCACGCGCATCGCCTCGCTCACGCGGCTGGCCGATCGCGCCAGCCTGCAGGGTAACCGCATCGTGCGTCACACAGACTGGATTGCGCGCTACTTCATCACCGGCATTCTGCTGACCGCCGCGCTCACCTACATCGGCTGGTCGCTCTACAACCCGGCCGGCGCATTCGCGGCAACGATTGCCGTGCTGGTTATTTCTTGCCCCTGCGCATTGTCGTTGGCCACCCCCACTGCACTCACGGCGGCCACCGCGGCGTTGCGCCGGGTGGGCTTCGTCATCACCCGCGCCGACGTGCTGGAGCGCCTGGCAGGCGCCACGGATATCATTTTCGACAAGACGGGTACGCTGACGGGGGCCGATGCGCAACTCTCCGACGTTACGCTCTGCGCCGACCTCGACCGCGCCACCTGTGTTGCGCTGGCGAGCGCGCTGGAGCGCACTGCCAACCATCCGCTGGCGCGGGCCTTCTCCGAAACACCGGCCACACTGCCCATCAGTAATCCGCGCGTGCACCCCGGCGGCGGCGTCGCGGGCGACTATGACGGGCAGTCGTATCGGCTGGGCAGCGCGCTCTTCTGCGGCATCGCGCCGCAGGCGACCCCGCATTCAGCCAGCGAGATATATCTGGTGCGCGGCCATGAACTGGTGGCACGGTTTGTGATTCGAACGACGTTGCGGCGTGACGCGACGCAGGTAGTCGATGCGCTGCACAGTCTGGGTCTGCGCGTCGAAATACTGAGCGGCGATGCGTATGCACCGACGGAGGCCGCAAGCCAGGCATTGGCGCAGGTCGCATTTCGCGCGCGCGTGACACCCGAGCAGAAACTCGCGCATCTCGACGCGCTTCAGCAGGCCGGACGTCGCGTCGTGATGGTGGGTGACGGGATCAATGATGTGCCCGTGCTGGCGGCGGCGGACGTTTCCGTCACGCCGCTGGAAGCGACGGATCTGGCCAAGAACGCCAGCGGCGCAATTCTGCTGTCGCGCGGCCTGGCGCCGCTCGTTCCCGCGATCTCGGTCGCGCGCAGAACGCGGCGCATCATCGCCCAGAACCTCGGGTGGGCCGTGGCCTACAACCTCATCGCAATTCCGCTGGCCGTGCTCGGCCTCATCGCGCCCTGGGTCGCGGCGCTGGGGATGTCCGCGAGTTCGCTGCTGGTGACACTCAACGCATTGCGCCTGCGCTACGCGTGAGATAGGCAATGGAAATCATCCTGGTGCTCATCCCCGTGTCCATGATCATCGTGACCATTGCGATTGCCGCATTCCTTTGGGCCGTGGATAACGGGCAATACGACGACGTGGAGCGGCAAGGCGACGCAGCGCTGTTCGACGAAGCCGCACCGCCGAACGACAGCATCAACACTCATAAACCAACGGCCACCTGAAGGGGATCGCTATGGCGTTGCATTCACTCACCATTTTTCACGGATCCCGTCGCCACGTGGCGCCGCCTCGCCGTCGAGCAGGTATCGGTGGTGCGACGTTTCCTCACCCACACGGTACCGTGGGCGGCATTGCCCGCGCTGTGCTGGTACTACGGGGTGACCAGCGTCGGCTGGCAGATCGGCCTCGAACCAAAACAGAAGATG
>JAQBCT010000132.1:0-4722 GCA_032124855.1 Gammaproteobacteria bacterium
TCGCCGCCAAAAATGCGAGATTTCCCAAGAAATCGGCGAACGAGAGTTCGCTGAAACGCGAGTTGAACCACCGAAATCAAAAAGCAGAGCACTGTCGTGCGCGTACTGTTTTCCATGTCAGAGTTTTTCAACAGCCTGCTAGTGGCTGAGTGCGATGGTCTGGGTGGTCCCGGCACTATCTACGCTGAAGCGTGCTGCATCCCACTTCGGCGGGCCAAAGCTGCCACTGGCGTTGTTGGAGAAGCCGTACGGCTCGGTGGGCATGCCCACGAAATTGGCGTCGAGTTTGCCGTTGCCGTTCACGTCGTGCATCACGCGCACCGCATAGTCACCTGCCGGCAGTGCATCGGTCGTGAAGGAGACGGCGCCGAGGCGCGCCGGCAAAATCAGCGAGGCGATGGGTGGCGCCTTGTCGTCGAAGGCATCGACACTGTCGACGATGGCGATCATCAGATTGCCGTTGGCTTCACGCACCTCGGTGATCTGCAATGTCAGGGGATCTGCAAATGCACTGGCGCTGATCGCGGCAATGAGGGTTGCGAGGGTATATTTCATCGTGGTTTCCTGCGACGGGGGCTGCAGATTACGCCAGGTCCGCAGGTCCGAGGCAGCCATGCGACGAAACCGGGGATTCCTCGACTGAATGCCGTGGCGCGCCGGCTGGAACAGGAACTCATGAGGACATCACGATGAGCCGATCGCTGAAATTGACGCTCGGTGTTGCCGCCATCACGGCACTGCTCGCGGGCAGCTATGTCTTCTATGCCAAGCAGGTTGCCAATCCGCGCGTGGAGATCGAACTGCGCAGCGACCCCAACGGCATGCGCGCGCAACGCGTGCTGTTGCTGACATTCCAAGACAGCACCACGATACCCGTGAATTACCGGCGCGAAGGCCAACAGGTTTTTGTCGGGGCCGACGGCGGCTGGTGGCGCCGTTTTCGTGACGCCGGCGCGCCCGTCACGCTGTACCTGCGCGGCAATACGCGCACCGGGCATGCCATCGCCGTGCTGAATGATCCGGCGTACACGCGCGCGGTCTTCGCGCGGTTGCGCCCGGCGGCGCCGGGCTGGCTGCCGGACTGGCTCAACGGTGTGCTGGTGGTGATCACGCTGGATGCGCAAGGCGATGCCTGACTCCCAACGTCCGACATGAGGTGCCCATGAATCATCCCGCGATCGCGCCAGGTAACGTGGCCGTCATCACCGGCGGCGCCAGCGGTATTGGGCTGGCCGCCGCCGAACGCTTCATCGGCGAAGGCATGCAGGTGTGCATCGCCGACGTCGATGCAGCGGCGCTGGATGCAGCAGCGGCAAGACTCGGTGACAACGCGTTGGCTGTGGTCACCGACGTGGCGGATCTCGCCGCGGTCGAGCAATTGCGCGATCGCGCGTTCGCTGCGTTCGGCGCTGTGCACGTGCTGATGAACAATGCCGGCACAGGCGGTGGTGGTGGGCCGTTTTCGAACTATGACGGCTGGCGCCGGGTGCTGGGTATCAATCTGTGGGGCGCGGTTCACGGCGTGCAGGCGTTCACGCAACGGATGATCGATCAGGGCGTGGCGTGCGCCATCATCAACACGGGATCCAAACAGGGCATCACTAATCCGCCTGGCGATGCGGCCTACAACGTGAGCAAGGCCGGTGTGCGCACGCTGACAGAAGCACTGGCACATCAGTTGCGCAACACAGCGGATTGTCAGATCAGCGCGCACCTGCTGGTGCCGGGCTTCACGTTCACGGGGCTCACGCAACGTCGTGGTGCAGGCAAGCCGCCTGCCGCGTGGGATCCGGAGCAGGTGGTGGAGCGGCTGCTGACGCGCATGGCTGCCGGTGATTTCTATATCATCTGTCCGGATAACGATGTCAGCACGGCGATGGATCATGCGCGCGTGCAGTGGCATACCGACGACATCCTCAAGAACCGTCCCGCACTGTCGCGCTGGCATCCGCAGTTCGAGGCTGAATTCGCCGCCTATGTGCGGGATCGCTGATGCGACTGGTCGAGGAATACAATCAAGTATGTTGTATAACATATTGATAAATATTGATTCTATATTCCCAAACGAACGGGCGTTGTTCGCATGAGATTGGGGGCACTGCTTGGTCCGATTGCCGACGCGGCGCAGCCTCGCGCGTTGGCCGAGCAGGCGCGCCGGTGCGTGGGCGACGGCCTGCAGAGTCTGTGGTCGGCCCAGGCGGTGGGGCGCGGGTTCATGTTCACGGATCCCTTCGTCACGCTGGCCGTGGCGGCGTCGGTCACGGAGCGTGTCGAGATCGGTACCGCAGTGCTGCAAGTGCCGTTGTACCGACCGCTGGAACTGGCGCATCGCGTCTTCTCGCTGCAGCAGATCTGCGGCGACCGCTTGATCCTCGGCGTGGGTGCCGGCTCCACCGAAGCCGATTTCAATGTCTTTGGCGTGAACCACGCAAACCGATTCGGCGACTTCACGCGCAGCGTTGCCGCATTACGAGAGATATTCCTAACGGGTGCACTGGGGGGTGTGGCACTGTCGCCCTGGCCCGCGTTGCGGGACGCGCCGCCACTGTTTCTGGGTTCATGGGGCAACGGCGTGGAACGTGCCGCGCGCTCGTTCGATGGCTGGATAGCGTCAGCCAATTACCGCACCCCGGACGAAGTGGTTGCTGCGCTGGCGCGCTATCGCGAGGCGGGCGGTGGACGGGCGATCGTCTCGACCATTCAGCTGCCAGCCAATACGGATCTCGGCGAACTGCAGGACAAGCTCGACCGGTTTGCCGATGCCGGCTTCGATGATGCGGTGGTGATGTTTCTGCCGGGCGGGCCGACACCCGCTGCAGTCCGCCGTCTCGTTGCCTGACGATTGATCCAGGTTCGCGCCATGGCGTTGCAGTCGCTGATATTCGTTCGACACGGCCAGAGCCGGCATCATGTCGATGGCCTGACGGGTGGCTGGACCGATACGCCGTTGACAGGGTTGGGGCGCCAGCAGATTGCGCGTGCGGCGCAATACCTGGTGTCGCAATCACTACCCGACGACGTGGGGTGTTATTGCAGCGATCTGAAGCGTGCGCACGAGAGTGCTGTGATCATCGGGGAGCGTCTGGGGCGTGCGTTCGTGGTGCTGCGAGGCCTGCGTGAGATCAACAACGGTGACGCGGCCGGAATGACCGAAGCGGCGGCGCAGCGAATTGCGGCGCAGCAACCATCCCAGTCCGATGTCGACTGGCGGCCCTATGCCAATGCAGAGACCTTTCGCGAGATGAGTGACCGGGTGGCGCGGACGTTGAGTGAGATCGCGGGCCGTGGTACGCAGCGCGCGGTGATCGTGGGCCACGGCCTGTCGGGCATTGCACTGATCCGCGCGTGGCTCGGCATTCCCCTCGAACTGCCGTTGTCATTCGAGCTGGATACGGCGAGCGTCACGCAGCTGTCGGTGAATCGCTGGGGTGAGCCGCAAATCGATCGACTGAACTGGACCATCACATGAGGAACGTTCAATGACACAGGCAGGACGCCACTTCGACGCAGTGGTTGTGGGCGCCGGGTTTGGCGGTATGTACATGCTGCATCTGTTGCGCGGCATGGGGTTGAACGTGCAGGGCTTCGAGCGCGGTGGCGACGTGGGTGGCACGTGGTACTGGAATCGCTACCCAGGCTGCCGTTGCGACGTTGAGAGCATGGAGTACTCCTACCAGTTCTCATCCGATCTGCAGCAGCAGTGGACGTGGAGCGAGCGTTACGCCCCCCAAGGCGAGATCCTGGCCTATGCCAATCACGTGGCCGACCGCTTTGCGCTGCGCGATGCGATTCGGTTCAACTGCTCCGTTCAGCGCACCGCCTACGATGATGCAACACGCTGCTGGCGGGTGGACACCGACACGGGCGAGTCCGTGACCACCCGCTATCTGATCATGGCGACGGGCTGCCTGTCGGCGGCCAATACGCCGGGCTTCGACGGCCTGGCGCTTTTTCGCGGACCGCGCTATCACACGGGTGCGTGGCCGCACGAGGGAGTGGACTTCTCGGGACAGCGTGTCGGCATCATCGGCACAGGCTCGTCGGGCATTCAGTCGATTCCGCTGATTGCGCGGTCGGCTGAACACCTCACCGTCTTTCAACGCACGCCCAACTACTCGATTCCTGCGCACAACCAGCCGCTGGATGCGCAATTCGTCGTCGACACCAAGGCAAACTATCCCGATCTGTGTGCGCGCAACGCCCAGCAGCACGCCGCATTCGGCGCTAACTATCCGCGCAACACAGACTCTGCCTTGAGCGCCACAGCCGAGGAACGCGAGCGGCGCTTTGAGGAATTCTGGGGCCATGGTGGCTTCATGTTTCTGGCAGCGTTCGGAGACATCTCAATGGATCTGCGCGCCAATGCGCTGGCCGCCGAGTTCGTGCGCAACAAGATCCGCGGCATCGTCACGAATCCGAAGACCGCCGAGCTGCTGTGCCCAACGACGGTGCTAGGCTGCAAGCGCCTGTGCGCGGACACCGGCTATTTCGAAACCTTCAATCGCCCCAACGTGGAACTGGTGGATGTGAGTGAACATCCCATCGAGCAGATCACAGCCGACGGGCTGGTCACGGGTGGCCGGTCCTTCGAGTTCGACAGTCTGATATTCGCAACGGGTTTCGACGCGATGACCGGGGCCCTGCTGCGTTGTGAAATCAGTGGAAGTGGCGGGGTCGCGCTGCGCGACAAATGGTCCGCCGGGCCGCGCACGTACCTCGGAC
>JAQBCT010000133.1:0-6028 GCA_032124855.1 Gammaproteobacteria bacterium
GTCTTGCCGCTGCCGGCGCCGGCGACGATCAGCAGATTGGTGATGGGTGCGGTGACGGCTTCGCGCTGACGATCATTCAGACCGTCGAGAATATGAGTGACATCCACTGAAACGTAAGGCCTTGGGGAATGCGGCTTTATACCCCATCGAGCACGCCCTATGCTCCACCAAACAACAATCGCGCGGACCCGATTGCGTGTCGCAGCAACGAATGCATTCGGATGAAGTGGATACCAACGCCGAACTCGTGCGTCGTCTGCTTCGCTCGCAGCATCCGCAATGGGCTGACTTGCCCATCGAGCGGGTGAACTCAGCCGGCACCGACAACGCCCTGTATCGTCTCGGCGACGAACTCGCCGTGCGACTGCCTCGCATCCATTGGGCGGTGGAATTCGTCGCGAAGGAACAACGCTGGCTGCCGTTGCTCGCACCGAAACTCCCACTGGCGGTGCCCGAACCGGTTGCCGTCGGCAAGCCGGAAGAGAGATTTCCCTATCCGTGGGGAGTCGTGAGGTGGTTGCCGGGCGAACTGGCCACTCTCGATCGACTCGCCGATCCCGTGCGGGCCGCACGCGATCTCGCGGCGTTCGTCCTGGCGCTTCAGGCTATTGATACCGCTGGCGGACCCAAAAGCCAACGTGGTCGGCCAGTCCGCCTTGCGGACGAGATGATGCGCAAGGGTATCGCCGGGCTGCGCGGCGAGATTGACGCCGCTGCGGTGACCCACGCTTGGGAACGCGCCATGGCGGCGCCTAGCTACGACGGTCCCCCCGTGTGGTTTCACGGCGACCTTTCTTACCTCAATCTGCTTGCACGCAACGGCAGCCTTTCGGCGGTCATCGAC
Organism: Gammaproteobacteria bacterium; assembly: GCA_032124855.1. Lineage (GTDB taxonomy): Bacteria > Pseudomonadota > Gammaproteobacteria > Pseudomonadales > Azotimanducaceae > DATJGR01. The sequence continues at coordinate 845 of JAQBCT010000133.1, forward strand.
TGGGGCATGTGCGGCGTCGGCGACCCTGCCATCGACACGATCGTCGCCTGGAGCCATTTTCCACCCGCCGCCCGTCAGGCCTACCGCGAAGCGCTCGCGATCGATGACGCGACCTGGGCGCGAGGCAAAGGCTGGGTGCTCACCGGGGTATTCGGGATTCCGTACTACCGTGATACCAACCCGGTGCTGGTGGCCGACAAGATCCGGGCAATTGAGGCTGTGCTGGCAGATCTGCAGTGAGGCGCGCCTACTCCACCGTCACCGATTTGGCCAGGTTGCGCGGCTGATCTACGTCGGTGCCCTTCAGTACGGCCGCGTGATAGGCGAGCAACTGCAGCGGCACCGTGTACACAATCGGCGCGAGCATCTCGCTCACCGATGGCACGGGAATCACCGTGATGCCCGGCTCATCGGAGAAGCCCGATTGCTTGTCGGCAAAAACGTACAGCTGGCCGCCGCGAGCGCGCACCACCTGCAGATTCGATTGCAGCTTGCCGAGCAGCTCGTCATTGGGCGCCACCGCCACGACGGGCATATCTTCATCCACCAAGGCCAGCGGCCCGTGTTTGAGCTCACCCGCCGGATAGCCCTCCGCGTGAATGTAGGAGATCTCCTTCAACTTCAGCGCGCCTTCAAGCGCCACTGGATACAACGCACCGCGCCCCAGAAACAGTGCGTGGCGGCGATCCATGAATTGTTCGGCCAACTTTGCGGTGACCGCGTCCAGCTGCAGCGCTTCTTCCACGACATCCGCCAGGCCATGCAGGGCGCCGACCAATTCGGCCTCGTGCTCCGCCGTCAATCCGTTGCGCCGCGCCAGCAGAATAGCGAGCAGCGCCAGATCCACCAGCTGCGCCGTGAACGCCTTGGTCGAGGCAACGCCGATTTCGGTACCCGCTTCGAGCATCAGCGCCAAATCGGATTCACGCACCAACGAACTGGTGGCCACATTGCACAGCGTCAGCGTCGCCGCATAACCAGCGCCTTTCGCAATGCGTAATGCCGCCAGGGTATCGGCGGTTTCTCCAGACTGTGAAATCGTCACGAACAGGCTATCGGGAGCTACCGCGACGCCGCGGTAGCGATACTCGCTCGCAATTTCAACATGGCAGGGCAGTCGGGCGAGAGATTCGATCCAGTACTTGGCAATCGATCCCGCATAGAAGCTGGACCCGCACGCCACCAGCGTGACCGATTTCACCCGATCAAAAACAGCCGCGGCACCCAGTCCAAATGCCGGCTCCAACACGCGCGTCTTGCTCAGACGGCCTTCCAGCGTGTCGCGTATCACCTTGGGTTGCTCGTGGATTTCCTTGAGCATGTGGTGGCGGTAGTTTCCCCGGTCCACGTCGTCACTACCAAGCTGCACGCGCACGGTGGCACGCACGACGTTCTCATCGCCGACATTCCACACAGAGAAACCGGCGGCCGTGATCTCGACCAGGTCGCCCTCCTCCAGAAAGACGAAACGATCGGTCACGGGGCGCAGCGCCAGCACGTCGGAGGCGATGAACGTTTCACCTATGCCGATGCCGACAACGAGGGGACTGCCTACGCGGGCACCGACGACGCGATCCGGCTCGTCACTCGACATGACGCCGACCGCATACGCCCCTTCCAGCTGTTTGATCGCCAGGCGCACCGCCTCGAGCAACCCTCGCCCATCAACGGACAACGATTCGATGAGATGCGCGATCACTTCAGAGTCGGTATCGGATTCGAATTCATAGCCGCGTTGTTGCAGATTGCGGCGAATCGATTCGAAGTTTTCGACAATGCCGTTGTGCACAACGACGATGCGCTTGCGCGACATATGCGGGTGCGCATTCTTCTCGAGCGGTGCGCCATGTGTGGCCCAGCGCGTGTGCGCGATGCCAACATGACCGCGCAACGGCTCAGCAGTCAGACTGTCCGTCAGCTCTTTGACCTTGCCCACGCGGCGCCGGCGTTCGATGCGCATCGAACCCTCGGCGATCACGGCGAGCCCGGCCGAGTCGTAGCCGCGATATTCCAGGCGCTTGAGGCCTTCCAGCAGGATTCCAGGAACGTCCCGACGCGCAACGGCGCCAACGATGCCGCACATACTTCACTGATTTCCGTTGATTATTTCGTCTTGTCGCGGTTCGCCGGGGGTACCCAACCGCTGATATTGCGTTGCCGCGCGCGTCCCACGGCCAGCTCGCCAGCGGCAATCTTCGACGTGACCGTCGAGCCCGCGGCGACGTATCCGCCATCGCCCACTTCGATGGGCGCGACCAGCGTCGAATTCGAGCCGATGAATACATCGTCGCCGAGCTGGGTTTTGTGCTTTGCGAAACCGTCGTAGTTGCACATGATCGTGCCGGCGCCAATGTTGCAGTGGGCACCCGTCGTGGTGTCACCCAGGTAAGCGAAATGATTCGACTTGGTGCCCGGACCCAGGCGCGTCTTCTTCGTTTCCACAAAGTTGCCGATCTTCACCTGCTCGGCCAGCTCGGTGCCCGGGCGCAGGCGCGCGAAGGGACCCACTTCGCAACCTGCGCTGATCACAGCCCCGTCAGTCATGGTGTGCGGGTGAATCACGGCGTTTGCGCCAATCTGCGTGTCTCGGATCACGCAGCCCGAGCCGATGCGCACACCACTGCCGAGGATCACGCGGCCTTCGAAGACCACATCCACATCAATGACGCAGTCGATCCCGGCTTGCAGGTGGCCGCGCACATCCAGGCGGGCCGGATCCCGCAACGTGACACCCCCCGCCATCAGCTGATCCGCCTGGCGGCGCTGGTAAATGCGTTCAATGCGCGCGAGTTCGGCGCGATCGTTGATGCCGGCAACATCATCCGGGCAGGCTGCTACGTGGGCAGTGACGGGCAGGCCGTGGCTCGTAGCGCGACTCACCACGTCTGTTAGATAGAATTCGCCCTGGGCGTTGTTCTGCCCCAGTTCGGCCAGCAATGTGTGCAGCAGATGGGCGGGGATCGCCATGATGCCGGAGTTGATCTCGTTAACAGCGAGCTGTTCATCCGTGGCATCGCGCGCCTCCACGATCGCCGTGACGTGACCAGCCGCGTCACGCAGGATGCGGCCCAGTCCACCCGGTTGAGGCATCACCGCGGTGACCACGGCCACCCCATCGCCTGCGGCATCGACGCAACCCGTCAGCAGGCTGCTTCCCGCAAGCGGCACATCGGCAAACAGAATCAACACCTTCGCTTCGCGCGCCACGCCGGGTAGCGCCTGCGCCACCGCATGCCCCGTGCCCAACTGTTCGTGCTGCACAACCCACGTGATGTCGCGCGCATCGGCGAACGCGCCGCGCACCGCGTCAGCGCCATGACCGATGACAACATGAATCCGCTGGGGCATCTGAGCGCGTGCCGCGCGCAGTACGTGAGCAAGCAGCGGTTCACCCGCCAGGTCGTGTAAGACCTTGGGCAGCGAGGAGCGCATCCGCGTGCCCTGACCCGCGGCGAGCACGATCACTTCGAGGCTCATTGCGAGGCAATCCGTTCTGGAATCGGCCGGATTATAGGGGCGCACCGGGAAAAAGGGGTGATGGGCTGCACCCCTTTGAGCGGGACTATGTAACGAGGATCACCGTCGATTGCGTCAGCGGCGACGCTTCTTCAGTTCATCGATGGTGCGCAGGCGGGCCGAAGCTTCAGCCAGCTGAGCGGCGGCCACGGAGAAATCAAAATCGCTCTGCTGATCTGCGAGCGCGCGTTCCGCTTGTTCTTTCGCGGCCTGAGCGGACGCCTCATCGACATCGTCGGCCCGCACTGCAGTATCAGCCAGCACCGTGACGCCGCTGGGTTGTACCTCCAGGAAGCCACCGGATGCGAAGAATACCTCCTCCTCGCCGTTGTCGAATTTCAACCGCACGGGACCCGATTTGATCCCGGAGAGCAGCGGTGCGTGCCCTGGCATGATGCCGAGCTCACCGAGCGTCCCCGTTGCGATGACCATCGTCACACGACCCGAGAAGATTTCTTTCTCGGCGCTGACGATGTCGCAGTGCATGGTCATGGCCATGGACGCTACTGCTCCAGCTTCTTGGCTTTTTCAACGGCGGCTTCTACCGTTCCTACCATATAGAACGCCTGTTCTGGCAGGTGATCGTATTCACCGTTCAGAATCGCCTTGAAGCTGCGCACCGTATCTTCCCGGCTGACATACACACCGGGCTGGCCGGTAAATGCTTCGGCAACGAACATCGGCTGCGAGAAAAACTGCTGCATTTTGCGCGCGCGGTACACCAGGCGTTTGTCGTCCTCGGAGAGTTCGTCCATGCCGAGAATTGCGATGATGTCTTTCAATTCCTTGTATCGCTGCAGCACCTGCTGCACGCCGCGGGCGACACTGTAATGGTCCTCGCCCACAACTAACGGGTCGAGCTGCCGACTGGTGGAATCCAGCGGATCCACCGCAGGGTAGATCCCAAGGTCGGTAATGGCGCGCGATAGCGTCACCGTGGAATCGAGGTGCGCAAAGGTGGTTGCCGGCGAAGGGTCCGTGAGATCGTCCGCGGGAACGTAGACCGCCTGCACCGACGTAATCGAACCGGTCTTGGTGGTGGTGATGCGCTCCTGCAACAAACCCATCTCTTCCGCCAGGGTTGGCTGGTAACCCACCGCCGACGGCATCCGCCCAAGCAATGCAGATACTTCCGTTCCGGCCAACGTGTAACGGTAGATATTGTCGATGAACAGCAGCACGTCGCGACCGTCGTCGCGGAACTTCTCGGCAAGCGTCAACCCTGTGAGAGCCACGCGCAAGCGGTTGCCGGGTGGTTCGTTCATCTGGCCGAATACCAGCGAGATCTTGTCGATGACGCCGGAGTCGCGCATCTCGTGATAGAAGTCGTTGCCCTCGCGAGTGCGCTCACCCACGCCGGCAAACACCGACAAGCCCGAGTGTTCGGTTGCGATGTTGCGGATGAGCTCGAGCATGGTCACGGTCTTGCCCACGCCGGCACCGCCGAACAGCCCCACCTTGCCGCCACGCGCAAACGGGCAGATCAGGTCGATGACTTTCACGCCGGTTTCGAGGATCTCGTTGCCGCCTTTCTGGTCCTCGTATTTCGGTGCCTTACGGTGAATCGACATCCGCTCTTTGGCGTTGACCGGACCGCGCTCGTCGATGGGTTCGCCCAGCACGTCCATGATGCGGCCGAGCGTTTCCTCGCCTACGGGCACCATGATG
>JAQBCT010000134.1:0-3357 GCA_032124855.1 Gammaproteobacteria bacterium
GCCGTTCCGATCAGGTCTGCCACATAAGTCGGAAAATCTGCGGCGACCCAGTACGTCTGAAGCCTGGCGCGATCGATGTCGGCCGCGCTGCTGCCGTAAATGGTCGCCACAGTTTCATCGTTCAACGCCCGTTCCAGCATCTTGACCAGCAGCGCCTTGATCGCCTTGGGGTTCGGCTTTATTTCGGTGTCGGATTCGGGAAGACCAACAGACGTTTCGTCGAATCCCGACTTCAGCAAGGCGAAGCCGGTCTTCATCAACAGCTTCGAGTAGTACTGCGCCTCGATCTCGGTGTTGGGCATGCCGGGCATGAAATGCATCTGGCCGGGTTCAACGATCCGTCCGCCGCCATCCATCTTGCCGCCAACGATCACGCGGCCCTGGTGACAGGTCGTGCAGGCGAAGAACACTGCATCTACTTTCGGGGGTTGCTGAAACGTAGCGACGTCAAGGTCATATTTCTGGCTGTGAACGTTCTTGTTGATGCCTTGACTGATCTTGCCACCAATGAGTGCAACCGTCGGCAGCGCCTTCAGGAATTTGAGCCTCAGTTCGACCTCCGCCCTTTCGAGGTCTGTCACGTTCTCGACGAGCCAGTGCGTTGCGCCGGATCTCTCTGCCGCATCGGGCACGGGGCTTCGCCAGCCCGGCATGACCATCGCCAGCAGATTCGGCAGCAGCCCCACTTCATCGGGCACGACGTCCGGGTCGTAGACCAATCCGTTCGGCAGGCCGCGCAGATTTGGCGCCAACGCAACACCGTTAGCGTAGTCGCCCGGATTCGGACCCATCCCGAGGTGATCCAGCGTGAAGGTCCCCTTCTCGAGCTTGGACGCCTGCCTCCAGATGCGGGCAAGCGGCATCAGCTGCGAATCTTCGTCCAACGCGGCCGGATCGAGTGAAAGCAGGGTCTGCAGCAGCACGTTCGGGACGCCGCCGTAACCAATCGGATAGCGCGTGAAGTATTCCCACGCGAGCCACGGCGTCTGGCCCTCTCGAAAGCCATACTTTTTCGCGTCGTCACAGTTTTCGTCTTCGAAGTACGCGCTCAGCTGTTGCTCGCGCCGCATGCGCTCCTGCGTCCAGGGTGCTTTGCCACTTTCAACCCAGGCATCGGACGCAAATCCGTGTGCCGGGGGCGCAACGTCAACAGAAGCAGCGTCCGACTTGCACACGTAGTCGGCGTGGGCATCCGCGCCGCGACTGGGCATCCACGCCACGAGCATGAGCACACCGCACGTCAATACAACCGCTCGCCCGTTGGCTCGCATGGCTTCCCCTCCCTACATTCTCCATGGGCACCCGGGCCCGTTACGCGCTCACCCCAGTTCCCGCAAAAACTCCGCCGCCTCACGGTAGGCCGGCAGCTCGAATCCTTGGGTGAATTGCGCAGTGATCGGCCTCAGCAACTCGCGCGCCTCTTTGCGTTCGCCGCGCTCATTCCACACACGCGCAAGACTCAGCGCGGCGTAGAGCTCCCACGAAATGGATCGTTGCGCCCGCCCCTGCTCCAACGCACCGCGGTACGCCGCCTCCGCCTCAGGCAAATTTTCACCCGGACACAGGCGCGCATAGTCGCCGAGAAGACGCTGGCACTCGGGCTGCAGGAAGCGTTCCGATCCCGAGCGCAACTCCTGACGCGCGATCTGGGCATGCGGAGCGGCTTCCTCAAAACGTCCCAGTGAGGCGAGCGTGCGCGCATGCAGCGCGTGATGTATCGGGACCATGGAGTGCGTCTGCGTTCGCGCCATGTAGACGAACCCGCGCTCCATGATCGGGACCGATTCCGCAGCGTCACCGATTAACGCGCGGGCAAACGCGTTCAATATGGAACCAAAGCCCTCCCACATCTCGAGGTCGTAGTGTTCCGCGAATTTGATCGTCTCGCTGCTGAGCGAAAGGGCTTCTTCGGCGCGCCGGGACAGGACCGCGAAGATCGACGCGTGCGCAAGTGCATGTACAAGCGTGTGGATGTGGTTCAACGCGCGCGCCTCGGCCAGCGCATGCGACACCACATCACCCGCCTCATCGATGCGACCCAGGCACCACAGCGTGAGGCCGTAGTGAAACCGTGTACCGATCTCCGGCTCCGCGGCGAAACGCTGCGCAAGCGCGACACGTTGTTCAAGGGGCCGTTCGCGCACTTCGGGGCGTTGCAGCAGCCCCTGTTTGAACGAGACTTCGGCCAGCGCCGGCGCACCGGTGATCATCTGGGAGATTGCCAGCGAGCGCAGTGCGCTCACCATGTGACCGGAATTGGTATCTCCGTCAGCCCACGAAACCATGTCGCGCGCGATTGCGAGCGCCTTGTCCTGCTCGCCGCGCAAATAGGTACCCACCCAGATTGCGTATGCGATCGTGAACCGGTGCGGTGCATCAGGGATCGACGTGGCGAGTTGCTCGGCGCGCGTAAATGCGGCGACAGTGTCTGCATGTCCGTACCCTCGCGACGGGAGCGATGCCTGTCCCAGCGCCAGCAGCATGCCCAGGCGTCGTGCGCGCCACATCGGAGAGTCGTCCATCTGTTCAGCCAGATGCAGAGCGTGTTCGAGATGCACGATTGCTTCCTTGTAGGCCGGCCTTGCGAACGCGCGGGCCGCGGCTTTCTCCCACCAGCTGATCGCCTTTTCGGTGAGGCCCGCTTGCGTTGCGTGATGGGCAAGCAGTTCCGGCTGCGCGTCGTTCATTCCCTCCAGCGCCGTTGTCAGTCGGCCGTGAATTTCCTGGCGCTTGGATCGCAGAAGGCTTTCGTAGGCCGCGTCCCGCACGAGCGCATGCCGAAACGTATAGCGCGCATGCGGCGGTGCTCCGTGACACACCACCAGATCTGCTGAGGCGAGCTGGCCCAGCGCGTCACGTAGCGATTGTTCCTGCAATGGCACAATTGCGGCGAGCAGACCGAACTCGAACTCACGACCGATGCACGCCGCAGTCTGCGCAACTTCCTTGACGGGCTGCAAGCGGTCGAGCCGTGCCGACAAGCTGTCCTGCAACGACGCCGGAACCGTAATCTTCTGAAGGAATTCACCCACCACAAAGGCGTCGTCGGTTTCCAGCAGCCCGCCCGACTCCAACATCGACTTCGTCAGTTCCTCGGCGAACAGTGGGACCCCATCCGTCTTCTCGGCGATTTCCCGAAGCAGCGACTCAGGCAGCGCTTTCCCGCGGGCGACGCCGGCGACGACCTTGGCGATGTGCTTCAGCCCCAGACGGTTCAGCGACAGCCGGCAAACATCTCGCGTGTCGCCGAATATCGGTTGGCCGCTCGGTCGCTCTGTGACCACGATCATTGCCGGAACCGTCGCGAACTGCTCCGCAAACAACTCTTTCAGCTCGAACGATGTGGGATCGATCCAG
>JAQBCT010000135.1:0-3139 GCA_032124855.1 Gammaproteobacteria bacterium
CTGCGGCCTGGCTGATCGGCAGATGACTTGCGACGACGATGGCGATTGCCGCCACTAACGGTTGCGTGTGCATGGCTTCCACTCCAGAAAATCACGATGCGTGCCGGCGTGCCGGCACATCCGGGATCTGTCAGATGGAGTGGGGTGGCGCGCGTGCCTGAAAGGGTGGATCAGCGAGTGTGGACGCACCAGGCGATGGGTCGCGAGAGTGATCGCTCAGCGCGACAGCTGGCGGGTCGATTGAAATCAGGCTCGGTTCGAGCAGCGAAAGTTTGTCGAAGTTCACGCACTTGGCGCATTGCGATGCGTGCGCCACGCGCTCCTTGGCCGGCGCGTCACCGCTGTAGTGTGAGAGCACGTGCGCATTGCCCGCGGTCTGGGTGAATACCAGGGCGATTGCGAGCAGAAGGGGGAGCGTTCGGTGTTTCATCGGCAATACAGATCGTGCGGAGGGCACTTTAGTTCAGTCACCCCGACTTGGGAATGTCGGCGACCCACGCGCCCACCAACCACCGGGCGCTGTCGATCTGAACGGCAACCGCATTGCCGCCGGGCTCGGCTGTTTCTTTCAACCATGCGGCGGCGGTGTCGGCCGCATCGAAGCGCTTCGGCAGAATGGCCACCGATCGCACACCCGGAAAGCGCGCTTGCGATGGCGCGGGTCCTGCCAGGCTGCGGGACATGAAGAGACCTCGCACCATGCCGTCCGCGCCGGGAATCTCCAGCGTCACGAACTGCATCAGTTTTGCGCTCCCGGGGTATCCCAGGCGCCTTTCTCGTCCGGCGCAATGCCCATGTCCATCAGATACTGCACCAGCGCCGCGTCGGCATCGGCGTGGCTTTCGAAGGGCCCCAGGTTGCCGCCTTCACGGGTAGTGAAGAACCACTGGCGATCGCTCAGGAAAAAGCGGTCGGTGCGAAACACCGTCACATCCTTGTCGTCGGATTTGCGCTTCATCGGCTCGCACCTGCTGAGGGTCGGCGCAGTGTAACTCAGCAGCGGATGCTATCTTCCACCCCAACCTTCACGACGGCCACCACCGAGGAATGTTATGGAGCGCAGCGAACAGAGTCTGACCGTCACCCATGCGATGATCGCGGCGTGGCGGAACCTGGACTGGCCGCGGGTCGTCGAGTTGTTCGCCCCCGATGGCATGTTACAGGTGGTGCCGCTGCGGGCCCATGTGGGCCGGGCCCAGATCCAGTTGCATCTGGATCAGGTGGCCGCCGGTATCGAGCGTCTCGACTTCGACATCAAACACCTGCACGCCGTGGGATCTGTGGTGTTCTTCGAGCGCACTGACGATTTCGTCTACCGGGGGCGCAAGGCCAGCGTGCCGGTGGTTGGTGTGCTGGAGATCGAAGGCGATCATGTACAGGCGTGGCGTGAGTACATGGATCTGGGCACGATGGCGAAGGCGATCGGGGCTTGAACCGTCCAGGTCATCTGCAAACGCCGTGTAAAATACACCGCATTGACACGCGCGCCGCGAAAGGAAAGAGTATCGGCCGGCCGCCCGGATACCGGCCCATCCGATCACAACTGCTACGATGGCACCACCGCCCCGTCGCTGCGCAGCATGCGCGCACAGGCGCACAGAATGAATAACAGAGGGTCACCATGAAAACGAACCGAGGGCTTATGAATAGTTTGAACAAATTGCTGGGTCTCCTAATCGCGGCCGTCATGCTGGCGGCGTTCGCGCTGCCGGCGAGCGCCGATAACAAGAAGATCAGTTTGACGGTGAACCCCACGGTGGTTTCGCCGGGGCCGCCAACGACGGTTCAGGCCACACTCAGCAACGTCGGCAATTCGAACGCCAACTCGTTTGAGCTCGACTGGACTAACTCGGCAAACATCAAAGTCCTCAGCGCCACCGTCGGCGGCACCACGCTCTCCGCCCCTTTCAGTCAAGGGCTGAAGGGGTCCGGGTGGTTGGGGGCCAGGTTCACCTATCAAGTGCCAACGAAGTCGGCTGCCATCATCACACTGAGCGTGGAGGTGACCAACCCATGCGCACCGGCGTCGGTTTCCCTGTTTGCGTACGCGTGGACTGGGGCACCGGGACCGGGTAGCTCGTCGTTCGCATTCACTGGGGCAATGCCCACAGTGTCCTCGACCAGTAGCGGTTGCAGCACGACGATCAACCCGCAGCCGGCCGACGCGTTCATCGGCTCTACTATCACCAGCGTGCCCTTCGATTCCATGTCGGACGCTTACGTGAGTGTGCAATTGTTGCCGGCGCCACCCGATGGAACGGACGTATCGCTGAGCAGCCTGGCGTGTGCGATCAACGACACCGCAAAGACAAACGGGTCCGGTCTCGCGACCTTCTCGACGCTCAAGAGCACACTAGCCCCGCTCCCCAGCGATCCGCAGGAATACTCTTGCCAACTGACGGCATCGTCGACCGGATATCCCGACTCCGCCCCATCGCCCGCGTTCAGGGTCGTACAGCCGGGCACACTTGGCTGCATCACCGGCGCCAACGGCAACAATACGTTTGAAACTGACACCCTCGCGGGCGCGCGGCTGCCGAACGTAGAAGACCCAGAAGAGCCAGAGACTGATTTCCCGTTCTGCGACGCAGTACCGTACGTCGTGACGGCGACGTGTCCAACGGGTGAAGCCGGACCGTGCACCCAGTTCACCTTCGATCCGCTGGGTCAGAGCAGGCATATAGTGTTCGTGCTTCACTGGGAGTGGCCCGCCGAAGCCATTCCGGACGGCGGAATCCACGATATAAATAACACCGTGCAGCTATTCGTGAACGGCAGCCCGACTCCGGTCGTACTCGACCTTTGTCGGGAGATCATTCCGGAGTTTGATGGTGACGGGACCTTCATTGGACTTGCGGAAGGGTCGCCGCCCCCCGCTGATCAGGAAGTTACCTATCCTTACAACGGTACCCAGGCCGGCTGTCTGGTGCGCCGCGTCGTGCAGCAGGCCGGCGACCAGATTCTGATCGTCGAAGACGCATACGTGATGGGTGACTACACGGCGATACGTCGCTAGCGCGACGCGCTGCCCTCGTTAGGAGGTTTGATCCGGTCTCGGTGTCCCTCGGACACCGAGACCGGTGAAGATCTCGACGGCGCGTCGAGCGTCGGCCGCAAAGGCTGCATCCACCTCGGCCCT
>JAQBCT010000136.1:0-3798 GCA_032124855.1 Gammaproteobacteria bacterium
GGTCAATCGCCAACGAAGACTATTTCAAAGACACGCCCGATCGCGTGGCGCGCGGCACGGCGGGCTACAAACCCGATATGCAGTACGGCATCTGGGCGCGCGCACCTTACCTTCACAACGGCTCGGTTCCTACGCTGGGACAGTTGATCTGCCCGGCGGCGCGCCCCAAAGAATTTCTGCGTGGCGTGCTGTTCTATGACGAAGCACTGGTGGGATTCGAGTGGGCAGTGAAGCCTCAGCAGCGTTACTCCGCGTATGAAACGCAATCGGTTGCGAACTACGACACGGCGGTGTGGGGGCGCAGCAACACGGGCCACACGTTCGGCAGCACGCTGTGTCCGGATCTTACCGGCCCCGACGGCACGCCCCTCGATCCGGTCGCTGGTCGCGAAGAGATCACGCGGCGCATTGTGGCGTCACAGGCCGGCGAACTCATCGAATACATGAAAACATTCTGATGGACAAAAAAATGAGTGCACAGACAGGGCAGGGGGGCGAGGGGCCATTCGGTATGGCTGAAGTGTTTGGTGCCGAGTTCGCAGCGCTGCGGCCGGACAAGGGCTATGAGGCGGCCGCCGATGCGAAGGCGCTGTTTCGAATGCAGGCGGAGAACGAAGAATCGTCGGACGAAGAATCGTTGAGTGCGTTGTGCATTTCGGGCGGTGGCATCCGCAGTGCGACGTTCGCGCTGGGTGCGTTGCAGGGCCTGGCCAAGTTGGGGCTGCTGACGAAATTCGACTATCTCTCCACCGTATCGGGCGGCGGCTATATCGGCAGCTGGCTGACAGCGTGGTCGCACCGCGCCGGCGGGCTGGCCGAAGTGGTTGCCGGGCTGCGGCCAGGTGCGCGACCGAAGGGCCGAAACGAACCCGACCCGATCGGGCATTTGCGCGACTACAACAACTATCTGTCGCCCAAGCTCGGCGCGTTCTCACCTGATACGTGGACGCTGATCGCCACGGTGCTGCGCAACATTCTGTTGAACTGGCTGGTGGCGATTCCCATCCTGATGGCGGTGCTGCTCGTGCCGCGCCTGTTTCTATCGGTGCTGTCGGTGTCCGAATTGCTGCATGGAGATGTGATCTTCGCACACGGCAGTCATTTCCTGGACTACCGCGCCAAGGTGCTGAATGGGATCAGTGAGTCGTGGGTCGTCAGCCGAGTGGTGCCCGCGCTTTGTGTCGGGCTGCTGACGATGGCGCTGTTCTATACGCTGCGTTTCCTTCCCGGTGTCGGCAACCAGGATCACAACCGCGCTGACTATCGCCTGAAGATTCTGCTGCCGCTGATTGGCGCGGTGCTCGCATTCTTCGTCTTCGATTCGCTGTTCTACCTGGGAGACAACTGTCATCCAAGCTTCAGCGACAACAGCAGCGATAACTGCGAGGGACCCGCGAGTTTAGGTCTGGTGGTGTTCTGGACACTGATCCCGGGCATCGCCGCGTGGGTTCTATATCGGCTCACGCCAGGTGATCGAAATGAAAATCGCATCCCGCTGAAGGGGCGCGACATCGCGCTCGCCTATCTACTGATGGCCACGTTTGCGGGCGCTGCCACATGGGCATCCACGTTTCTGCTTCTGGGTGCGTGGAACTGGGCGGCCTATGTCACCTTTGGACCGCCGGTCATTCTGATCGGCTATGTGCTGGGTACGAATCTCTTTGTGGGATTGTCCAGCAGCCGGCTCGCGGACGAGAACCGCGAGTGGATGTCGAGCTGCGTCGCTGGAATCCTGGTCTTCTGCGTCGGCTGGACGTTGCTTTGCGGTGCGGTGCTGCTAGCGCCCGAGTGGGTTGTGAATTGGAAGAGCTGGGCACCACACACGCTTGCAGTGGCCGGCGCGTTGAGTGGCTGGGCGAGCGCCTTCGGCGGCTCGCTTGCGGCGCCCGGCGCGGCACAAGGTGAAACCAAACCCAGCAAGGTGCAGGTGGTTGTTGCCAAGCTCGTTGGCGCCGCGCCCGCGGTGTTCATCCTTGTCCTGGCCGTTGGCTTGTCGATCCTCACGAACTACCTACTGACCACGGCGCACGTGCTGCCCGGTGCCGACCTGGTCCACACTAAATGGCTCTCGCTGAATGTGCTCGCGGTCGACAATCCCGATGTTTACGGCATTTATCACGCGCCCGTGGCCTGGGATCAGCACGATCTCGTGCTCACACGCTCGAGTCCAGGGCTCATCAGCCTGCTGTTGATCGTGCTGATCGGAATCAGCCTGGTGATGTCGCGATTCGTCAACATCAACACGTTCTCGCTGAGCGGCATGTACCGTGACCGACTGGTTCGAGCGTATCTCGGCGCGTCGAACCCAACGCGCTCCGCCAGTAAATTCACAGGATTTTCGCGCAAAGACGACATTGCAATGGGCGATCTCGATCCGTCGCAGAAACCGATGCACGTCCTGAACCTCACGCTCAACCTCGTTGAGTCGAAGCGGCTTGCCTGGCAACAGCGCAAGGCCCAGTCGTTTACCGTGACACCGCTGCACTGTGGCAATCCGGATCTCGGCTATCGTCCGGCGTCGCAATACGGTGGAACCAATGGTATGTCGCTGGGCACGGCAGTTGCCATTTCAGGGGCCGCCGCAAGTCCGAGTATGGGCTTCCGCTCGAATGCGACGGTCGGCTTCATCATGACCCTCTTCAACGCGCGCCTCGGCGCCTGGCTGGGCAATCCCACCGACACGCGGTGGAAGCGGGCATGGCAGAACGCCAGCCCGCGCAACGCGCTTCGTCCGATGATCAACGAGGCGCTGGGACTGACCACCAATGAGAACGATTACGTCTACCTGTCCGACGGCGGTCACTTCGAGAATCTAGCCCTTTACGAAATGGTGCAGCGGCGGTGCCGGCGTATCGTTCTTCTGGATTCCGGATGTGATCCCGACTTCACCTATGAAGACCTCGGCAATGCGCTGCGCAAGATCCGCATCGACTTCGGTATCCCGCTCGAGTTTGCCGATGCGTGTATAGAGCCGCTGCATAATCGCGACAAGCGCTGCGCGGTGGCGACCATTCGCTATTCGGCCGTCGACAAAGGCGCGGCGGACGGCTGGCTCATCTACATCAAGCCGATGCTGCTGGGCAGTGAATCGCCCGACGTGCAGAACTACGGCGTGGCGCATCCCGAGTTTCCGCACGAGAGCACCAGTGATCAGTGGTTCAGCGAATCGCAAACCGAGAGCTATCGAATGCTCGGCTTTACGACGATCGAGGAGCTCTATTCTGTCGCGCCCTGCGACAGCCTGGAGGCGTTTCGCGCGCACGTGAAGGATGTCTATCTTGACGCGCACGACACGGATAGCGAGGTTGCACAGGTCGCGCCCATTGAAGACCCAGCGCCAGGTACCGAGGCACAGCACGACGTGTGGTCTCCTGACCCTGAGCGGTGCGGTGTCTTCAATCTGGCCGACTTGGATCAGCGGGGTTTGAAAGTTCGCATCGCCAAGTGGCTGTTCGATGATCCTCAATGGTGGATGGGATTGCTGCGACGGTTCTGGTGCGTGCCCCGTCTGCCGGGCGATTGGGCGATGATCACGCGCTTCGATCATGTGCAGGAAGCGCTGCTCAAAGAGGATGTCTTCCAGGTGCCATTTGGTCCGCGCATGCGCGAGATGCTGGACGGGCCAAACTTTGTGCTCGGCATGCAGGGAGGGCCGGCGCATGCACGCGGTCACAAGCAGATCGCGCAGGCATTCAGACCGGGAGACATCGACACGTTCGTCGCGCGCCTGTGCGCCGAGTCCGCGCAGGATATTGTCGCGCGCTGTGGCGAGCGCCTCGACGCCGTCGAGGATCTGAT
>JAQBCT010000137.1:0-9735 GCA_032124855.1 Gammaproteobacteria bacterium
CCGATGTCGGTGCCCAGGTGGAACTGCATATTTATGACGGCGCGCCGCACGCCTTCGATTCCGTCAAGGAATTCGGGCACCAGGTGACCGACATCATGGCGCTGTTTCTCGACCGCAAGGTCGCTAATCCACGCACGGTGGATATGCCCGCCTGACGCGCTGCAAGTGGATCCGTTCACCCACGCGGCGCTGGGGGCCGCCGTCGGCTATGGCTGCTGCTCGAAGCGTCTTGGACTCAAGGCGGCCGCGTGGGGCGCTGCGGCCGCAGTGCTGCCCGATGTCGATATCTTCTTCAGCATCGGCGGTGACGAATTCGACGCGCTGCAGACTCACCGGGGATTCACGCATGGCCTGATCTTCGCGCCACTGCTGGGACCGCTATGGGGAGTTCTGCTGGCGCGACACTACGCGCGCGGTGGTGGCGCGCGGGACACCCGCTGGTGGATTGCGGCGATTACGGTCGCGCTGTGGAGTCATCCGCTGCTGGACTACCTCACGCCTTACGGCACGCAATTGCTGCAACCGTTCTCCGATGCACGGTTCGCCCGTTCGGCGATGCCGATCATTGATCCGGCATACACGTTGATTCTGGCCGTTGGTGTGTTGCTGAGCTGGCGCTGGGCACCTGCGCCGAAGGCGCGTTACGCGAGCCTCACCGCAATACTGCTGTCGAGTACGTACATCGCCTACGCCGATCATCTCAACGAAGTTGCTGAGCAAACCGCGATCGCCCAGCTTCACGCAGCCGGGATTGGCGATGTCCAGGTATCGGCCTACCCCACCATCCTGCAGATCTACTACCGGCGCATCGTGGCGCGCACGGCCACCGAGGATCGCGTGGGCTATCTCAATACCGCGGCACCATGTCCTATCTCCTGGGGTGTGGCGCCACGCGTTCCAGCGGAATCATTAGCAGCCTTGCGCGCTACGCGCCCGGGGCATGTTTTCACCTGGTTCACCATGGACATGGCGCACGCCACGATCGATGCCACGTCGGCGTTCACACGCATACGCGTGGCGGATCTGCGCTACGGCACGGTCACCGATCCCACGCAGAGCATCTTCACGCTGGAGGCAGACTTCGACCGTCAGGACCAGCTGCTGGAGGCGACATTTGCGCCTTACACCCGGGACATCGCACGCTTTCGCCTGTCCGATGTCATTCAGACGCTGTACGCGGCCTGCGTGCTGTAAGGGTCAGAGCGCGTTGCACTCTGACCCTCGAGCAGCTGCCGCTATTGCGCAGGTGAGGGTGGTCGGCGCACGACCTTGCCATTGAAGAGTCCCGCTTCGCAGGTCATGGCTTCATCGAACGCGGCCTGGACAGCCTGACCGGTGCCGCCCGTGATCACAGTCGTATTGGTCGCGCCGAAGTCTGCCATGTTGGCATTCACTACCAGATAGACCAGATCGTATGGCGTGTTGGCGAGCCACGGTGTGAACATGTACGCGTTGATCTTGGCCGAACCCGGATTTGCCGCGAGATACGCAGCCCAGACATCGTTGGCGTGCGCCGCGTTGGTCATGGTCCGACCTTCCTTCAACGTGCACTGATACCCCTCGATCACCGACGTGCCCATGGCGCCGTCTGCCGGCGGCGGCAGCCCCTCGTGCACGGTCTTGGAGAAGTACAGACCCGAATTGCATTTCGCGACCTTGTCGAAGCGGGCCTGGGCTGCGCGCCCCTCAGCGGACGCGTCGTATGCTGCGGTGTTCTTCGCCCAGGCATTCAGGTTTGCGCTCGAGCCGAGCCAGAACACGTTCACGCCCTGGGTGTTGGCACGAAGCGGGGTCAATACGGCGGCGAAGTACTCGTTGCCGCCCGGGATCTTATCCATATCCGCCTGCCACGCCGTGGTGGCTTTATCGAAATCCGCCATCGTCTGTCCGGGGTTGAACGTACAGCCGAACGTTTCGACAACTGCGTCTGTCTCTGCAGCCTGCGCAGCGCTGGCCAGACACGCAGCTGCAATCAGTGTGATGAATCGATTCATTTTTGTTGCCTCATTTTCATTGATTGAAATCGAGGAGCAACCGAATGTGGGTACTGCAGGTGCGACCACACCGTGACCATTCTTCGCACGGATACGCGCCTTCATCCTGTCCCTCCCCCGGCTGGAGTGTGCTGCGGATCTCTGCAGATTACCAGCCGGCACCTACCGCCACGGCTGGCGCAGCAGCGCACCGAATTGCTGATCCTCGGCCTGTCGAAACCGGTCGATGCCGATCTGCATCGCCGCATGCCCTGCCGCCGGCTGGGCACGATAGGTTCCAAACAACCGATCCCACCAGGCGAAGTTGAAGCCGAAGTTGCTGTTCAGTTCCACGGGCACTGCGGAGTGATGCACACGATGCATATCCGGTGTCACCACCACCCGACGAAGCAGGGCATCCACTGCAAGCGGCAGCCGCACATTCGAATGGTTGAACAGCGACGACGCATTGAGCACCACCTCGAAGCAGAGCACCGCAACGACCGGGGCGCCGAGAGCGAGCACGGCGGCCATTTTCACCGCCAGCGACACCACGGCTTCGCCGGGATGAAAACGCAGTCCGGTTGTCGCATCGAACGCCACATCTGCGTGGTGAACCCGGTGCAGCCGCCACAGCCATCCCGCGCGGTGAAACACCACGTGCTGCGTGAAGATCGTCAGATCGAGCGCAACGAACGAAACGACGGCGGCAGGTGCGACCGGCACGCCCAGCACATTGAACAGTCCCCAGCCGTTGACGTACGCGAGTTGCGCCATGCCAAGCAGCGTGACAGGCGTGATCATGCGCAGCAGCACAACGTTGAACACCGCCAGCCCGAGATTTGCCCGCCAGCGCGTCGCGCGAACGAGGCTTTGCAATCGTCGTGGCGCGCGCCATTCCCATGCTGTCATCAGCGTGAATACGACCACGAAGACCACCACCCGGACGATGTCGTCGGGGGTGATCATCGCTACTCGTGAAACGTGGAACGGATGAGGCGTGTGAACTGCATGGCCGCGCCCACCAGATTCAGACACAGCGCCGCCAGCAGCGGCGCAAAGGCGCGCCACAGCACCACATTGACGACCTGCACCACGATGAGTAGGGCAAATCCGACGAATACCAGCCGATTGGTCAGCTGATCGATATCGCCGTGTTCATCTTGGTTCGTTCGGATGCGTCGCCGCGATGAATACAACGAGCCCAGCATGAATGCGGCCCACGCGGTACTCGTGACGCACCACGCGATATCGGTCGCATCGCCCACCGCATAGACGAGCACGAGGGCGAGGATTGAAAATCCACCCGCCGTCAGGCTCGCTTCGAGCAGGAACGCCAGTCGCAGCCGGTCCCCAGCGTGCCAGCCGCCAGCGCTGCGGCTGCCGAACGCCACCACTACACCGGTGAAACCCGCGAGCGCCACAGCGAGTGCCGCGATGCCCACCAGGGTTTCGGCGAAGTCCATCTGCGTTACCGCCTCCTGCGCCGTTGCTATTCGAGCCAGATACAACTGGCACAACCGCCGCCGGCCAGCGTCGCTTGCGCGGCGACGCGATCGCCCTCGGTCTGATATTGCGGCACATCACCGCGCGCTGTGCGCGAATCGCCGTGCCCGGCACCCGCGGCGCGCGGTCGCATCACCCCATCCTTCCACGCATCATCGCCGGCCCATTCGTAGTCCAGCATCAGTAGGTCGCCCGGTTGGACGAGTGATTCAAATCCCGCCAGCGCGTCGCCCACGATCGCGCAATTCAACTCACGCTGGTGCGGTTTACCCGCCGTGTGGCCAAGGGGGAAATCCAGATATGCCGCGCGCGGCGGATTGGCTGCGCGCGTGATCGACAGCGCGCTGCTGAGCGACAGCGTCGGGATGCCACGTGCTTCGATCTCCCGGGCGATCAGTCCAACGGACTGATGACAAACGGGTCAGACGGGCACCAACAGCACAACATCCACTTCATCACGGACGAGATGTTCTGCCAGCGCCGGCGCCAGCACGTCGCGCACCTTGCGCGAGGAGTAGATCCCGCCCATGAACGCGTAGGCCCGTTCGGCCACTGCACCGATGCTGCGATCCGCGGCGAGTGCATGCAGGGTGTCGATCGGAAATACCACGTTCGGATCGTCGCGCGCATCGGTGAGGTCGTAGGCAAAGTGAGTCGCGCGCAACGCAGACGTCGGCGCGCGCGTATCGATGACGCGCACGCTGAGATCGTCCTTGTAGTGAAACGCCACTTGGCCCGCGGCGTAGATACCGCCCGAGCCGATCAGGCCAAGACGACATTCGGATAGCGGCTTGACGAGGGGCGCCCACGGCGGCGGTTCGGCGTTGTGCACCCACGAATAGGCTGGATAACCCAGCGCGCTGTATTGCTCACGGGTGCGTTCGATGTAGTCGACGGGCGGTCTTGAGCTCGGCATCTCGGGATCGTATCAGGCAGTGGCCCAATGGTATTGTGCGACACCCATTTGAACCACCACGAGGTTTAGCCATGCCCCTCAAACCAGAAGCCGTTGGCGCGACCGGCAACCCCTCCCGCCGCACCTGGACCTCCAAGGACGCGCTGCTCTATGCCGTGGGCGTCGGCGCAGGAACCGGCGAATTGCCCTTCACCACAGAGAACACCAAGGACACACCGCAACATGTGCTGCCCACGTTCGCTGTCATCATCGGCGGCGGTGGTGTACCGATGGACAAGATCGGTTCATTCAATCCGTTTCTGATGGTGCACGGCACCCAGGGCATCGAGCTGTTGGACGAAATTCCCGCCGAGGGCGAAGTGGAAAGCGTCGGTCGTGTCACCGGCATCTGGGATAAGGGCAACGCCGCAGTGGTCGAATTCGAATCCGAATCGAAACTGATCGCGACCGGCAAGCCACTGCTGAAGACGCGCATGTCGCTTTACTGCCGCGGCGAAGGCGGCTGGGGCGGCGATCGGGGTCCTTCCGAGAAAATCACCTTTCCCGAACGCAAAGCCGATCACCAGCTGACGTATCAGACGCGCGAAGACCAGGCCTTAACGTATCGCCTGTCAGGCGATCGCAATCCGCTGCACTCGGATCCGTCATTCGCCAAGGCAGGTGGCTTCGACAAGCCCATCCTGCACGGTCTGTGCACATACGGCTTCACGGGACGCGCGTTGCTGCACAGCCTGTGCGGCGGCGACCCGAAGCGTTTCAAGTCGATGCATGGGCAGTTCTCGCGGCCGGTATTCCCCGGTGATGCACTGACGATCTCGATGTGGGTGGACGGCAACAGCTGTCTGTTCCGCACCACCAACCAGACGGGCGTGGTGGTGCTGGATCAGGGCCGCATGAGTTTCAAATAGGCTTACGGGTGCGCGAGTGAACCCCGGGCATGTTCGTAGGCATGCCCGGCACGAATGAGCGTGGGTTCTCCGAGCAGACGCCCAATCAGCTGAAACGACATGGGGCGCTGATCTGGCGTGAAGCCGGTCGGCAGCGTAATTGTCGGATGTCCCGAGTAGTCCGTGGGCGCCGTGAAAGTGATGAACTCGGCAACCCCGTCGGCCAGCAGCTGCGTCATTTCGCGCAGCGTCGGGGTGGGCACCACCATGGCCGGTGTAGCAATCAGATCCACTTGGTGCAGCAATACCTCGAGTTCGCTTCGAAAGCGCTCCCGGGCACGCTCCAATGTTGCGTACGTCGTACCGGGCACTGCCAAGCCGCCATCGAGCAACCCAGTGAGCGCAGCGCCGTAATCGGCGCGCCGTGCGGGAAAGAACGGCGCATGGGCTAGCGCCGTTTCGACACCGCACGTTGCAATCCAGCCGCTGATGAGATCTGCGCACGCCGGAAACTTCACATCGACGATGACGGCGCCCAGTTCGCGCAGCGTGCCGAGCGCATCGTCCAGGGCTGCCACCACCTGCGCCGCCACACCCGTCTCCACATAGCCCCGGTCGACGCCGATGCGCATGCCGCGCACGGATTCACCAATGGCCGCGCCATAGTTCGGAACCACGCTATCCAATGACGTGGGATCGCGCGGATCATGCCCGGCGATGACGCCGAGCATGCGCGCCGCATCCTCGACGCAGCGCGTCATGGGGCCGATATGATCCAACGATTCTGCAAGGGGGAAGGCGCCGTGCCGGCTGACCCGACCGTATGTGGGTTTGATGCCTACAATGCCGTTGGCCGTGGAGGGAAACCGGATGCTGCCGCCCGTATCACTGCCCAGCGCGCCGAACGCCAGCCCCGCGGATACGGCAACGCCGGAACCCGACGAAGAGACACCGCTCCACAGATCTTCCCGCCAGGCATTACGCGGCGGATCGACATCCGGGTGATGTTCAGAGAAGGCGCCTTCCGTAAGCTTCACCTTGCCCAGTACCACGGCACCGGCGTCGTGCAGGCGCCTCACTACGGTGGCGTCTTCCTCAGGCACCCAATCAGCCAGCACGCGGGTTCCGCAGCTGGTCTTCACGCCGCGCGTCCACAAAAGATCTTTCAACGCAATCGGCACGCCGTGCAGCGCGCCTAACGGTTCGCCGTTGGCACGCGCCGCATCGAGTTGCGCCGCGCGTTGGCGTGCTGCGCTGGCGGTTACGGTAACGAACGCGCGGTAGCGATCATCGGTTGCGCCAAGGCGCGCGAGCATATGCTCGGTGACCGCGGTGGCGGTGAGTTCCCCGCTCTTGATGCGGCGACAGACCTCCGAGAGCGATAACCAGTGCAGATCCGTCATGCAGCCCCCTCAAGATCGAATATTTTTCCCGGATTGAGAATCCCTTTGGGATCCAGCGTCTGCTTCAGGCTGCGCATCACCGCAACTTCTGTCGCGGAACGGCAGAACCCCAGGTACGCCTTCTTCTCCAGACCCACACCATGTTCGGCAGATACAGAACCTTCAATGTCGACCAACGGCTCGTATACACAATGCTCCACCGCCGCGCGATGTTCGGCCCCCTTCGCACCCACCGAAATGACGAAGTGCAGATTGCCGTCGCCCATGTGGCCAAAGGTGAAGTTGGTGACCTCTCGATAGCGTTCACCCAGGCGTCGGTTCACTTCGGCTACATAGTCCGCCATTTTCGATACACGCAGGCTGACGTCGAACGTGAAATTGGGTGCATAGCGAAACGTCTGCTCCACGTCGTCGCGCATCGCCCACAGTGCCCGGCGCTGTGCTTCGGATTTTGCCACCACCGCATCGACTATGAGGCCCGCATCGTAGGCATTCGACAGCGCGGCCTCGATGCGTTCATGGTCTTTCTCCGCATCACCCCCCATCGCTTCGACGAGAACGTAGTACGGATAGTCCTGGGACAACGGCGGCTGATTCTTCGCCGGGGCCGTGGTGACCAGGCGGTAGAAGTTGTTCCACATCACCTCGAACGCCGACAACGTGCCGCCCAACACACCATCCATCAGCTTGAGGAACTGGGCGAGCTTGTCGAATTCGTCCACCGCGACGAACAGGGTTTCCTGACTGCGGGGCTTCTCGCGCAACCGAAGCACGGCGCGCGTCACGATGCCCAGGCTGCCCTCGGAGCCGATGAACAATTGCTTGAGATCGTAGCCCGCATTGTTCTTGATCATGCGGTTCATGCTCGACACCACTGTACCGTCGGCGAGCACCGCCTCGAGGCCCAGCACCATATCGCGCGTCATGCCATAGCGAATGACACGATTGCCGCCGGCATTGGTGGAAATATTGCCGCCGATGGTGGCGCTGCCGCGCCCGCCCAGATCCAGCGGATACAGCAACCCGGCGGCGTCCGCCGCCTCCTGTACCGCCTGCAGCACCACCCCCGCCTGCACGGTCATGGTCCGGTCGAGCGCATTGATCTCCTCGATCTGATTCAGCCGCTCCAGCGAGATCACCACATCATCGGGTGCCGTCAACGCACTGCCCACCAGGCCTGTCAGGCCACCGTGGGCGATGACGCTCTGATTGTGGCGATTGCAGATCGCCAGCGCCCGACTCACACCCGCGGTGTCGCGCGGGCGCACCAGCGCTTTGGCCTTGATCGTGTCGGGACGCCAGATCCCGGCGGCGCGACCGTGCAGGTCGTCGCCGAGGAGCAGCCCGTCATCACCGAAGCAGTCCCGCAACGCGGCCACTACATCGTTCATCGTATTTCCTCCGTTTGAGGCGAGAATAGCGGGAGCCCGCACGCACGGCGAGGGTAACCTCGCACGCCAAAGTGATACAGAACTCTCGTTTCTAGTTACATTTCGAGTATATTATTCAGTCGGTTATCGCTGAATCCTCCGTTTGATGTCAGATCTCGGCTGCTCAAGGACTCGCACCGGATGGCTCATTGGCGTGGGCATTGCCATGCTATGCGCATTGCCGTGCGCCACCGCTGCCGAACTGTGGCCCAGCGATGCAAGCCAGGTTGCGAGCCAGCCGGTCGCGCCGCCCGACGCCAAACCCATACACCTGCTCGGTAAAACCATCCAGCCGGGGACCACAGATCTCGTCTTCTGGACCCCAGCGGTTGCCTTTGACGGCAACGCAATATCACGCGGCGTGTTGGTGGCCAACGGCGCGCACGCAGGACCCACGCTGTGCATCACGGGCGTCGTACACGGCGACGAGCACAACGGCCTGGAAGTGGTGCGGCGCGTATTGTACGAACTCGATCCCGCGCAGTTGTCGGGCGCTGTCATCGGTGTACCCATCGTCAATCTCGACGGCTTCCGCAGGGGCACTCGGTATCTGCCTGACCGGCGCGACCTGAATCGCTACTTCCCTGGCCGTGAACAAGGCAGCGCCGCGTCGCGACTGGCGTTCTCGCTATTCGAAAACGTCATCCGTTCCTGCTCGTATCTGGTGGATGTGCATACCGGGTCGTTTCACCGCACCAACCTGCCGCAGTTGCGCGGCGACCTGACCAATCTGGATGTGGTAGACCTGTCGCGCCGCTTCGGCGCAACGGTGATCCTCCACAACCGCGGCGCGGCCGGAACGCTGCGTCGCGCCGCAACCGACAGCGGCATCCCGACCATCACCCTTGAAACCGGCGAGCCGATGCGCATTCAGGATCGTGAGGTTCGCCAGGGTGTGGACGCAATCGGAGTGGCATTGAACGCGCTGTCCATGTACCCACGTAAGGTCCGCTGGACTGCGCAGGCGCCCGTGTATTTCCAATCGCGCTGGGTCCGCGTGAATGCCGGCGGGGTGCTCATCAGCGGGGTCAGGCTGGGCGATGTGGTTGCACAAGGCGCGCGCCTGGGCACCGTCACCGATCCGGTGACCAATCAAAGCTCGGATGTGCTCGCGACGTATCCGGGGCGCGTGCTGGGCATGGCGCTGAATCAGGTGGTGCTGCCCGGCTACGCCGCCTTCCACATCGGCATCGAGTCGACGATGGAAGATGCCAAGGCCGAGGAAGCGCTCACCCCTCCGATGCCTCTCAACAACAGCGGCCCCATCGAAGGCGAACTGTCGGATCTGCGGTCGCTCGACGCGATCGACCGGGAACTGGAAATCTCCGAGTAGAGCAGCGGCTATTTTCCGCTGAGCTGGGCAACCACCGGCGCAAAAGCCGCCATTGCATCCGCGCCCACCGTGACATACGAAATGCCGTACTTCTCGCGGCGCCGCTGCAACTCCTCAGCAATCGTCGCCGCGCTGCCGAATAGTGCATGGGGATGCGCCAGCATCTGATCCTGCGTCATCCCAAAGTTGTTCGCGAACATCTCCACCATGGGCTTGGCATCATCCATGACGAAGGTGAAGTACGCGCCAATTTCGAGTTCCACGTCGGCAAATCGCGCGCCGGCACC
>JAQBCT010000138.1:0-23277 GCA_032124855.1 Gammaproteobacteria bacterium
GCTTGGTAGAGCACCACGTTCGGGACGTGGGGGCCACAGGTTCAAATCCTGTCACTCCGACCAATAAAAACACTGGTGTTTTGAAAGCCTTCAAAACGCCAGAAAACCACCGAAGTGCGGGCTAAGTGCAAACGGCAACGCGGCGCACCTTGTCTATCCCGCCTATTCGCGCAATTCGCGGCAAAGCTCAACGCGAGCGCGCAACTCGTGCGTCGGGATCCGGGTGGCTGAACGCGCACGCGTGCGGCAGTTGATCCGGCGGTTGCGTTTCGTCGAGTCGAGTCCGCGGCTGGCGGCCCAACCCGCGCGATAGGCTTGAACGGGCGGCGAGTCTGGGCGACCCTCCGGGCACTCGAAATAGGCCCGTCGATCCATGCATACGCCCCTCGAGCTCGTTGCCACGTTCGTGCCCAATGGCGCGATTACGGATCCGTCCGTGGCGACATCCCGGGAGGCGGTCGCGAACCCCTTCTTTGCCGTGGCGCTGTTCGTCGATATTTCCGATTTCACCCCGATGACCGAACGCTTCGAGCAATCCGGCCCTGATGGTGTGGAGCAACTGACTGCGGAACTGGATCGACACTTCGGCACGATGATTGCCCACATCACCGAAGCGGGTGGAGAGATCGAGAATCTGTTGGGCGATGCTCTACTGGCCTACTGGCCTGCCGCTGAAGCGGATCTGCGGGCAACGGCCGCCGCTGCAGTGGACTGTGCCCTGAAGCTGCAAGGGGCATTGGCGGGCCAGTTCCTGGACGATGCAACAGCAGTCAACGTGCATGCGGGGCTGGTCGCCGGACCCGTGGCAGGCCTGCATCTGGGTGGACACGCCGGCCACCGCCTCTACCTGCTTTGCGGCGATCCGCTGGATCGCGTCACCAAGCTGGTGGACCAGGCGGGGCCCGGCGAGCTGGTCGTAGACGCAACCATCCGCGAGCTGCTGGGGCATGCCATTCGGGGAACACCGGTGAGTCACGACGGCACGCGGGTGCTCGCGTTTGACGGGCAGAGCGTCAAGCGGGTCGCCGCGCCGCGAAGGCCACCGGCCGATGCCTCGGATGCCGTTCACTACCTGCAGGACGGATTGCGCCAGCGTGTGCTCGCCGGGCACCAGAGTTGGATCGCCGAAATCCGCAACATCACAGTCGCGTTCGTCTCCATTACTGGATTGCGCGTGCGCTCGTCCGCAGAACTCGCGCGCAGTCAATCAATCGTTCTGACCATGCAGGAATCCGTGCACGCGCACGGCGGTGCTGTGCAGTGCCTGACGATGAGCGACAAGGGAACGGTACTTTACGTTGCGTTCGGACTGCCGCTGCTCGCACACGACGACGACGCCGTGAGGGCTGTGGCCGCGATGTACCAGTTGCGCGGGCGATTGCGCGAGTTCGACTGCGCGGCCTCCATCGGTGTCAGCGGCGGCATGACTTACTGTGGGCTCCTCGGCACCGACGCCTGGCGCTGCTATTCCGTACGCGGGACCGTGACCAACCGAGCCGCGAGGCTGATGGGAGTGGCGGACGGTGAGATCTTGATCGACTCCACCGTGCGCACTGCCGCTGGCTTGCGCTTTACGTTTCGTCCATTGCCGCCACTGCGTCTGAAGGGCATCGCCAAACCCCAGCCCGCCTATGCACTAGAGGGCGTACTGCAAACGACCGAATCCGCGACGAGCCGAGAGTTGTTCGATCGCGACGCCCAATTGCAGGCAATCCGCGACGCCATCGACGATCTGCCCCGCGCACCCGCCGTTCGCGCACTCGTTGTCGAAGGTGACGCCGGCATCGGCAAGACTGCGTTGCTGAACGCCGGCGCAGAGCTCGCCACGGAAGCGGCGATCACGGTGCTGCGGGGTGCGGTACAGCCACTGAGTCTCGGTGCGGTCTACGCTGCCTTGCGCGGCGTGTTCGAATCGTTGGTGAACGGCAGCGGCGACGGCAGTCCGATAGAACGCGCAGCTCAATTGTTGTCTGACGAAGAAAGGTGGCAAAGGCGCCTGCCACTGCTCGCGCCGGTACTCTCGTTTCCCGTCCCTGACAATGAGTTGACTGCACAGATGCAGGGGGAAATCCGATCTGACAACACGCGCGCTGTGTTGCGACACGTACTCGATAGGGCGGCGCAGCGCTCGTCACTATTCATCCTGCTCGATGATTGTCAATGGATGGACAGCGCCTCGTGGCGTTTGATTACCGAACTCATCCGCGGCGACACGCGCGTACTGTTCGTCCTGGCCGTACGCCGCGATCGGGAACACTCTGAAGCTTACGTCAGCGCGCTGCTGGAACTGCCGGCCGTTGTGAAGGTCGCGCTGGACGAGGTCGGCACCCATGCGATCGCTGAACTCGTGAAACAGTCGGTCGATGCGAGCTCTGTGGCGAGCGCCGTGGTCGATTTCATCGCCACGCGCGGGTCCGGGAATCCGTTCTTCACGCAGGAGTTGGCCAGGTCGCTGCTCGAACAGGGCCGCATCGAGGTCGTTGCCGGCAAATGTGGGCTCGCTGGAAATCACGATCTCGAAGCCATCGAGTTCCCCGCGACCCTGGAACAGGTCATTGTGTCGCGGGTGGATCGGCTTCAACCAGACGTGCAGCTCACGCTAAAGGTTGCCAGCGTAATTGGCCATGCGTTCGAGTTTCAGGCCCTGCTGGGTGTCCATCCGTTGCGATTCTCGGCCGATTCCTGCCGCGCCTGTACGAACACACTCGAAGAAGCGCAGTTCACGCAGCGCCTGCAGGATCAAGCGGCGCTTACGTATCTGTTCCGCAATCTCATTCTGCAGGAGACGGTCTATCGACTGCTGGCGTTTGCCCAACGGCGCAGCTTGCACGGCACCATCGGCAGCTGGATCGAAGCAAACGTCGCAAACGCAGGTGCGTCGCATAAGGTGGTTCTCGCGCACCACTGGTTCGTGGCTGAACGGCCGGATAAGGCGCTGGGCTACTCGTTCGATGCCGGGGTCGAGGCATTGGATAACGGCGCGTATGCGGAGGCCCGGCGCTTCTTTCAGCGTTGCCTGGAACTTGCTCGCGCGCATCCAGACATCGCAGATGATGTAGCGAAGGCTCGAGTACTGTTCCGACTTGGAGAAGTCGATCTCCGGCTGGGGAGGGTCGATGACAGTCGCGAGTCGTTCATCGCAGGCCTGGCAGCGCTCGGACTTCGTTGGCCGGCCACGTCCGTGCGCTACGCAGCGGCGTTGTTGGGTGCCCTTGCACGGCAGATCTACCATCGCGTGCGCGGTGTCGGCACGGACCCGGAACAAACGGTTCGACTACGCGAACAGACCCTCGCCAACGGGCTCGAGCAGTTCAGCGGCCTGTTCTTCTTCGAGCAGCGTCTCGATCAGCTGTTGCTTGCGGATCTACATGGACTGAATTTCGCTGAGCAGGCGAACGCGCCCTCGATCATCAGGAAACTGTTTGCACAGAATGCCGTGACGCTGAGCGTTGCACGTGCACACCGTTGGGCAAACTATTATGCCAAGGCCGTGGAAACGTACTCTAAGGCGGGTTCCACCGACGCCGACCTGGCCTATCAATTCTATTATCTCGCCATGCATTCCATTGGCCACGGCCGATGGCAGATCGCACACAAGCATCTGGAAAGAGGGATCGCGCAAGCGCAGAACATCGGCCACAGGCGTCTTGAGCTCGACCTGCTGTCATTCCGCCGCAGCGCGTTGTTCATTCAAGGCGACTATGTCGCGGGCGCCGCCGCGAACGACGTCTATCGCGACGCCGTACTTTCGTCTACCGACGAACAGCATCAGTACTTCATGCGTATCGCACTGGGTGAGTTTGCGTTGCGACGGTCCGACTTCGATGACGCAAATCAGTTGTTCGATGAGGCCAGCGATCTACTCCTGCGAGGATATGCGTTGGATCATCTGCACGTGCAGGCAAATCGCGCCGTGGCCAAGCATCGCCTCGGTCTCGCCGACGAATCCTGGCAGCTTGCCACTGCTATCGTGGCGCTGATCGGCACAACGCAGCCGATCGGGTATTACGCAATGGAAGGCTACGCCGGCATCGCCAGCCTGTTCCTCGACCATCTGGAAGACCCGCGATCTACGCATTCGCGCGCCGAACTGGCGCGGTTCGCGCGTCTGGCACTGCGGGGGTTTGACAGATTCTCCAAAAGCTTCCCCGTATCGCGGCCGCGCTATCTCATGCTCCGGGCCCGCCTGCTGGAGGCCCGCGGCCGGCACAAACGCGCGATTCGATCGGCGCTCGAGGCGCTGACGGCGGCACGATCGCTGGCGTTGCAATTCGACATAGCCGCCGCCAGCGAGCAACTGGGGCGTTGTAGGGGTGTCCCCAACGATGCGCGGCGGGAACACGCGGCGCGTGCGCTGGCCGGGTACGTCGAACTCGACCTTGCGCGCGAGGCGACGGGTGCCCGTGCCCTTCACGAAAGCCTGGTCGAAGACAGGTCCCGTGGTCCTGGCCGCTAGTCGGATGGTGTCAGCGACTTCGGGTCTTCGCCAATGATATCCGTCGGGTAGCCGGAGATTGCGCGGGACGCCTGCAGGCCAGACATGACTGCACCTTCCACCGATGAAATGTTGAATCCGTTGTTGGTCCAGTCGCCGGCGAATGAAAGGTTTTTCAGACCGGCAGCGCCGGTGACAGGTCGGTAACCGATGCCGGTAGACGTCGACAATATGTACAACTCATTGATGTCGATGTTCGCGCGCCAGTACTGGGCGCGCAGCCGACTCGAATCCGCGGCGTCGTCTTCAGCCCAAAGCGTGTTCCAGGCGAACTTTTGGCCGTCATTCGCCAGGGGCCACAACGGCGCGGAGTCGTTCGCCAGGAAGGCTGCCATGGAGTCGAACACGCGCTCATCCGCCTCGGCCTGTGTAGTGCCGCTCAGCGTCGGCATTGCTCCGCACGTGTAGACCAGGTAATTGACACGATCGTTCGACCAGCGCTCTCGCAGCAACAGATGCGAAAAGTCTGCGAGGCTCGACCAGGGCTCGATGTAGGAACCCGAGATTGCCGGAGGCGTCGCTACACCGAGTTGCTGGCGCGTAGGCTCGAACCACAGCTGTACCGCCTGCGTACGGGTCGACTTGACGTTGTCCACCGCCGCCTTCCATTGCCAGCACTGTGCAACCAGCGTCGGACAGACCGACGTGTGAGCCGGCAGCGGAATGGCGAACACGACGTGCTCGAAGTCCTTACCCGCTCGCAGGGTGGTTCTCTTGCCCGGGTTGACCCAGTCAGAGGCGTAGTGTTCGAGATTCGCCCCGGTCTGCCTCAGCAGGTCGCCCTCCTCCAACTGTTCGTACAGCGGTTGGCTCGGCCAGCAGAGCAATCCGCGCACCTTCACCAGAGGGTCGTAGCGACCTTGCTTCAGACTGACCTGAGCGTCGATGACGATCTGTTCGACGTTGGCCCCATACCGGTCTGCCTGCACGTCGGCCACCTGTGAGAAGAAGTGGAACTTCACGCCGCGCGCGAGGAGCACCAGATACAGCGGGGTGAACACCGTATCACCCATACCTGCCTGCATCTCAAAGCTGAAGCCGCCTTTGTAGCTGAATGGCAGCCACAAACATGCGCGCAACACAGTCGCCGCAGAAAAGTTTGGTCGGCTGGCTTCGCCGTCCTCATAGGCGAAGGCCGCGTCGTACAGGGCTCGAATCAAGGGACTGTCGAAAGCGAGCTGGTTGGGATTCTTCGGCAGGTTGTCGGCCAGGCTCGCGTGGCGGCGCAGCCAGGCGCGCCCATCTTCTGCGTTGATGTGATCGACCCCGTTGTGAACCAGGTCGTCGGTGAGGATGCCGCGCATGATGGTGATACCCAGATAGCTCGCTATCCACGTGCGGCGGGCATCATCGTCCTGGGGGATTCGATCCTCGAGTTCCCACCACACCAACTCGGCCAACAGACCCAGAGAAGCGGCCATTGTGTGCGCCCACACGCGCGAGTCCTTGACCGCAGCGTACACGGCGTTCTCAACCTGCCCGGCGAGTGATCGCAGCCAGTCACCCAGGTGATGGCCGGGCGCATCGCGCAGGGCACTCAGCGCCTTCGCATGCTCGTACTCCTTGGACATCGCGCGTATCACCTGCTCGATCAGCAGCGCCGCACCGCCACCGGCCTGCACGCCGACACCATCGAGCGCGCGCTTGATCCATCCCATCAGAATGGAAAGGAAATCCCACGTAGAGGGATGACCGCCAGGTTCCAGGTCGTTGCTCGGAAAGTCGATTCGCCACGGGCGCCATTCATCCCCCACATGCTCGTTCAACACGAAACAGTTCTGCGGTCTGAATGCCGACTCCAGCGATGCCAGAGGCGCTTCTGGCGGGCGATCGAGTTCCGCGTAGAGGTTCTTCATCATCTGGAACGCGTTGTCGTAGCACCCGAACCAGATGTGCAGCCCGTGTTCTTCGATTCGATCGTGTATCTGCGCGTTGCGACCACTTGCCCCCTTGCCGCCGAGCCGCCACCCCATCGTGTAGACGCTCACTTCGAAGCGATTCTTTTGCTCGGGCGCCGTTAGAGCATATGCCGCAGATAGTCCACCAAGGCCGCCACCCAACACCACGACACGTTTGCGATTGCGCTTCACGTGTCAGACGTCCGTGCTTGCCAGAGGACTTCGCCATTCTCGATGGTGAAATCCATCGTAAAGTGAATGCCAAAAGGCAGTTCTACTTTGGCCGGGATTCCGAGCGTCTCTGAAATCGCCGTGTTGAACAGATCATCAATTGTCATTTCGTAGCGCTGCGTGAGTTCGAAACCATGGGGGTTCGACACACGGGTGTTGGCTTGCGTAATCGCCTGGTAGCAGGCCCGCTCCGGGTGGCGGATGTCGCGAAATTGCTTGAGAAAGACCTGCGGCATGCGTCGATGTACGAAGTCCTCGAACAGGTTCTCCGCAAGTTGCAATGACGGCATGACGGTTGGTTTGTCCTGGCCGACGCCGGCGCGGATTGCGGCCAGCAGTTCCGCGATGCCCTTGAACGACCGGCCCGCGCCTTCCGGCGAGGCGGGCCCTACCGGCTTGATGCTCAGCAGGCGCTTGTACGACCAAGGGGATTCGAACGGCTTCTCGCGCACGCCGTAGGCGTCCACCAGAAAGCCACCGTCGCTATTCGCGTCCGTCGGCAGACTCACGTGCCCGACCTGCTTCATGTATCCCCAAACGTCCCTGCCTTCCAGATAACCCAATGGATTGTTGATGATCAGGAAGGGGGTAAAACCGGCCACCGAGGTGATGGAGGGACTGTTCGGCGTGTCTTTGCGGCCGGCCATGATCCAGAAGGCGACCTCGCGCTCGTACGCGCCCGATGCCTGCGGATCGAACGGCGAGCGCGCATCGGCGATGTCGATGAACGTCATCATCAACATATCGGTCAGCGGGACCAGCGACACCGCCCCGCTACTGGTGACGTTGAACAGGTGATCGAGCAGCGCCTGTAATTTCGCGTAGTCGCCGCGCACGAAGAATGCCCACGAGGCGACACTCTTGAACTCGAACGGCCCTGGAAACGTCTGCATCCCGTTGTACTCGACAAACATCGGAGCATTGCGCATTGAGATGAATGGCTCCCTCATCTGGTAATAGCGGCTATCTTTCGGCACCCGTGCGATCGTTTTCGGCAAGCCGGACACCGCCCGCGAGGCCAACCGGCCCGACATGACCGACGATTCGAACCCGCCCAGGTTGCCGGGATTGTCAATCCAGTCTCCGGCGAGGTAGAGGTTGTAGTACTCCGACTCGTCGGTTCGCAATCGATGCGCCGCGCTACCCGCGACGGACAGCGTGTATCGCTGGTCTGGATCAACGTTGGCACGCAGATACTGCGCCTGCAGCCTGGCCGGTCCGGGTGCGATGCCCGGTGCCCACAGCGCGTTCCAGTCGAAGCCGTCGTGATTGGCTATCGTTGGCCACAGGGTGGGCGCACCGGCGCTCAGAAACTCGCGCGTCGAAGCAACCACGCAGTCCTGCATTTTCGCCGGATATCCCGTGTCTGTTCGGGCTGGTGCAGTGTCGGGTCCTGGCAGTACGCCGCTGAGGATCGAAAGATATTGCGGGCGAACCGCGCCCCAGCATTCGGCGTCGATCACCTCGCTGATATCCGCCGCGGCGTCCAATGGCGAGGAGTCATTGCCACCGATGACGGTCCCAGCTGGCAGGCTGCCCAGCCTGGCGCCGCATTCCCCGAATCGCAGCTGCACGCTCTGCGTCTGCACGGTCTTCACGTTGCTCATCATCGATTGCCAGCATGGCTTCTGCTGGATCAATTGCGCGCAGATTGAGCGAAGCCCGTCGACCGGGATACCCAGGACGACCACGTCGAAGTCAACCCGCTGCTGGAGAACCACCTCTCCACCGGTGTCCTGCCAAGGCGTCCAATTCGACTCGAGATCGATATTGCGCCGCCTCAACTCTTCGCCTTCTACGATCTGGTCGTAGTCGGGTGTCGCAGGCCAGCAGTCGAGACCATCGCAATGAAAAAGCGGCGCGTATTCACCGTCCTTGAGCCGCACTTGCCGGGAGATCGTCACACTTTCGATTTCGTCTCGCATGAGGCTCGGCGTCAGTCCGGTGACGCGCGCGAAGAACTCGAATTTTACGCCACGTCGACACAGCGCCTTGTACAGCGGTGCCGCAACGATGTCGCCGGTGCCCGCGCGCATCTTCCACAAGAACGCACCGTGATAATTCGCCATGTGAAAGAGACCCGCGACCGTGCTGCCCGCGCCGAGGTCACCTCGACTCGAAGTCGAGCCGTGCGGATACGCAAAGGTGAGATCGTAGAGCGCGCGGACCGGCGCCGATTCGATCGTGACATCGAAAGCACCCTGCTTCTTCAGCCACGCCCGAAAATCCAATTCGTTCATCGTGGCGGTGGCCCTCTCCGGATGAACCAGGAATCCCTCACGCAACGCGCCGATTGCGACCGCGCGGACGAGGTCAAACAGCACGAAGGCCCTGCGTGCATCGAGATCCAGCGTTTTCCACCACGAGGGGAATCCGCCGACGTGGAAGAGCCGTTGTACGTCATGCCATGCCGCTTCGATCAGCCGAACGAGCGTCGAGTGATGCGCCTTCGAGTGCGTCGATGCCGCATGGTTGATCAGCGCAGAAGCGAATGACTTCGCGACTGACCCGACGCGACCCATTCCGGAGTGCGCCGCAGATGATTCGCGGCCGAGGAGCACGGCGACGTTGTGGTTGATCATTTCGAGCGCACCGACCATCACGCTCCAAAGCCCACCGTGGTGCACGCGTCCGGGAAGACCCGGCATCGCCGGGATTGAGAGATTCCACGGTTTCCACTGCCCGTTCACCTCTTCCATCAGCGTGACGCTGTGACTGGGGATGAGGGCATCGTAGACAGTCGCGTATTTCTGCGGTTCGCCGCTCGACGTCAGCTCGTCGTAAACCTGGCCCAGTAATTCGAAGGCGTTGTCGTAGTAGCCAAAGAACACATGCAGACCGTGCTCCTGCACCTCGCAGTGGCTCTGCCGATCGCGACCGTTCGCGCACTTGCCGCCGAGCCGCCAGCCGAGCTGATAGATTGTCACCTCGAATGCATTCGACTGAGCTGGGTTCGTCAGTTCCCAGGCCGTCGTCAGCGCAGCGGGACCACCGCCGAGTATCGCGACTCGTGTACGCCGATCGCCGGTCACTCCCACACGCCCCGCGTTGCAGCGTCAGTAAAACGAAATCCTGGCAATGTACTACCCCCCGCACGTACGACGGCGGCAGTCATCTGGCCGTCTCTGCTCGTTGTCGACAGATCTGGAGACTATGCCGGTTTCCGATACAGCTGTCGTCCTTGCCCCGACGACCGCGTTTGCGTTAACCCCACGCCGGCATCCATGACCTGACTTTGACCCGGCAATGCCTGCCGGTCACACACGCGGCGTCGCCTGTACTCGCGTGCCGCGGCCGCCGTATCCCTGGCGTCGTAGCGGGATCAGCATCGACTTGCAGAATTCATGCGACAGCGGATAGTCGTCAGGGCGTGCGACGCCGAGCCGTCTCGGCGCATCTCCTGGACGGTAGATCAGCGTGCCGAAGAGCACATCCAGCAGCGACAGTGTCGTGGCGAAGTTCTTCGCCTCGCCTGGGTCACCGCTGTGGTGATAGCGGTGCAGTTCCGTACCTGCGAATACGTAGTTGAACCACCCGGCGCGCAGATCCACGTTGCAGTGGGATACAAGACCCTGCAGGCCGATGATGCCCGATGCGGCAAAGATCGCCTCCGGAGTGGCGCCGAGTCCGTAGAACAGCGGCAGTCGCAGCAACCCCTGCAACAGGAAAAAGTTGAAGGGATGCCCGGCCGGGTGCATCAGCACGTAAACCTGTTCGGGCAAGTGGTGCGGCGCGTGGGTGCGCCACAAATAGTGTTTCAGCGGCGTATCGGCCTCGTGACTCCACCGATGTTGCCAATACTGTAGAAAATCGAAAGTCACGATGAGCGTCGGGGCGGCGATCCAGACGGGCCAGTGTGTGATCGGGCCAACGTGCCCCACACTCAGACTGATACCCGCCAGCGCGAGCACGAAATTGGTGAGCGCGCCCGTGAGGCCGCCGGAGATGAAGTACTTGATATCGCGGCCGAAAAACGATCGCAGCGTCATTGCCCAACGCAAATCAAGCGGGTACATGAATTCGAGCGAGACCAACGCAATCACAAACACGCCGGTGGTGGTGGCCATTGTGACTGCGATGGTCCAGTGCTGAGTGATCGTAGCGCTGATCGCGGCGATGTTGATGACGAACATTACCGGCCACGTCAGCCACGTGACATGCCAGGGCGTTGTGGTGCCCGACGCAATCTTCGTCGTCACGTTGACTGCATTTGCAGTCCCCGAGTCGATGGGCGCCCTTCGGTTGCCGTGCAACCGCGGATACTCCATGTCTGCGATCTCCTGAATCGAGGTGCGGGCTTTTACGCGCTTCGTCTGCGAGTCGTCGACACCGGCTCTGGCGCGATGCCATGCCAGATCGTGTCGATCATCCCGCGCACAGCCGAATTCGGTATCGCGCCGTCGTGCATCCCCATCAGCTCGAACAGTGCCACGCTGTGCATAGCGGCGACCAACAGCCCCGCGACCGCCGGAGGCTGCGGTGCGTTGATTGCGCCTTGATCGCGCTGTTCGGCGAGGTACAGCGCGATCGCGCGATTGAGGCCACTGGCTGGTGACTCGCCAAAGCGCCGCATCAGATCGTCGATGCCAATACCCGGATGGGTAACGAGCGGCAACATCCGCGGAATGGCAGTGCGAAAGTACGCAAGCGTCAGCCGGCCGATGACATGCAACGCCTTGCGCGTATCCTTTTGCGCACGGGCTTTGGCGAGCAACTGATCCGTATCGGGCGCCGGCGGCTCCATCGCCGCCAGGAACAATTCCATCTTCGTGGGATAGCGTTTGAACAGCGTCGCTTCGGATACACCGAGTCGTCGCGCAATTTCCCGGGTTGAACCCAGCGCGCCTGCTTCGATGAACACTTCACGGGCGGCGTTCAGGATGTCGACGTCGTCGATTGTCTTGGGTCGGGCCATGGCGTGTTGTTAGTAAGTGAGCACATACTTAATAACAAACGATTGCGAACGAGGCAAGCCGAAGGCAAGAGGTTTTGTCCTATCGAACGCTTACCACTTGCTGCATTGGGCTCCGCCCCTTCCTCAGCGCGCTTATGTCACGCCAGACCGGTCAGCTTCTCGGATACTTCCCACAACCGTTCACTGAGCGCCTCATCGCGTGCAAGCCGGCTGGGTTCCACGACCGCGCAATCCGAGAAATACTGGCCAGTCACTTCGGCTAGCTCAGGACGGACGGCAACGTAGCAACTCGTTGCCGCACCCTGCGGGACCGACTTGCTGAACGGTTTCATGAACAGACTCAGCACGCCGCCCAGCAACGGATTCATGTGGCGGCCGAGGTTGGTACCGATGACACCCGGATGCAGTGCATTCGCGGTACCGGAATTGACGAGACGCCGCGCCAGCGCTTTGGCAAACAGAATATTGGCGAGCTTGGATTGACCGTAAGCGCGCCAGCCGCCGTAGCCGTGTTCGCCGGACAGGTTGTCGAATGCGACGCCTTCACCAGGGGCTTGCAGGTGCGCCGAGCTACTGACAATGACCACTCGCGCGCGTTGTGCGGCGTCAATCTGCGGTCTCAGCAGATTGACCAGCAGGAAGTGTCCGAGATGATTCGTCGCAAATTGCTTTTCGATGCCGTTGACCTGCTCGAGCTTCGGCAGCGCCATGATGCCGGCATTGGCGATGCAGATATCGAGCGGCCGGCCCAGCTGCGCGATCTGGGCCGCGCAGGCGCGGATGGAGTCCTGCTGTTCGAGCTCACACGCCAACGGAATCGTTGTGCCGCCAGCTTCGGTACACGCCTGGCGCGCCTTCTCCAGCGTACGTGCGGTACCGATGACCGTGGCGCCGCGCAGGCTCAGCTGGCGCATCGTTTCGTTGCCGATCCCCGAATTCACGCCGGTGACCAGCACTAGTTTGCCGGTGAGATCGATGCCCTCCACCACGTCTTGCGCGGTGCTGGATTTGCCGAATTTCGGGCCGGTCGTGTTGTTCATGCTGCAATCTGCTCCACGCTCACCTCCACCTCAACTGTATGCGCGCCGCCGCCGACGATGATGCCGGTGGTTGGACTGACATCACCGTAGTCACGTCCCCACGTCAGCGCAATGTGTTCATCAGACGGCATCAGATTGTTGGTGGGATCGAACTCCACCCATCCCAACGCGGGGCACCATACGGCGAGCCAGGCGTGCGAGGCATCGGCGCCGATCAACCGTTCCTTGCCCTCAGCGGGATGGGTCAGCAGATAGCCACTCACATAGCGCGCGGGCAGCCCCAGGCTGCGCAGCGCCGCAATCTCGAGATGCGCGAAGTCCTGACAAACCCCCCGCCGACGCGCAAGTACATCGCTGACGGGTGTCCACACGTCGGTGACTCCGCCTTCGTATTTAAAGTTGCCAAAGATTGTCCGGGTCAGCTCCATCACCCCTGTGAGAAACGGTTTGCCGGCGCTGAACGTCTCGCGCGCAAACGCCTCTACGTCATCGTCTATGTCTATATAGGGCGAGGCGAATGCGAACTGGCTGGCCTGAAGCGCCGCGGGGTCTACAGGCGGGGCCAGCGCCCGGGTCACATCTTCCCAGGTTGGGCCCAGATCCAGCAGCCCGGTGGATACGGGCTGCACATCCACACGCGACGTACTGCGAATGATCAGACGCTCATGGGGTGTCTGCACCGTGATGTATGTGGTTTCGTTGCCGAAGTAGTCTGTGCGCGATTCGCGAATCAGCGGCGCCGGCTCGACGATCAAATGGCTGGATATCGGCTTCTGGCGCGGCGATTCGCGTGGCGAAAGCCGCAACAACTGATGAGACACGCTCACCGGCTGCGCATAGACGAAGGTCGTATCGTGTCGGATGTCGTAGATCACGAGCCGCGACCGTTGCGAGGCGACCCCGAGACCTGATGCTCCGCGGAATGACTGAAGTAGGTGCGTTCGATGACGCCGGAGAGCTCATCCGCGCCGTCCTCGATGCGCGTCACCAGCCGGTCGAGATGGGTTCGCAGGCCCCGCTTGCTGCGCACCGACCCAAGCTTTTCCATGTTCGCCAACTGCAACTCACTGAGCAGCCCGATGACGATCTTTTGCGCGTCACTGATCGGCGCAGAACGATGTTCGAGGGGCATTACGGCAAGATGCTGTTCGATCTCGGCAATCTGAAAAATAATCGAACGCGGATTGGATTCATCGGCCATCACCAGGTCCAGCACCGCCGGCAATTGCGGCACAGCCTTGTAGCGCGAACGGTAGGTCATCGCGCTATCCACCAGTTCGAGCAGCAAATTCAGCACACCGCTTTCCGCAGGTTCACCGTTCGAAGTCAGAATGTGTACAACACGTGCGCAGAATCGGCCGCGCTCGATACGACGGCCCATATCGAGCAACCGCCAACCATAGCCACGCGTCATGTTCTCCTGAACCATGCCGGTGATCGCAGACAGCTTCGACAGCATCCCGTTGAGCAACTCGACCGCATCACCAATGGCGTGGGCCCGAAAAGTGGTTTCGTGCGTGTGGGTGAGACTTTCAAGAACACGCCACGCGTCAGCCGACAAGCGCTCGCGCACCAGATCCGCGGTGCGCTCCACATGCCCCAGAACCTCGACAAGACCGTCTGGAGACTTCGGATCGAACATCACCTGCCACAAGTCGTGCTCAATCAGTTTGACGCCTTCCGCACGGACGGGTTGCGCAGCACGTTCGCTTCGCGTCGGCTGGGGCGAAACCAACAGGCGGGCAATCGTCTGCAGCGTCACCGGATCACCGCTGGTACTGCTTTCGCCTGAGAGATAGCTGAACAGGCTCCTGTACAGCCGCATCGCGCCTTCGGCGCGCTCGAGATAGCGGCCCAGCCAGTACAGATTGTCAGCCGTCCGACTGGGTAAATCACGATCCGAGCGACGGATCGCCGTGGCTTGCAGCGACCGGCTCAACATGCTGAATGTGTCGATCGATTCGTCGGACAGCACCCAGACATCCTTGCTGAATTCGGGCGCGTGCCGTGCTGTGATTCCGGGTGTCCGGTTTGCCTGCAGGGCGAGGCCACCCGGCATCAGTCGATACCCATCCTTGGTGGCCCCGAGATAGACGCGCAGCGTCATAGGCTCCGCCCGCACGGCACCTTCGCCGGACCAGAATGGCGCCGTCGACAAACCGATATCCTGCTGTCCGACGAACGCGTAGGGCTGGCGCCGAATCATCTGCGCAAGGTGTTCTGCATCGGCATCCGTTTCATCAATGTCCCGAGGCGGCGCAGTCCCGATGGCGCCCCGCGAGCCGAATGCGCGCCGTACAACGAGATCGTCGAGGTGCGCCAGTACATGTTCACGCTCGGCTTCCTGGCCACACCACCAGGTGGGCACACTCGGGATCTTCAGATCCTCACCAAGCACCTGGCGGCATAGTCCGGGCAGAAAGCCCACCATTGCTTCGTTCTCCACCACGCCGCTTCCCACCGCGTTGGCAATCACGACCGTATCCTGGCGCGCCGCCTGCAGCAGACCCGCAACACCCAGTGTGGAATTCACCTTGAGTTCGAGCGGGTCGCAGAGATTCGAGTCGACACGCCGCAGGATCAGCTCAACGAGCTTCAGACCCTCCAGCGTCTTTAGGTAGACACGGCCATCCCGCACTGTGAGATCGGCACCTTCTACAACGGGATAGCCAAGATATCGGCCCAGGAAGGCATGCTCGAAATAACTGTGCTTTCCGGGCCCCGGCGACAGCACCACCGCAAGATGATCATCGCGTCCGAGGCTCAGCAGGTTTTCACTGAAGGCGCGAAAGAACGGCGCCAGACGTTGCACATTGCAAGCCGCGAAAGCATCAGGCAGGCATCGCGCGGTGATGATGCGGCTCTCCAGCGCATACCCGGCGCCCGGGGTAGCCTGAATTCGGTTTCCCAGCACCCACCATTGCCCGTCCGCCGAACGACCCAGGTCGAACGCCAACAAATGCAGAAAGGTGCCATCGCGTGTGCCGATGCCGTGGCACGGCAGGAGAAACTCGGAATTGCCAAAGGCCAGCGCCGGCGGCAATGAACGCGACTTCAGCAGCTGTTGCGGACCGTACAGATCCGCAACGATCCTGTTGAGCAGGCGCGCGCGCTGGGTCAGCCCCACTTCCAGCGTGCGCCATTCCGCGCCTGAGATGGGTAGCGGCAGCATGTCCAGCTGCCAGGGACGCGCCATCTCGTCACCCACACCCTGCGTGACGTAGGTGACATCGTTTTCTCGCAGCATCCGCTGCGCGGTGGCAACCGCATGACCGCGTCCCTCGCGCCCGAGTGCCGTCAGCCCATCGACGAACGCTCGCCAGTGCGGCCGAATCTGCCCGTCGGGGCCGAGCATCTCGTCGTAACCGCCCTCGGGCGGACGATATGAACGCAGCAGCGCCGCGTGTTCGACCCCTGTTGATGCGCTAGCGCTGGCCACCGCCACTCCAGCGCAGATCGAGCGTGTGTGGAAACTCGCGTCGCGCAATATCTTTCGGTTCAGGACTCGCCCCCGGCGTGTGGCCGAACGGAAAGAAGCGCGACAAACGACGGCTCTCTGCTGCGTAGCTGTTCACCGGCAGGTCTTCGAAATTGCGTCCCCCGGGGTGGGCAACGTGATAGGTGCAGCCGGCCACGGCGCGGCCGCTCCAGCGATCGTAGATATCGAATACCAGCGGCGCATCGACCTCGATGGTGGGATGCAGACTCGCTGTGGGCCGCCAAGCGCGGAAGCGCACGCCGCCGACAAACTCTCCCTGGGTGCCCGTGGCCTGCAGGGGCACACGCATGCCATTGCAGCTGACCACAAATCGTTCACCTGCCATGCCCTGCACGCGTACCTGCAGCCGCTCCAGCGACGAGTCGACATAGCGCACGGTCCCACCCGGCGCGCCTTCCTCACCCATCACGTGCCACGGCTCCAGTGCCTGGCGCAGCTCCAGATTGATATCACCGTAGCGGACGTCGCCGTAGAACGGGAAGCGGAATTCGAAATGCGGCGCGAACCAGTCGGCGTCCAGTGGATAACCCGCCCGATTCAGGTCAGCCACCACATCGCAGAGA
This sequence comes from Gammaproteobacteria bacterium, assembly GCA_032124855.1. GTDB lineage: Bacteria > Pseudomonadota > Gammaproteobacteria > Pseudomonadales > Azotimanducaceae > DATJGR01. The sequence continues at coordinate 16,642 of JAQBCT010000138.1, forward strand.
TCGCGCCATACGTAGTGCGGCAGCAGGAATCGGTCGTGCAGTTGCGTCCCCCACCGCACCAGCTCACCCTGATACGGCGTTTGCCAGAACCGTGCGACCAGAGCGAGTAACAGTTGCTGCTGCGCCAGGCTCATCTGCGCGTGCGGCGGCATCTCGAAGGCGCGGAATTCCACGAGTCCCAGTCGACCCGTTGCAGAGTCCGGCGAATACAGCTTGTCGATACAGATCTCTGAGCGATGCGTATTGCCTGTGACGTCGACCAGCAGGTTGCGAAAGATCCGATCGACCAGCCAGGGTGGCGAGGTTCCAGCCGCCCGATCGGGTACTTCGGTGAACGCCAGCTCCAGCTCGAACAGACCATCGTGGCGCGCCTCGTCCACGCGCGGCGCCTGACTGGTAGGACCGATAAACATTCCGGAGAACAGATAGGACAGCGCCGGGTGGTGTTGCCAGTAGGCAATCAGGCTTGCCAGCAGATCCGGCCGACGCAGGAACGGGCTGTCCGCGGGTGTCGCCGCACCCAGCACCACATGGTTGCCGCCACCGGTGCCGGTGTGGCGCCCATCAATCATGAATTTCTCGGTACCCAGGCGCGTCAGTCGTGCTTCTTCGTAGATCGCGTGCGTGGTGGCAACCATCTCATCCCAGCTGTGCGAAGGATGGATATTCACTTCGATCACGCCTGGATCGGGCGTCACCCTGATGACATTCAATCGTGGATCCTCGGGCGGTCCATAGCCTTCCAGATGAATCGGTGCCAACAGTTCGGCCGCTGTGTCTTCGACCGCCGCCAGCAGATCCAGGTAGTCCTCGACCATTTCAACGGGTGGCATGAAGACATTCAGACGCCCGTCGCGCGCCTCAACCACGAGTGCAGTGCGCACGGCATCCGCCGTTGCTTTGTTCTGTTCCGAGCGCGTCTGCATGCGCTCGCGATCGTCGTGCTGCGTCCAGTCACCGGCGAGAAATGGCTGGCGGTATTCATCGGCCGGCGGCAATGCGCCGCGTTGCTCGAACGGGTCCCGCTCGACGATGTGGGGGTATTGTGACGGCGCCAGATGCGGTAACGATGGCAGCGGCAGGCGATATCCCACGGGCGATTCGCCTGGCACAACGAACAACCGCTTCGAGCGCGTGGACCATTGTTCAGTGACCCAGCTGCGCGGCTCGTCGCGCGCCTGCCAGCGCTGCACCGGCAGCACGAAGCCAACGGGTTCGGAGAGATTGCGTTCGAATACCCGTGCCAGCCGCGCACGCGCCATCGGATCGTCAAGTTTGTTGTCGAGGGGATCCACGTTTTCCGGCAGGCGTCGTTCCGCGGCCGCGAAATACCAGGGATCTTCGTAGGCGGTGGTGACCGCACGCACCGGCAGGTCGAGACGCCGCGCAACGCCTTCGCAAAACGCGCGAGCCTGCGCTGTCGTGGGTGCGTAGTCCGCCGCCTCATCCGCCACCAGCACGGGATCGCGCCAGAGGGGTTTGCCGTCGCCGCGCCAATAGAGCCCGAACGCCCAACGCGGAAGTTGCTCGCCCGGATACCATTTGCCCTGTCCGAAATGCAGCAAGCCGTTCGGCGCGAAGCGCAGCCGCAGCCGTTCGATGAGCTCCGCCGCCAGGATGCGTTTGTTTGGTCCGGTGGCGGTCGTATTCCATTCCGCGTCGTCAGGATAGTCGATGGAAACGAACGTCGGTTCACCGCCAATGGTCACGCGCACATCGTCCGCCTTGAACTGGGCATCCAGCCGATGTCCCAGCGCGTCGATGGCATGCCACTGTGCATCGCTATAGGGCTTCGTCACGCGCGGTGATTCGGCGATACGGGTGACAGACATGGAAAAGTCGAAATCGATTTCACTCTTTTCGAGTGCGCCGCTGATGGGTGCGGCTGATACCGCCTGCGGCGCGCAGGCCAGTGGAATATGTCCTTCACCCGTCAGCAGCCCCGAGGTCGGATCAAGGCCGATCCAACCGGCGCCCGGCAGGTAAACCTCTGCCCATGCATGCAGATCGGTGAAGTCGTGTGTCGTGCCGGACGGGCCATCCAACGATTTCACATCTGGCGTGAGTTGGATCAGATAACCGCTGACGAACCGCGCTGCGATGCCCAGGTGACGAAGTATCTGTACCAGCAGCCAACTCGAATCACGGCACGATCCGCGCTTGAGCGTCAGCGTTTCCTGGGGCGTCTGGATGCCGGCCTCCATGCGCACCACATAGCCGATCTCGCTCGCCAGTTGCTGGTTGAGGCCGACGAGAAAGTCGATGGTGGGCTGCGGCTTGGGCCGTCCGAATGCGGCAAGCCACGCTGTCAATGCCGGCGCCGCGGGCAGCGTGTGCAGACACGGTGCCAGTTCGAGGCGCAGTTGCGCGTCATATTCGAACGGAAACGTTTCCGCGGCTGGCTCGAGAAAAAAGTCGAATGGATTGTGGACCGCCATATCGGCGACCAGATCCACGCGGACCACAAACGATGTCACCTTCTCCGGAAACACCACCCGCGCCAGAAAGTTGCCGAACGGATCCTGCTGCCAGTTCAGGAAGTGGCCGGCAGGCTGCACCGAAAGCGCATAACTCTCAATGGTCGTGCGGCTATGCGCCGTTGGCCGCAGCCGAATTGTCTGCGGTCCCAGCTGAATCGGGCGGTCATAGCGATAGCGCGTCTCATGCGCGAGCGCCACGTGAATGGTCATCTTACGAACACATCAAATCGGGGTAAGGGCGCGACTCTATGGACCGCTTCCTCCAATAGCAACCGAACGCACCAATATGGACAGTTCAAACAGGGTCACGTTACAGGGACTGCCAGTGGTGGCAGGCAACCGACGCGCCGGACGTCGTGGCGACGCCCGACACGGGCTGCAGCGTCGGCACGCGTACGGAACAATCCGTGCGCGCATGGGGGCAGCGTGTATGGAACCGGCAACCGGATGGCGGCTCGATGGGCGACGGGACATCGCCCTGCAGAACGATGCGCTGTGCGCGTCGCGCCGTCGCCTCAATTGGGTCTGGCAGCGGGATCGCCGAGAGCAGTGACCGCGTGTAGGGATGCCGCGGCTGCGAGTAAATTTCCTGCGCCGACGCCTCCTCGACGATCTGCCCCAGATACATCACTGCGACGCGATCTGATACATGCCGCACCACGGCGAGATCATGCGCGATGAACAGCAGCGCGAGGCTCATCTCGCGCTGCAGCTCAAGCAGCAGATTGACGATCTGAGACTGGATGGAAACGTCCAACGCCGAAACGGCTTCATCACACACGATGAGCTTAGGGCGCAAGGCGATGGCCCGGGCAATACCAATGCGCTGCCGCTGGCCGCCGGAGAACTCGTGGGGATAGCGTTGCGCCGCATCGCTTCGCAGCCCCACCCGATCCAGCAGCTCGGCTACCCAACGACGACGCTCTGCCGCGCTGCCCAAACCGTGGATGACGAACGGTTCCTCGAGGATGCGACCCACGTTGTGGCGCGCATTGAGCGATTCGAACGGATCCTGAAAGATGATCTGCATATCACGCCGCAGCCGCCGCAGTGCCGCGCCATGCAGATGGGTGATGTCATTGCCTTCGAAGAATATCGACCCTGCGGTGGCCGGCAGCAGGCGCAGCAGCGTTTTGCCCACCGTGCTCTTGCCACACCCGGATTCGCCCACGAGACCCAACGTCTCGCCCTGATGTACTCGGAAGGACACACCGTCTACGGCGTGCACAGTGCCGGTGGCACGCAGAAATATGCCGGTTCGCACCGGGAAGTGCTTGGTCAGGTCCTTGATCTCGAGTAACGGTGCGCTCATGGCGCGAGCGTCCGCCAATGCCAGCACGCCACCCGATGGTCGGTCTGCGCGTCGGCGAGGAGCGGGTCCGCTTCACACTGGGATGTCGCAGCACCGCACCGATTGCGGAAGCGGCATCCCCTCGGCAATTCGTCGAGCGCCGGCACCATGCCACCGATCGTGGCAAGCGGCGACTTCGGCACGAGTTCGGGCCGCGGAATCGATGCAAGCAAGCCGCGTGTATATGGGTGCAACGGCCGCGCAAAAAGCGCATCGACGCGGCCCTGCTCCACCACACGGCCGGCGTACATGACCACCACGTTGTCGGCTATTTCCGCAATCACGCCCAGGTCGTGCGTAATGAAGATTACCGCCATGCCACGCTGCCGCTGCAGCGCCTCGATCAATTCGAGAATCTGCGCCTGAATCGTCACATCGAGCGCCGTGGTGGGCTCGTCAGCAATCAACACATCGGGACGACACGCCAATGCAATGGCGATGAGTACGCGCTGTCGCATTCCGCCCGACAACTGGTGCGGGTAATCATCGAGACGGCTGCGCGGTGCCGGAATACCCACCTCCGTGAGCAACTCAACGGCGCGCGCCACATGGTTGCCCGGCTCACCGTGGATCTGCAGCACTTCGATCAATTGTTTGCCGATGCGCTGCACCGGATTGAGCGCCGTCATCGGCTCCTGAAAGATCATCGCAATGCGCCGCCCCCGGATGGCGCGCAAGGACGCCGCCGGCAGCGCGAGCAGATCGTCTTTGCCCAGCAATACCCGGCCGGCCACCACCACGCCCGCTGGCTTGGGCAGCAAGCCCATGATCGATAGTGCCGTGACACTCTTGCCGCAGCCCGACTCACCCACAATGCCAAGTGTGGTTCCAGCGGCGACGACAAAACTGACACCGTCCACCACACGCACGCGCCCAGACTCGGTGATGAAATCGGTCGCGAGCCCCTCGACGCGCAGCGCCGCGTCATTCATGCGGCACCCCCTCTGCGGTGCGCCGGTAGGTTTCATCGATGAGCAAGACGCTGGGCAGCGCAACGCCATCCTCGCGGGCCGCGCGAATGCGGCGCTTTTCCTCGACGTCGATCCAGAACAGTCCGCCGGATGAAAACACGCCGGCGGAAAGCTCCAGTGGATCGAATAGCGCATCCGTCGTGCGCGTGCCCAACCCCGGTGGCAGTTTCATCCAGGCCCAGGCTGCTTCCCGCGTGTACGACACCTTGAAACTTGGGATCAGCGCGCCAGAGTCAGCGACCAGCTGTTCGACCTGGTGCGCCAGTTCGACACGTTGTGTCATCGAGGTGGACATGCGATACGCATCGATGAGCGCATCCATGCGCGGATCGTCGTGATTCATCAGATTGTTGGTCTGCGCGACATGGGCATTCGCGGAATGGAAAAACTGCCAGTACTCGGGGGACAGTCCCTGGCTTGCCCAGGTCATCCACGCCACCTGGTGTTTCTTCTCCTGCATCTGCTTGAACGAGCTGGCCGAATCCAGCAGGGATAATTCGAGTTCGATCCCCGCCTTCTTGGCTTCCTCGCGCAGCACCACCAGGCGGTCGGTGTGATAGGGCGTGCCGTAGGTCACACGCAACGACAGGCGTTGACCATTTTTCACCAGAATCCCGTCGGGGCCTCGCGCGCGCCACCCCGCAGCTTCGAGATGCTGACGCGCCAGGTTCAGGTCGAACGGCCGGGCGTGGATCTCGAGATTGTCGTATTCGCCAAATCCTTCGGTAAACGTCTGCATCCGCTCGTAGTCGCCGCGCAACACAGTGCGAATCACCCGGTCGAAGTTCAACGCGTAGGCAAGCCCCAGCCGCACATTCCGATCCCCGAGGATCGGATCGTCTTCATTGAGAAACATTCCCGCCGCGGGTTGCGGCAGATCGTTGTAGAACCAATAGCGATTGATATAACCATTATCGTAGTCGCCCCCCTTGGCCTTTTCGTGCCAGAACACGGGCAAAACCACGCCGAATGTATCGATGTCGCCTTTGCGGAAATGCTGGAAGGCGATGTTGATGTCCCGAATCACCTTCACCCGGATCCGGTCGGGATTGAAGCGGTGCCTGTAGTACTTGCGATCGTTGGCCCACCAGTCGACGGCGCGCGTGAACTCGATGTACTTGCCTTTGCGCACCTCCGAGATCTGATACGGGCCTGTATTGGGTTCCACCTGCCAGTTGTAGGTCTTGACCCATTGCTCGTCGAGCTTGAAGAAATGCTTCGGCACCACGCCAACTGAGTACTCATACAGCAGGTCCTCCGGCGGCCGTTGGGCTGCACCCTCCACACCAACGATCTTGTCGCCGTAGCCCCGGATGTCGATCACCTGGGTGGTGTAGTAGTCGTTATAAAACGGCGCCACGATGAACTTCGAACGCATGAACTCGCGCGTGAATTCGAAATCCGCCGATGTCAGGGGAACGCCGTCGGACCAGCGGGCGGCGTCATCGATCCTGTAGTACACGCTCTTGCCGTCCGCGCCGAACGCCCACGCTGATGCCAACGACGGAATTGGGCGGCGTGTCTGCGGATGCCATACCACTAGTGACATCTGGTTGTAGCGCAGAAATCCCGCGAACGCGCCGTTCGAGTCCGGGCCGATGCGCCGCAACGTCAATGGGAACGACGACATGGGGCATTCACGACGAGGAGGGGTTCGGCCTCACCTCGGGCTATCCGGGGCTCGTCTGGCATCCGGGGACGACCACCGTCGACGTCTGGCTGCTGGAATCCGAGGATCTTCCGGGACGATGGGCCGGGCTCGACGATTTCGAGGGCGAGGAGTACCGGAGGATCCTGGCGCCGGTCGAGGTCGACGGACGGATCACTTGCGTGG
>JAQBCT010000139.1:0-3655 GCA_032124855.1 Gammaproteobacteria bacterium
TACAAATTGACATCCCACATCCAACCCGCCTCCCACACAGCTGCTTCAGCGCCCCACATATTTCGGCGCGCGCTTTTCGAGAAACGCCGCCACGCCTTCGCGGGAATCCTCGGTCTTACGCAATTCAGTGATACGCGCAATCGCCCATGCGCCCACCTCACGCCAGTCCGGGTCCAGCGTACGCCGCAGCCCCGCCTTCAGCGCGCGCACAGCCAATGGTGGATTGGCGGCAATCTTGTGGGCCAGCGCCAGTGCGGTGCTCATCAGTTCATCGGCGCTCACCACGCGGGACACCAGGCCGATGTCCATCGCCCGCTGTGCGTCGATCACTTCGCCCGTGAACAACAGCTCTGCCGCGCATTCGCGCCCAACGAGTTGCGCCAGACGACCCAGCCCGGGGGCGTCGCAGCACAGCCCGCGCACCACGAACAGCTCACCGAATTTCGCCTTCTCGGAGGCGACGCGGATATCGGCCATCAGCGCGAGTTCCATGCCCCAGCCCACGGCAGCACCATTCACCGCCGCGATCACGGGGATGTCGGTATGCAGTAACGCATCCGCGGCCGGCGTTAAACCACCTGTGCGCTTACCACGCTCAATCGATTCGGCGGGCGGCGCGCCGGTGCCGCCGAGGATTTGTTTCACGTCGTCACCGGCACAGAAGGCTCGCCCTGCACCGGTGATGATCAACGCGCGCGCCTGGGAATTGCGCACCGCGTCTTCGAGTTCCATGTACAGCGTATAGGTGAGCGAGTTCATCGCCTCGGGACGACGCAGCGTGATGATGCCGACGTGTCCGTCGAGGTCGTAGCTGAGTTCGGTGAAGTGGCTCAAGGCGGCAGCTACGCCGGAATGGCGCCTCGCAGCATCATCTGCTCCAGGCGGCGGCGTTGCGCACGAAAGCTCGCCTCCACTTCGCGCGCGTACGCAGCGAAATGCGCCCGGTCGAACGATTCGACGACCTCCGCCACCTGCTCGCGACGTGCCGCAAGCCAGGCGTCGCGCGCGGCAGACCATTCGGCCAGTGTTGCAGTGAACGCGTCGTACTCGTGCGTAAGAAATTCGCGCAACTCTGCAAGCCGCTTGCCGTCTCCCGCGGCCGCTTGTTCCTCCACATGGGCGTGCGCGCGGCTGAACTGCATATCCAGACGCGCCTGCTCAATGGCGACGGCCGGGGTGCGCCGCAGTTTCGAGGCAAGACCCATCCCCGCCATCGACGCGATCAGCCATTTGGTGGGGTCCCACTGCCACCAGCGCACACCATTGCGGTAGTCATGCGCAAACAGATGGTGGAAGTTGTGATAGCCCTCGCCGTAGGTGAGAAGTGCCAGCACCGGGTTGTCCCGCGAGGAGTTGGTGTCGGTGTACGGCCGCTTGCCCCAGAAATGCGCAAGCGAGTTGATGAAGAACGTGACGTGGTGATTGATCACCAGGCGCAGAACGCCGCACAGCAGCAACGCGCCGAGAACATCACCTGTGAAGATGCCCACCAGCATCGGAAGGCCGATGTTCATGCCGAGCACGAGCGCGAGGTAGTGACGATGCTGAAACATCACGATCGGGTCGCGCTCGAGATCCTTGACGTACTTGAACTCGGGCTCGCCGCTGCGATGGCGGCGCAGCATCCAGCCGATGTGTGAAAACCACAGGCCGCGCTGTGCCGAATACGGGTCGAGCTCTTCGCTGTCGACAAACCGATGATGCGGGCGATGCCCCGCTGCCCAAACATAAATGCTGTTCTGGATGGCCATGGCGCCAAACAGCATGAAGAACAGCCGCAGGATCCAGTGAGCCTCGTAGGCGTGGTGCGACCACAACCGATGATAGCCCGCGGTGATCGACATCCCCGTGGCGATCAAAATGATGCCAAACCACACCCAGTTCGCGGTGCCATATCCCACCAGCGCGCCATAAATCGGCACCGCAGTGACCGCAACCGCGAACGTGGCGGAAAACAGAATCGTCGTCACCCAATCGATGGGCGCGCGTTGAGCACTTTCGTTCATTTTGATGCCAGGCAGTCCAGGATGATGTTGTGAGAGGGACGGCCGCAGCCGCCGGGACGATGAAACCAGAACGCGGCCGTCACGACAATCCCAGCAGCCACGGCACGAACAAATAGCAGCTGGTGGCAACAAGCAGCGCACCCAGCACATCTACGGCGATTCCGGCTCGAACCATCTGTGGCACCGTGATATAGCCGCTGGAATACACGATGGCATTGGGCGGTGTGCCGGCCGGCAACATGAAGCCGAATGACGCGGAGAGCGCCACCGCAAACATGGCGGGCGCCTGATGCAATCCAAAGCTGTCCGCGCTCGCTGCGGCCAGGGGTACCAGAATGCTCGCGGTGGCCACGTTGGAGGCTACTTCGGTGAACACCAGGCTGGTGAAGCTCATCAGCAGCAGCGCCAGATAGGGGCTGCCGGGGTTGATGCCCTCGAGGCGGCCCCCCAGAAAACTCGACAGGCCACTCTGCTGCATGCCGTAGGCCATGGTAAGCCCCCCGCCCAGGAGGACCAGCAGTCCCCATGGCACCCGTGCCGCGCGCTGGATATCCAGCGCAAAGCGCAATGGCCGCAGGTGAATGGGAATCAGCAGCAGCGCAACGCCGATGGTCATCGCCACCGCGGCATCGCCCACGTCCTGGCGCATCAGCTTGGCGAGTGCTGCGGGCAGCGTATCCAGTGGCCGGCCGATGACGTCCTGCCACGTGAAGGTCACCAGGTCCCACCAGCCGGGGATGGTGAACGATCCAATCTCGATGTCCTTGCGAAAGATCCACAACAACGCCGCCGATAGAAACGCCACAAAGGCTACCCGTTCGCCGGGGCGCATGGGGCCGAGCAGCGCACGTTCTTCGGCGATGGCCGCCCCACCCCCGGCAAACCCCACGGCCGGCAGGGGCGCCGCAATGCGCACGAGGTAGAGGTAGACAATCGGCAGCGTGATCAGAACCAGCGGCAGTCCGATCTTCAGCCACGTCAGGAAGTCGAGCTCGTGGCCGAGCACGTCCTGTGCCTGCTTGACCATGATGATATTGGGCGCGGTGCCAATCTTCGTGGCGATGCCGCCAATGCTGGCGGCGTAAGCGATGCCCAGCATCAGCGCCAGGCCAAAGCGCCGGAGCAGCGGATCGTTCGCCGGTAGCTGTTCGCCAAGTTTCAGCACCAGCGCCATGGCGATGGGAAACATCATCATTGTGGTCGCGGTGTTGGAGATCCACATGCTCACAAAACCAGTGCCCAGCATGAATCCCAGCACGATGCGTCGCGGACTCGACCCAATGACGGCAATGATGCCGAGCGCGATACGCCGGTGCAGCCCCCACTGCTGCATGGCGGCCGCAATCATCATGCCGCCCAGGAACAGGAAGTTGACGGGGTCGAAATACTGCAGCGCAATCTCCGGCACCGGGCCAACCCCGATCAAGGGATAAGCCACCAGCGGGATGCAGCCCGTGGCCCACAGCGGAATCGGTTCGGTGATCCACCACGTGGCCATCAAAACCACTACGGCACCGGACCAGCAGGCCGCGAAGGACAGTTCATCGAAGCCGCCCAGCCACAGCCCCACGGCGACGAACAGCACGGGCCCGAGTACGAGACCCACCCATTGCCGGGGACCAAAACTCAATGGGGGGCGTTGCTCGATT
>JAQBCT010000140.1:0-7341 GCA_032124855.1 Gammaproteobacteria bacterium
GCTGTCGGAGTGGTCCCCGACAGCTCCACGCCGCTCATTTCGGCGGATTGAACTGCTGAATGCGAATCACGCGGGTGAGATGGGCGATGGGGTCTTTGTTAGCCCTGGCCAGAAAATCCGACCATTCCTTACTCTTAGCGGCCGCCGCTTCGAACGCAGCCCACGCGGCCCAGCTGTCGAACGCGGTTTCATACCAGACGTCACCCACATCATCGACGTTGATACCGGGACTCGCGCCGAGCTTGGCCTGGATGCCGGCCGCTTCCTGCGCCAATGCGACAAAAGCACCGGTTTTACCCGTATCGATTTCCCAGTGGTATACGACGGTCACGGGCGTGACCTTTGCGAGGAGTGGTTGATCGAGGAATAGTGTGTTCACGTTGGTAGCAGACGGATCAGCGCCGAGCTTGGCGTTGAACGCAGCGACTTCCTTGCTGGCCTCAGCAGCGGCAGCAAACTTGGCCCACGCGCCCCAATCGGCAAACGAAGTCACGAAGTGCAGATGGCCGTTCTGATCGGCGCCCATCCATATCGTTGCGCCCAGCTTGCCGAAGATCGCACTCGCTTCGCTGGCGCGTTGAAACATCTCGGCGTCTCGACCAGGTGCCGGCGCCCACTCTCTGACCACCGCGACATCGGCCCACGCACCACGCCTGCCACCCGACTTAGCGAACACCCAACCATTCATGGGCGTGTCGCCCGTCACGAAACCACGCAAGCAACTTGCAATGAATCCTGCGTGATCGCGCCACGCACGACGCAGAGGCGCTACAAACCCGGCACATCCCAAGCGGCATGGCTCCGTAACATGCGGCAACTCTCCCTGCCGGGTGCCACGCTTTGTTTCGAACCGCCGCCTTTCTCATTCCAGCACTGCTGCTGTGCGCCTGCGGCGGCGGTGCCGGTGGCGGCGATGCGCAGGCGGCCGCACCGATCGCGGCCAACGGCAATCCGGCGGCGGGTGCGGCCGCAACGCTTTCGTTGCACGACATTCAAGCCACACCCTATGCACTGTTCACGGACGAGATGACTGATCGCGTCATCACTGTCACAGCGCGCACGCAATCCACCGGCCAGATCGCGCTGAGTCTCAACTACTTCGACGGGCTCGTCGGCGGCAGTGGCGCCCAGATCAGCCGGTCGATGTACGACGACGGCACGCATGGCGATGCTGTCGCGGCGGACGGCATCTGGTCCCGATCGTTCACCCTGGACGTGGGCGCACCGCCCACGCTGCGACTCTACGATGGTCAGGTCGATTCGCTGCCGATATCCATTCAAGTGTCGGATCGCGGTGCGCCGCTGGCACCGTCGAATGCGATCGATGCCCGCGTGGAGGTGGCGCTGATTTCCGCCCAATCGCGCGACACGGTCGCCGTGCGAAGCGCAACTTCCAACACCCTCACGACCGATACGATGGTGAACATCGTCGATCCGAACTTCGACGGCACCGCGCTCGGTACGGTCACAGCGCGCCTGTACGGCCTCTTCGCCGGCGACCCGTTCGACTTCGCCGTTATCTTTCATTCACGCACAACGGGAGACGGGATACCGCGATCAATCGGCGTGAGGAATGACGTGGGCGGGATCAACCTGGCGACATTCGATCAATCGGCGGGCTATGGCAGCGCGGGACGGCTGCAACAGATCATCGTGCAGAACGCGCACACGCTGGGACTGGAAGTCAATCATGAGATCGGCCACCGCTGGGCGGCCTATCTGAACAAGCCCGCATTGAACTTGGCGCTGCCAACGGGGTTTCATTGGGGCGCATCCAACCATGTGGGGCAGATGGGCAATGGACCGTACCTGCAGCCAGAGGGAAGTCAGTTTCGCGTCACGAACGGTGCCGGTTCCGATCACTTCGTCTCGAATGCATTTTCGACTCTCGAGCTGTACCTCATGGGGCTGGCTCGAGCGAACGAAGTCGCTCCGCTGCGCTTTGTCACCGATCCCGCGGTCAATGTGCAGTTCAACGCGCTGCTGCCGGCCGCGTCAACCCGTGCCGTTACGATCGATGACATCACGGGTGTCTACGGAGTTCGGCAACCCGACTCGAACAGCGCGCAGAATGCCTTCAACGCGGCGTTTGTCGTGGTATCGGATCAGCTGCTCACCGCCGCCGAGTACACGCTGACATCGACCATCGCCGCATACGCCGCAGGGACCTCGATGGGCGGGCAACGCACGGGCGGGCTGTTCGAGGTATCAGATCCACCTTCGTTCAGTGCCGCCACCGGCTATCGCGCCAGCCTCGAGACGCACCTGCCCGCGACCCTCTAATGCCCTCGTAATCGGCCATTTGGTGCCTGGCACCAAATGGCCGATTTTGGGTCGTGACCGCGGTGGTGTTCGATGGGGAAGTGACCGTATGCGGGAACCTCCAGCACCCGGTGAATGCCGCCGCACGGTGAACGCTAGTGCCCGCGATACCCCAGCACCAGCACGCCGGCCGCGCCGGCGAGCCCGGCCCCCGTGAGAAACGCCGCAGCGGCGCCAAAGTAGTCCCAAATCAATCCGGCCAAGACGCTTGCGATCAGCAGCGCGACCCCGCAGGCCAGGTGATAGACACCGAATGCGGAACCGCGCAACGCAGATGGCGCCCGTTCGGCCACCAGTTTTGCAAACAAGCCCTGCGTGAACGCCAGATGCGCGCCCCACAGCACGGTGCCCAGGAGCACCATGACGTAGTCCCACGCGACGGCCAGCATCACGTCGGCCCCCACGAGCAGGCCAATGCCCGCCAGCAGTAGACCGCGTGCGCCCAACGAATCCGCCAGGGCGCCGGCTGGATAGGCGAGGCCCGCGTACACCACATTCATCACCACCAGCACCAGCGGCGCCAAAGCCAGCGGCAGCCCGACGGCATGCGCCTGGAGAATCAAGAACGCTTCACTGAATCGCGCCAGAGAGAACACCACGCCGATCGTCACGATGTGCCAGTACGCGCGCTCCAGTCCCGCCACATCGCGCAGTGCAATCGGTGCGGCTGCGGGCGCGTCAATGACAGCAGGCTTCTCCTCCTTCACGGCAAACACGACAACGAGCACCGCGATAAACGCCGGGATTACGGCAACCCAGAACACCGCGCGAATATCGTTCGCAAAGACGAACATGAGAGCAATCGCGAGCATGGGACCGATGAACGCGCCCGTCGTGTCGAGCGCCTGGCGCAGGCCATACGCTCGCCCGCGGATGGTCTCGGGCGTCACGTCGGCCACCAGTGCATCGCGCGGCGCGCCGCGAATGCCTTTGCCGATGCGATCTGCAAAGCGCGCCAACAGCACCACGAAGGCGCCGCCGGCCAGCGCAAAGAATGGCTTCGACAGCGCGCCAAGCCCGTAGCCCGCCAGGATCAGCGGCTTACGTCGCCGGAACCGGTCGGAGAAGTAGCCCGAAAATACTTTCACGATGGACGCGGTTGCCTCTGCAACGCCATCGATGATGCCCACCATCAGCACGCTGGCGCCCAGGGTGGCCGTGAGGAACAGCGGCAGCAGTCCGTGAATGGTCTCGGAGGAAATGTCCATGAACAGACTGACGAAACCGAGCGCCCAGACGGTGCGCGGCATGGCAGGCAGGGCTGTCGGTGATGGCTTGCGCACGTAGGGCGCGCTCAACGACGCAGGCCGCGCAGGTAGTCGTTTAGAAAAATTCCCTCAGGATCCACGGCGTCGCGCGCCGCCCACCAGTCGTGCCAGCGCGGATGGATATCGGCCAGCTGCGCACCGCCCAGGTAATTCACTTTACCCCAGTGCGGCCGGCCATCATGCGCGCGAAAGACCTCCTCGCACGCCTGGTAGTAGGCACGTTCGTCTTCGTTGACATCCTGATGCACGGAGATCGTCACGGTGGGCCGTTCATAGGCACTAGACAGCCACACGTCGTCCGCAGCGAGGGTGCGGTACTCCACCGGCCACTTCACGTCGGTGAAGCGCGTACGCAGCAACTGCCGGATCGCCTCGAAGCACGCCACGCCCTGCGCCGCCGGCACGCTGTATTCCATCTCCGTGTGAAAGTGGGGGCGATAGTTGGGCAGCACCTCGTAATTCCATGCGCTGCGCGCCCCTTCCTCCGCCAGCGGGTACACCGGTTCGGCATCGGTCTCGGCGATGGCCTTGGCCACCGCCATGTCGGTCTGCGGATGCCAGAAAAACTCGAAGTGCCGCGTCGCGTCAACCAGCCCTTCGATTCGGTCGCGCAGCGCATCAAACGGTTCTGAGAAGCCGCGCTCGGCCAGCCTGTACGCGCTGCGCACCTGCAACTGCAGTTGCGTAATGATGCCGAACGAACCGAGGTGCAGACGCAGTGCGCGGGCCAACTCGGCATTGTGCGTGCTGTCGCATACGACGATGTCGCCGCTGGCCAGCACCACGCGTGCGCCCACCACGGCGGCCGACAGATTGCGCAGCTGCGGACCCGTGCCATGTGTGCCGGTGGCGACCGCGCCGCCAATTGTCTGGCGGTCGATGTCGCCCTGATTGGCCAGCGCCAGTCCATGATCGTGCAGCGCACGACCGAGCGCATAGATCGGCGTGCCGGCCCACACCCAGACACGTTGTGTGGCCGCATCCGCAGCCACTAGACCACTGAGCCCGGATACGTCGACGATGACATCGTCGTTCAGCACGAGCGGCGCGTGACTATGACCCGCCCCTGCCACCCGCACCGTCTGTCCGGCCGCAGCAGCGGCGCGCACGATCGCCACCGCATCCGCCTCGCTGCGGATGAAGTGCAATGCGCTCACCTTGGTGCGCTGCCGGCCCGACCAGTTTTTCCAGGAAACCATGTTCAGTTCATCGCCGCGTGCGAAGCGCTCAGGCTATGCGAGGTGCATGCCAAACAAAAGCACGGCGACGAAGGCGGCTCGTCTAAGTCATGCTCTTGCTGCGCAGTCTCATCACCCTCTATATGGAGCGACACCATGGAAACGAATTTTTCGCGGCGCGATCTCATGACGGGCGCGGCGACACTGCTGGTCGGCGGCGCGCTGGCAGGCAATGCCACTGCCACACCGACGGCGCCCGGTTCCCCCGCCAATGCCGGCAAGGCCTATCTGGGCAATCACACGCCGCAGCCCCTGCCATTCGATCCGGCAAAGCTCGACGGTCTGTCAGAGAAGCTCATCCGCTCGCATTGGGAAAATAACTATCAGGGTTCTGTCAGGGCGTTGAATGCCATCGAACCGAAGCTGCCAGGGCTGGTGGCCGACACCGACTGGCCGGCCTATCTGTTGGGCGACATCAAACGCGAGGAACTATTGCGCACCGGCTCGGTGCTGATGCACCAGCTGTACTTCGGCAATCTCGGCGGCGACGGGCGCGTCGACGGCGCCATCGTGCAACCGTTGGGCGACTGGTTCGGCTCCACCGCGGCCTGGGAAGCAGAATTCAGAAAAGTGGCATTGGGCCTGGCAGGTGGTTCCGGCTGGGCCGTGCTGTCGACCAATCTCTACACCGGTGCGTTGCACAATCGCTGGGCGTGGGACCACCACACGGCCACGGCCGGCGAAATTCCGCTGCTGGTTTGCGACATGTACGAGCATGCCTACGCGATGGACTATGGCGCAGCCGCCGCAAAATACGTGGATGCGTTCATGCGCAACGTGAACTGGGGCACCGTAAGCAAACGATTCGCCGCGGCGCGCCTGGCGCAGGCATCACTCGCGGGCTGATCACAGCGCAACGCACCCGCGGCTGCCGAATCAGAATCGTTGTAGCAGGCGGTCGACGTCGCGCTGAACAGCTTCCATGGATTTATACAGGGGGATGCGTTTGTTGCTGGTGAGTCCGCCATTGATGATCACGGCGAACGCAATCCAGCCGCCGTTGCTCTTGCGCAGGTAACCCGCCACGCCGCACACGGAATGGGGATCACT
Source organism: Gammaproteobacteria bacterium (assembly GCA_032124855.1). GTDB lineage: Bacteria > Pseudomonadota > Gammaproteobacteria > Pseudomonadales > Azotimanducaceae > DATJGR01. The sequence goes on from JAQBCT010000140.1 coordinate 5,879, forward strand.
CATGGTGCCCGTCTTCAACGCCACCCGATCCTGCCACCGCGCCGAGCCATTGCGCAGGAATTGATACGGCGCCTGACGCGGCACGACCAGCCCACCATAGAACGCGCCAAAGTTGCGCGTGTTGCGATACTCGCGCGCCAGCATTTCAACGAGGTCGTTGGCAGACAGCAGATTCTCCGGCGTGAGTCCGCTGCCGCTGTGTAACACGGGCGCACCGTTGTCGGGCCGCTTCTTGGCCGGTACCGGGCGAATCAGAAACTGAGTGAGCACATCGCCGGCCTGGGCCAGTGTCGTAGGGGGTTGCGCCTGACGCTTGGTCGCCATCGACAGCGTCAGCACGTCGGCGATGTAGTTGTTGGAAAAGCGCAGCATCCGTCCCAGCTGTTCCTTCAGCGCAAGCCCTTCCACGGCCGCCACCTCAACGGCGTCGTTGGGCAATGCCGCATCCAGCATCGCGACATCCCCCGTCACGGCAATGCCGATCTCCTGCAGGGTGGCTTTCAACAGCGCACCTGTTGCGAGCGCCGGATTCGACATCGAACGATAGAAACGTTGCGTGGTGCCTGCCGGCATCCTGCCGCCGATGTGAATGCGATCGACGCCGTCGGGGCCTGTGCGACGCTCCGCCCACACCGCGGCCTCCTCAGTGGCCACCGTGGTAGCGACGCTGCCCGCCACTTCGACCGGCAGCTGAGTGACGGTGCAGCCGTTCACCGCAGCCGTTTCGCCGACGACGCGCGCGCGGATATCCAGACACCAGGTGCCGTAGTCGACACCGATGGATGAGAGCAGGGTGTTGTAGGCCGTGTCGCTGGACGTCTCGGCCTCGCAGCGATCGCGCGTCTCACACAGCACGCTGGGGAACGGCGCCGAGCGCAGCCGGATGCCGCCCGCCACGTGGCTGATGCCCAGGGCTTTCAACTGGCTGGCGAACGACCACAGATCGGCACCGGTGAGTGACGGATCCGCGGCACCCTCGAGAATCAGATCGCCGGGGATCACCGCACCCTGCGGCGCGGAGGATGCGAGCAGACGTGTGCGAAACATCTGATTGGCGCTCCATACATCCAGCGCCGCCGCTGCAACCACCAGTTTCGTCAACGATGCCGGCGTCAGTCGTTTGTCGGCATGGAGCCTCTGAATCGTGCTGTTGTCGTCGAGATCCACGGCCTGCGCGCTGATGCGCGCGCCCGACTGCTGCAGCGCCGCCAGCGCCTGCCAGTCCGCACGCACCGGCGCGACGAAGCTGGCGCACACCAGCCCCAGCAGCGCCGTGATGCGGCGATTAGCTGTACGGGGATTCAACTACTTGTTCTTTCGGTATTGAAGAAAGCCGGATTTGTCAGCGACCCGGTCATAAAGGCGCATCGCGTAGGCATTGGTTTCATGGGTCAGCCAGTACACACCGACACTGCCCGCCGCATGGGCAACCCGCAATGCATGATCAATTAGCGCCTCGCCCA
>JAQBCT010000141.1:0-10042 GCA_032124855.1 Gammaproteobacteria bacterium
CCCCGACAGTCGAAACGACACGTCCCGGAGGTGAACCATGGCCGACCAGCCCCGCAGCTACGAGCAGTGCACGCCCGACGAGCGCGAGCAGCGTATCCAGGGCCGAGTTATCCACAACGGTCGTGAGTCGAAAAATGGTGGTCAGCTGTTCGCGCGCGTAAATGTTCTCGCAATAGCGAACCTTGTCGAGCGCCGCCTGCTGCGCTGGGTACAGAGGGATGATGGAATTCGCCCGCTTCGTGAAGCCGCGGGCAAATCGCAGCACCCAGCCGTCGAGCAGCAACTGATGCAGCGCCGGCCAGGCATTGAGCGACGCCTCTTCGACACGGCAACTGAGTTGGTTGTCCGACATCGACAGATTCTAACCGCCCCGTTCCGGCAAACGCGCCCCTGGCTATGCGCCAAATGGTGGCAGGCACCATTTGGCGCATAGCCGCGGCTGCTAAGATGCGGCGCTATGCGCGATCTGTTTCCAATCGTCGTTCACACGATGCTGCTGAGGGCGGACGAGGTGTTGTTGTTGCGGCGCGCGCGCACCGGTTACCTCGATGGGTGGTATGCCCTGCCGGGTGGACATCTGCAGCGCGGTGAAGGTGTGGTTGCCTGCGCCATGCGGGAGCTGCGCGAGGAGACGGGCGTTGCTGCTTCGGCGCAGCACCTGCTTCCTGCAGTGGTGATGCCGTACTGCAGTGACGCGGAGCAGGGTGTCAACTTCATCATGTGCTGCCGGGAATTTCGCGGCGAACCGCGGCTGGCTGAACCTGACCGGTTCGACGCCATCGGCTGGTGGGGGCACCATGCGCTGCCAACACCCGTGGTTCCGTATCTCGCGCGGGCACTTGCCATGAGTCGCGGTGGTAGCTGGTTCTACGAAAACGACCCCAGCTGACGTGCCTTGCACCGCTCCGCTACGTTTCCCAAGGTATCCTCGCTGCGCTGCTGGCGCGCTCCATTGAGGCGAGGCGAATCGGCGCGATGACGCTGCTACAATCGCGCGCCAAATTGTTGTTGTCCGAGCAAGAGGAAGCATTCCAATGAAAGCACCCGTCCGGGTCACGATTACCGGCGCCGCTGGTCAGATCGGTTACGCACTGCTGTTTCGCATCGCCTCGGGCGCGATGCTGGGCAAGGATCAACCCGTCATCCTTCAGCTGCTGGAAATTACGCCAGCCCTCGGGGCACTGGACGGCGTGATCATGGAGCTTCAGGACTGCGCCTTTCCCTTGGTGCAGGGCTTGATTCCCACAGATGATCCCAACGTTGCATTCAAGGATGCGGACTATGCGCTGCTGGTGGGTTCGCGCCCGCGGGGCCCTGGGATGGAGCGCAAGGATCTGATCGAAGCGAATGCGGCGATCTTCTCGGTCCAGGGCAAGGCGCTGCATGCGCACGCCTCGCGCGATGTGCGCATCCTGGTGGTGGGCAATCCTGCCAACACCAATTGTCTGATCGCGCAGCGCAATGCGCCGTCGCTGAATCCCCGGCAGTTCACCGCCATGACGCGGCTCGATCACAACCGCGCAGTGGCCCAACTGGCACGCAAGACCGGCAAGCACAGCACCGATGTGAAGCAGGTGACGATCTGGGGAAATCATTCCGCCACCCAGTATCCGGACATTCATGCAGCGACCGTTGCCGGCAAGGCGGCGATGAGTCTCATCGACATGAACTGGTACGCCAGCGAATTCATTCCCACCGTGCAGCAACGTGGCGCCGCGATCATCAAGGCACGTGGCGCCTCCAGTGCGGCATCGGCCGCGAGTGCCGCGATCGATCATATGCACGACTGGGCATTGGGCAGCGCTGCCGGTGATACCGTCAGCATGGCGGTGTATTCCGACGGCAGCTATGGCATCGAGAAAGGGCTGATCTATTCCTTCCCGGTGCAGTGCAGCAACGGCGACTGGCAGATTGTGCAGGGCCGCGACGTGAACGAGTTCAGCCGCGAGAAGATGACGGCCACGGAAACCGAACTGCGCGAAGAACGCGACGCGGTCGCGCATCTGCTGCCGCAGTGATCACCGTCCGGTAAAACTTGGCGGGCGTTTTTCACCGAACGCTCGCCGTCCCTCCGCTCCATCTTCGCTGTCGCGCACGCGCAGCAGTTCGCGCCGCGCTATCGCCGCCGCTTCGGCGGGACTGGCGTTCATCGTTTGAAGCGTGAAGCGCTTGATTGTGCTGACCACCAGCGGTGCGGAGCGCGCCAGAATGCGCGCATACACCATGGCCGCCTCGCGCTGCGTCCCGGTCGGCACGACGCGATTCACCAGCCCCGCTTCATAGGCGCGTTGGGCGGGCAGATCTTCGCCCAGCAGCATGAACTCCATGGCGATCTTGTGCGGCAGTCGCGCCACAGCGCTGGCGATCAAGCCGCCGGTGAAGCCCACCTGCGCTTCCGGATATTTGAAGACGGTATTCTCCGCGGCCACCACCAGATCGCACATCTGTACGATCACGTAGGCGCCTCCAATACACCAGCCGTGCACCGCAGCGATGACAGGCTTGTACAATTCGACGCCCACACTGGGTACGCCCTGCCACATTTCTCGAGGGGCGTCCTTGATATCGGCGCCCACGGAAAATGCGCGTTCACCGGCAGCATCAAGCACCGCCACGCGTTCCTCGCTGTCTGCGAATCGCTGCCAGGCCGCATTCAGCGCCACGATGACAGCTTCATTCAATGCGTTCATCTTTCCGGCGCGGTTGATGGTGATGAGCGCAATTCCCGGTTCGGGCGTGGCATAGGTAACGAGCTCTTCCGGCGCGCTCATCGTGGCGCCTTGGCCTGCAGCCACTCATTGAACGTGGCGGTGCGCTTGTCGCGGAATGCGGCGACCCCTTCGCGGGCATCGGGGTGGTGATCCGAGATCGCTGTCTTGCTTGCGATTTCATCCAGCGCCTGCTCGAACGACAATTCTGCGGCGTTGTACACGGAGCGTTTCAGCAACCGCATCGACACCTGCGGGCCGTTGGCGAGCTCGGTGGCAAACTGCAGTGTTGCCGCTTCGAGGGCGTCGGGCTCCACCACTTCGCTGACGAGGCCGAGGCGCAGTGCCTCATCCGCATCGACGATGCGTTTGCGCATCAGAAAATCCATGGTTCGTGCCACGCCCAACAGTTGCACCAGCAGATACTGGCCGCCTTCATCCGGCAGCAGACCAAAGCGCAGCGTCGCGCTGCCCATGCGCGCGGTGCGGGCGGCGAGCCGGAAATCACACGACAGCGCCAGCGAAAATCCGGTCTGAATCGCGATGCCGTTGATGGCCGCGACGGTTAGCTTGTCCAGACCGCGCACCGCGGCGTTCAAGCGTTGCGAAATCGTGCGCAGCCCGTTGTAGGTTCCAAGCGCGTTGTCGTGTCCCGGCGGAATGGCGGGAACAAGGGGGTGCCCCCCGAGTTCGGCATCGCGATACGCTTTCAGATCGTCGCCGGCACAAAATGCGCGACCGGTGCCCGTGAACACGACGACGCGAACGCGGTTGTCCATCTGCGCCTGGGTGACCACCTCGATCAGATCGCGTTTGATCGCGGTGGTCATTCCGTTCAGTCGTTCCGGCGTATTGAACGTGATCCACGCGATCCCGGGGTCGCGCAGCGACACCTCGAAGCCCGAAAATTTTCCGCTGTCCATATTTCCTCCAGCCGTTGCGTACAGTGTTGCCTGCGACGTTTGCATCCGAATACTATCGCAGCCGCCCGAGAGCCATGAGGATTGCCGTGAAGTACTGTTTGATGGTGTTGTTGTGGTTCAGCGCGATGGCGCTGGCGGCCGAAGAACGGGATGCGGTGTTCGGCCACTGGGCGTCAGAGGGATCCATTCTCGAAATCGCCGAGGTTGATGGTCAATTGCAGGCGCGGATCGTTGCGCTGCTGAACCCGCTCTATACGACGCATGAGAAGACCGGCGAACAGGGGGCTGTGCGCGTCGATGCGAATAATCCCGATGCCGCGCTGCGCACGCGGCCCATCCTCGGGATCAACCTGCTCGCAGACTATGCATTCAAGGACGGCAAGTGGCAGGGCCGCATCTACGACCCGGAGTCCGGAAAAACCTACAAGAGTCAGATGAGCACAGGCGACGATGGCACGCTGCGCATGCGTGGATACATCGGCGTGCCGATGCTGGGACGCACCGCGGTTTTCCAGCCGGTCACCTCGTGCAGCGGCAACATCCCGAAAATGCTGGCGCTGGCCGAGCTGCCGAGCACCTGCTCAGCCTGATGCCCAAGGTGGACAAACGGTGCCTGGCACCATTTGCCGCACCTGCTAGCCCATTACCTGCATGAAGGTGGCGAGATCGTCGATGCGCAGGTATGCGTTCTGGGCCTTCGTTTCGGCCATCGTGGCGTTGGGCGCCTCGCTGTAGTGGTGGCCCGGCAGCAGCAGCGTATCGTCGGGTAGCGCGGCCAGTTTGCGCAGGCTGTGATACATCTGCTCGGGATCCGAACCGGGCAGATCCACCCGGCCACACCCTTGGATGAACAGCGTGTCGCCTGATACCAGCGTGTTCTTGATGCGGAAACACTGCGAACCTGGGGTGTGACCGGGGGTGTGGAGGAATTCAACTTCGATATCGCCCACGCTGAGACGGTCCCCTGAATCCACCCTCACGAGATCCGTCTCCGAAATGCCCGTGACCTTGCGTACGCCGTCCGCTTCCTCTTTGTGTGCATAGATCTTTACCGGAAACTGCTCCAGCAGCTCAGCCAGCCCCGCGATCTTGCGATCGCCGAATCCGCCGCCGATATGATCGGGGTGATAGTGGGTCACCAGCGCACCAGTCAGTTTGTAATCCTGCGCCGCGAGGTGGCGACCGAGCGCATCGATATCCCACGCCGGATCGATGAGCACCACTTCGCGTGTGGCGCGCGAGCCGACCACATACACAAAGTTTTGCATGGGCCCGAGCTGCAGTTGTTCGACGATGAGTTCGGAAGTGGTCATTGGCGCGCCCGCACGGCTGGATTTGTGGCTAGTGTAACTGACGCGTATCGCGGCGCGCTTCGGGCGGAGCGGGCGGCGATGGTAGACTCCGACGCCACAGGATCGGGCAAAAATCATTGGACAAGCGGGCGCTGCTGGATCAATTGAAGATCGACCGCGAGGCAGTGGGGGCTGCCCCGGCGCACCGTCCGCTTCGCTGGTTCGTTGCTATCGCCGTCGTTTGCGGGCTCGCGTTTGTGACATGGTCCATCAGCTTCCCGAAGGCCGAACCGGCGCCGGTTGCGATGTCTGCGGTGGTCGCGACGAAGCCGCCAATCGTGGCGCCTAACGACAGCGTGCTCGATGCCACCGGCTATGTCGTGGCCCGCCGCCAGGCAACCGTGAGTGCCAAGATCACGGGCAAGGTCGTCGAAGTATTCATCGAGGAGGGCATGCGTGTGGAAGCCGGGCAGCTGCTCGCGCGCCTGGACGACAGCATTCCGCAGGCCGAACTTGCGTTGGCGGAATCCATGCTGGCGGCATCCATGGCGTCATTGGATGAACTGGATGTGCAGATCCGCCAGGCGGATCTCGACCTCGAGCGCATCGAGGGTCTGGCCGCGCGCAATCTTGCCAGCAAGGCCGATCTGGATCGCAGCCGCCTGACGCGTGAAGGCTTGCTCGCGCGACTCGAGCGCGCCCGTCAGGACGTAGTGGTCGCCGATCGCAGCACTGCCGTGCAGCGGCAAATGGTCAGCGACATGGAGATCCGCGCGCCGTTCACGGGCATCGTCGTTGCCAAGGCGGCGCAGCCCGGCGAAATGATCTCGCCCATCTCGGCGGGTGGTGGTTTCACCCGAACCGGCATCTGCACCATCGTCGACATGCAATCGTTAGAGGTTGAGGTGGACGTCAACGAGGCTTACATCAATCGCGTGCAGCCCAAACAGCCGGTTGCCGTGGCGCTGAATGCTTATCCGGATGATCGCATTGCCGCTGAAGTGATTGCGATCATCCCCACCGCAGATCGCAACAAAGCCACGGTGCGCGTGCGCATTGCGCTGTTGGAAGACAACGCGCGGGTGCTGCCTGACATGGGCGTGAAGGTTGCGTTCCTGAATCAGCCCCTGGCCGACCCGACAGTGCCGGCGGCCTGAGACATCCAATCGAGGAGAAGACATGGCGGCGATCGTTACCGTTGCGAAGGTTTCGAAGAACTACACCCGTGGCAAACAAACCGTTGAGGTATTGCATGATCTGGATCTGTCCATCGAGGCGGGCGATTTTGTCGCGCTGATGGGTCCCTCGGGCAGCGGCAAGACCACGCTGCTCAATCTGATCGGCGGCCTGGATCAACCCACGGCGGGCAGCATCGAAGTGGCGGGTCGCAAACTTGAGACGCTGGGCGGGCGCGAACTGGCGAAGTGGCGCGCGCAGCATATCGGTTTCGTTTTCCAGTTCTACAACCTGCTGCCCGTGCTCAGTGCGCAGCGCAATGTGGAATTGCCCCTGTTGTTGACGAAGCTCAATGGCGCCCAACGGAAAAAGAATGCCGCAACCGCGCTCGCCATCGTAGGGCTCGAAGATCGCGCCAGTCACAAACCTGGCGAGCTGTCCGGCGGACAACAGCAGCGTGTCGCCATCGCCCGCGCGCTGGTGGCTGATCCAACTCTGCTGGTTTGCGATGAACCCACGGGCGATCTCGATCGCGATACGGCAGATGAAATTCTGGATCTGCTGGCGCTGCTCAACCGCGAGCACGGCAAGACCGTCATCATGGTGACGCACGATCCCAAGGCGGCCGATCATGCGCGCCATGTGCTGCATCTCGATAAGGGCCAACTGGTCGCAGAGGCGCGCACATGAATTTGCTGCCATTGATGTGGGCCGGGCTGTTCCGGCGCCGTACGCGCACGGTGCTGACATTGTTCTCGATCATCGTTGCGTTTCTGCTGTTCGGATTGTTGCGCAGCATTGCCAACGCATTTGCGGGCGGCATCGATGTCGCCGGTGTGGATCGTCTCATTGTGCAGCCGAAATACTCCGTCATCGATCCGTTGCCGATCTCGCATCTCAATGTCATCCGAACGGTAGCCGGCGTCGCCTCAGCCACCCATGCGGACTGGTTCGGCGGTTTTTATCAGGAGCGCCGCAACTTCTTCCCGAAGTACCCGGTGCGGCCGGATGAGTGGTTCCAGGCCTATCCCGAGTATCAGATTGATCCGGCGCAGCTGCGCGCTTTCGAGACGACGCGAACGGGCGTCGTGGCGCCGGCAGAACTGGCCGTGCGCTTCGGCTGGAGTATTGGCGACAAGATTCCCATCGAGGCCGATATCTATCCGCAACGTGACGGCAACCGGTTGTGGGAATTCGATCTGGTGGGTACCTACGAAGGTAGGGCCAGTGGCTTGACACCCACCGAATTCCTCATGAACTACGACTACTTCGATGAGGCCCGCCAATTCGGTCAAGGGGAGGTCGGCTGGTTCGTGGTGCGCGTTGAGGATCCAGCCAAGGCCGCAGAGGTCGCCAGCGCCATCGATGCACAGTTTGCCAATTCGTCGAACGAAACCCGCACGGCGACGGAGGCGGAGTTTCAGCGCCAATTTGCCAATCAGATCGGTGATATCGGGTTGATGATGGGTGGCATTCTCGCGGCGGTGTTCTTCACCATTGTGTTGCTCACCGGCAATACCATGGCGCAGGCATTTCGCGAGCGCATCCCGGAACTGGCGGTTCTGAAAACGCTGGGCTTCAGCGACGCGCGCGTTGCGCTACTCGTGCTGGGTGAAGCCGTGCTGTTGTGTGTGGTTGGAGGCGCCCTTGGTCTGGGCATCATGGCGCTGCTGGCCAACGGTGTGGCGCAAGCGATCAAGGACATCGTTCCCGAATTTGAACTCATCTGGCAGACCGTGGCAGCGGGCCTGCTGATCGCCGCCGTAATGGGCGTGCTGGTTGGCGCAGTTCCAGCCACCACGGCGCGCCGGCTGCGCATCGTGGATGCGCTGCGGGAGCGTTGAGATGCTGTCCCAGGTTCGCGAAATCACGCTGATGAATCTGCGCAATCTGCCGTCACGACTGGGTTCTTCCTCCGTGATCGTAGTGGGCATAGCTGGCGTCGTTTGTGTGCTGGTATCGATCCTGGCCATGGCGACGGGTTTTCGCGCGGCGCTGGAATCAACCGGCGCACCTGATCGCGCCATAGTGCTGCGCGGCGGCTCGGGCGGTGAGCTGTCCAGCGGCATGAGCGAGGAAAACGTCCGCATCGTCGCCGCCATGGACGGCATCGCCACATCAAGCGGCGAGCTTTACACCATTGCTGATGTGCCCAAGCGCAGCAGTGGCACACCGGCCAATCTGGTGGTGCGCGGTGTCGAACCCAGCGCATTCGCCATCAGAGCGGAACTCACCATCGTTGCCGGGCGTAATTTCGAACCCGGCAAGCGCGAGTTGATTGCCGGACGCCGCGCGGTGGATGAGTTCACCGGCATCGACCTCGACGCACCGATACGTTTTCGCGACAGCGACTGGCAGATCGTCGGCATCTTCGAATCGAACGGAGATGCGCACGAATCCGAGGTGTGGGGCGATGTCAAAGTGGCCCAGGCGGCATTCCGGCGCACGGGTGGTGTCAGCACGATTCGCGTGCGCCTGACCGATCCCGCCGTGCTGGAGGGACTTGCCGCGCGCATCGATGCAGATCCGCGACTCGATCTGCAGATTCAGTCCGAACAGGCCTTCTATGGCAATCAGTCGTCGCGCCTGTCGAGCATCATCACCGGCTTCGGTTATCTGGTGGCGGTGATCATGGCCATCGGTGCCGTCTTTGCCGCGCTGAATACGATGTATAGCGCAGTGACGTTGCGCACGGTGGAGATCGCCACACTGCGTGCGATTGGTTTTGGCGGGATGCCGGTGGTGGTGTCAGTGCTGATCGAAGCGCTGGTGCTCGCGTTGCTCGGCGGGGCGGTGGGTGCGCTCGTGTCCTACGTTGTATTCAACGGCGTCACGATCTCGACGCTCAACAGCGGGTCGTTCTCCCAGGTGGCATTCGATTTCGCCGTCACGCCGGCGCTGCTCACGCAGGGCATCATCTGGGCGGTTGCGCTGGGTTTCGTCGGTGGCCTGTTCCCGGCAGTACGCGCGGCGCGCCTGCCCATCACCGTTGCGCTGCGCGGCGAATAGGCCTGCGCGTCAGACGAATTCGAGCAACGTGATTTCCGAGCGCGAGCCGATGCGCAGAATTGGCCCCCCACGTGCCCGTGCCCGGCGATACGTACAGACGCGCGCCATCGAGTTCATACAGGCCGCGGATGCGTGCGAATACGCGCTTGACGATGAAGTTGAATGGAATGAGCTGGCCTGCGTGGGTATGTCCGGCCAGCGTCAACGGGATGCCGGCAGCGGCCGCTGCTTCGAAACCGTCGGGTCGGTGATAGAGCAGCACGCCGTAGTGATCCGCCGACAGTTCGATTCGTCCAAGCGCGGCGGGAATTTTCGCAGCGTTGTCCACATCGTCGATGCCGATGAACTGAAACGGCCCTGCAGTGGCGGCAGTGTCGCGCAATACATTGATGCCTAGCGCGCGCAGACGCTCATCAATGGCCGCGAGATCAACATAGCGCTCGTGATTGCCGATCACGAAATACGCGGGCACCGTGAAGCGGCCCAGCGCAGCGAGTTCGACACGTGAAATGCCTGCGAAATCGATCAGATCGCCGGTGATCAGCACGTAGTCGCAGCGCAGCGCATTGACGCGCGCGACGATACGTTTCAGCAGGCGCGGACTGCGCGAGCCAATATGCACATCGCTGATCTGCACCAGCGTGCGACCGGACACGGCCGCGGTGGCCGGGATTTTTACGCGGCGCACGTGCAGCAGTTGCGCATTGATGAAGCCACCCAACCCCAGCGCGCAGATGATGCCCAGGATTACAACACCGGCGGCCTGAGATGGCAGAGGCACGAACAGATTCACCAGTTCAAAGACGAGCATCAGCGTGAACAGCTGGAAGCACAGCCCGAGCCAGGTCAATGCAGTGGCGGCGAGCGTGCGGGTTGTGGCATTGGGGATGCGTTCGTAGAGCATGCGCCCCACAATCGGGCCGACGATGATTGC
>JAQBCT010000142.1:0-3346 GCA_032124855.1 Gammaproteobacteria bacterium
CTCCACGGTGGCGCGAACCAGGAGGTCCTGGAGATGCTCCAGGCCATCGAGGACAGCGGTGGCGACGTCTCCGTGGCGGTCGCCCGGGCCAAGGACAAGGACGACCCGTTCCGGCTGATGGGCTTCGGTCATCGCGTCTACAAGAATTACGACCCGCGCGCCAAAGTGATGCAGCAGACGTGTCGTGAGGTGTTGGCTGAATTGGGAGTGGAGAACAACCCGCTGCTGCAGATGGCCCAGCGGCTGGAGAAGATCGCACTCGAAGACGACTATTTCATCGAGAAGCGGCTGTACCCGAACGTGGACTTCTATTCGGGCATCATCCTGAAGGCGATCGGCATCCCCACTGAAATGTTCACCGTCATTTTTGCAACCGGACGCACGCCTGGCTGGATTGCCCACTGGGCGGAGATGGTCAGCGGAAAATACAAAATCGGGCGCCCGCGGCAGCTGTACACCGGGCCGAAGAAGCGCGACTTCATCCCGGTTGGCAAACGCTGAGCCGGCCTACCGCCTCAGCCGCTCGACCAGACTCGAGGTATCCCACCGGCCGCCGCCGGCAATCTGCACATCGGCATAAAACTGATCAACCAATGCCGTGAGCGGCAGCGTCGCGCCACGGTGTCGCGCCGCATCCAGTGCCATCCCCAGATCCTTGCGCATCCAGTTCACGGCAAAGCCGAAATCGAACTCGCCTCGCGCCATCGTCGCCGCGCGATTCTCCATCTGCCAGGATTGCGCCGCGCCCTTTGAGATGACATCCATCACGGCAGCCACGTCGAGTTCGGCCCGTTCGGCGAAGTGCATGCCCTCAGCGAGCCCCTGCAATACACCCGCGATGCAGATCTGGTTCACCATCTTCGTCAGTTGACCGCAGCCGCAGGATCCCATCAGACGCACCGCCTTCGCATACGTCGACAGCAATCCCTGCGCGCGTTCGAAAACGTCCGCATCTCCCCCCACCATGATTGTCAGCTGGCCGCGTTCAGCGCCGGCCTGACCGCCCGATACCGGCGCGTCGAGAAATTTTGCTCCCCTGTCTGCGCATGCCTGATTCAACTCGCGCGCAAGTTCAGCTGACGCCGTAGTGTGATCGATGAGCACCGCACCGGATTTCAGGCCTGCGAGCGCACCGGCCTCCCCATAGGAGACGCTGCGCACGTCATCATCGTTACCCACACACATCAGCACGACATCGGCGCCACGCGCCGCGAGCGCCGGCGTGGCGAACGCTTCACCGGGGTAGGTTGCAAGCCAGCTATCAACGCGCGCCGGCGTGCGGTTGAACACGCGTGTGCCGTGGCCTGCACGGGCCAGATGGCCCGCCATCGGATGGCCCATCACACCCAGACCGATAAAGGCGACCACTGCGTTGGAGGGAAGCGTCATCGAGTCACACCGGACAAAGAATGTCCACGCAGATTACACGCGACGCGACGAATTGAAAGGTCACAAGGGGAAAGGCAACCTTGGCCGGTTGGCGTGGCGATTCAGGCCGATTTCAATCCGCCATCCAGACCGAGTTCAGCAATGCTCTGCTGGCGCATCACGAACTTTTGAATCTTGCCGGTCACCGTCATCGGAAAGTCATCTACGAACTTGATGTAGCGCGGCACCTTGTAGCGGGCGATCTGACCAGCGCAAAACTGTTTGATGTCGTCCTCCGACAGTTGTGCACCCTCTGCCGGCTGGATCCAGGCCATCAGCTCCTCGCCGAATTTGGCGTCGGGCACGCCGATCACCTGCACCTCCTTGATATCCGGATGCCGATAGAGGAATTCTTCGATCTCGCGCGGATAGATGTTCTCGCCGCCCCGGATGATCATGTCTTTGATGCGGCCCGTGATATTGACGTAGCCGGCATCGTCCATGACAGCCAGATCACCCGTGTGCATCCAGCGCGCAGTGTCGATCGATGCGCGTGTCGCTTCTTCATTGCTCCAGTAGCCGAGCATCACGCTGTAGCCGCGCGTGCAGAACTCACCCAGCGCGCCGCGCGGCACGGTAGCGCCCGTCTCCGGGTCGACCACCTTGATCTCCACGTGTGGATGCACCTGCCCGACGGTGCTGACCTGTTTATCGAGGGGCGTACCGATGCGGGTCTGGGTGGACACCGGACTGGTCTCCGTCATGCCATAGCCGATGGCCACCTCGTGCATATGCATCAGCGACTGGACCTTGCGCATCACTTCGATCGGACACGGGGCACCGGCCATGATGCCGGTCCGCAATGACGTCAAGTCAAATTCGGAGAAGTTCTCCAGCGCCAGCTCTGCAATGAACATGGTGGGCACGCCGTACAACGCCGTTGCTTTTTCATCCGCCACGGCGCGCAGCACGGAGGTCGCGTCGAATGCCTGATCCGGATAGATCATGGTGGCACCGTGGCTGACGCACCCCAGGTTACCCATCACCATGCCAAAGCAGTGATACAGCGGTACTGGAATCACGAGCCGGTCGCGGTGGGAAAAGTTCATCAACCGCGCGACGAAATAGCCGTTGTTCAGAATGTTGTGGTGGCTGAGGGTGGCACCCTTCGGAAACCCCGTCGTCCCGCTGGTGTATTGGATATTGATCGGGTCGTCGAATGACAGCGCGGCCTGCCGCGCTATGCGCGCATCGTCCGGAATCTCTTCGGCGCGAGCCAGCACGTCGGACCATGTCAACATGCCGGGGCTCGACTCGCCCAACGTGATCACGGTTTTCAGTTCCGGCAGACGCGGCAGCAACAGTTTTCCGGGCGTGCCGTTCTCGATTTCCGGCGCCACGTTCGACAATATCTCGATGTAGTTCGTGGTCTTGAACGCGTCGGTGAGAATCAGGTAGCGGCAACCCGACTGATTGAGCGCGTACTCCAGTTCCGCAGAGCGGTAGCTCGGATTCACGTTCACCAGGATCGCGCCGATCTTGCTGGTGGCGAACTGCGTGAGCGTCCACTCGGCGCGGTTGGTGGACCAGATGCCCACACGTTCGCCCTGCTGTACTCCCAGCGCCATCAGTCCGCGCGCCAACCGATCCACCTGCTCACCGAACTCGCTATACGTCCAACGGATCCCCTGATGGCAGGACACCAGCGCTTCGTTTTCGGGATAGGTCGCTACCGTGCGATCCAGCAGATCCCCGATGGTGATGCCCAGCAGTCCCGTATCCGCGGGACCCGATGAATAGCTCAACTGTGCCACCCGTAGCCTCCTCAGCTGTAACGGATATTCGTGGCACCCTTACCCAGCTCGCCTCGCCGGGCGCGCTCCACCCTAACCCTGGATGACGATTTCAAGCGAATCTCGGGATGTTGCGGGTTACGGACCTATCCGATCCCGGTCGATTCGTTCGGGGCGTAATTTGG
>JAQBCT010000143.1:0-4470 GCA_032124855.1 Gammaproteobacteria bacterium
CACCTGGGCACCGACATCGGCCAGGCTCTTGTACATCGCGAAGCTGGCCTCCACCGGCACGATATCGTCGGCGTTGCCGTGAATCAGCAGGGTGGGCGGGAAGTTGCGATGTGCATACGTGATGGGACTCGCGGCGTCCTCGGCTTCTCGACTCGCCTTGCCACCAAACAGATTGGCGATGGCATCCCCGGGCTCACCGACGCGCAGCAGCGTGGGCGGATAGATGGCCACCACCGCGGCGCAGGTGGTTTCGACGTCAGCATTCCCGCCCTTGCCGTCGAATACGGGCACATTGGGTGTTGCGCCGATCATCAGCGCGAGGTGCGCGCCTGCGGAATTGCCGGAAACCGCGATCTTGTCAGGGTCCACGCCAAGCCGGGCCGCGTTGGCGCGCAACCAGCGCAGTGCGGCTTTCACATCGTGAATCTGCGCGGGCCAGATGGATTCGCCCGACAGCCGATACTCGGGACAGACGCAGACCAATCCAAACCGGGCGAGTTGAATGCCGTAGCCGCGCAGCTGGGTGCGGTCGCCACCGAACCATCCGCCGCCGTGAATCAGCAGCACGGCTGCGCGATCGGTGCGGCTGTCTGGGGGTGTGAATACGTCGCAATGTAAATCGCGGCCGCCACCGGTGCCGAATACCACGGCGTCTTCAATGGCGACGCGTCCGGGTAGTTTGGCGAGCATCAGTTGTCTCCCTGTGGGGTTGGTTTTTGATGGGTCCCTCTGGCAAAACCCGCGAGATGCGCCGTCACGACATCGCGCCATGCCTCGGCGTTTTCGTACTGCGGGCAGTGGGCTGCATGGGCGATGATTTCGAGACGCGCACCGGGAATCGCCTCGGCCATGCGCGCCGACGGCTCTACAAAGGGGGTGTCGAACTCGCCCACGAGTACGGTGGTGGGGATGCGGACACTGCGGAGTTGGTCGAGGATCGATGCCTGACTGGACATCTCGTTACTCAAACCAGCCCACGCGTGCGGATCCATCTGATTCAGCTTCAGTTCTATGCGCCGCCAGTGTTCGTCGGCCCCCAGAAAATCGCGGCCGCGCGCGGCGGCGTCGGACATCGGCATGGCTCGCATGGTGTCGAGGCGGAAGGCGCAGCCCATCTCGAGAACCTCTGCAATGATCTTGTCGCGCAGCGCCGCCGGAAACAGCGTCAGCGGTTCCGCCGCGGTGTCCATCAGCATCAGCGAATGCAGCCGTTGGGGATGTGCCAGCGCGAATCGCATGGCCACCATGCCGCCCATCGAATGACCGAGCAGATGGCAGCGTTGCACACCTGCGGCAGTCAGGAATCCTTCGAGATCCGCCACGAGGACGTCGAGTGCATAGCCCTCTGCGGTGCCGATATTCGTAGATTCGCCGTGGCCACGCTGATCCGGCGCCAGTACGCGGTACGTATCGGAGAACCAATCCAGCTGATCGTGGAAATCCAGTTTTGATCCGGTAAAGCCGTGCAGCAGCACCAGCGTTTCGCCGTTACCGCGTTCGTAGTACGCGGTCTCGATGGAACCGTTGCTGATAACCTTTGAGTTCAACATCGTCAGCCTCCCTTGGCCGCATTGCTTCCCACGAAACTCCAGCGTGTGGCGGAACCGCCAAATGACTCGCCCTCGCTGCCGAGCCATGCAAAGGCGCGCGCGGGATGCACGTCGAATACGCCGCGCGCCACCTGCTCCAGCGTGAAGTCCCAGCGATACTTCGGATTGTAGGCGGTGAGAAATGCCGACAACCCGATTGGGTCGCGTACCTCTGCGGCGCGACCTTCGATGATCACCACGGCGTCGCCGTCCTCCAGGTGCACCGTCACTTCGGGGTTGCTCATCAGATTGCGCGCCTTGCGTGATGCGGGACTCGTGCTGAACACAAAGCGGTCGTCGAGCCACACGCCCCACACCGGCATGGCGTGCGGGTGGCCGGCGAGCGACGCGGTGCTCACCCAGTAGTTGCGTGCGGCGGCGAAGCGCTTTGCGGTCTCGCTCCAGTCGAGCAGGCCCACGCCCTGCTCCTCACCGAGGAAGCAGCCGGGCGGGCCTGGCCGGGATCGCTCACGAATCTGTAGCGGCACGGTTATCGCCTGGCGTGTGGATCGTCAATGCCGGCACTCACCAGGGATTCACCGGCCGTGGCGCCGAAAATGCCTTTGGCCATCAGCGATGTCTCGCTGTCGCGCCGCTGCTGGTAAATTGCTGCGCGAATGGCGAACAGCGCCTTGTTGCCGGGTTCGGCGCGAGTCGCGATCTCGATCAGGTGGCAGGCGAGCCGCAGTTCATTCGTCTGCGCCAACTGCTGGGCGCGCCCAGCAAGCTTGGCGGCGCCGCCGGCCGCGGCTGCCAACTCGCTAGCCAGTGCTGCATCGGGTGCCGGCTTGAGATTCGCCGGATTGCCGTCGTACCAACCGCCGTACATGCGCCATAGATTGCGCACCACGAATTCGGGCTCGTCGTACAGAGGCCGCAGATACGGACGCTGCAAAATTTCGGGCGCCACCTTGACCGTGTGAATGATGTCGTTGAGCGGCGCACCGATATTCATCATGGCCAACGTTTCGCTGATCAGTTTTTCCAGCGTTTCAGCGACTTCCAGAAGCACGCGCTTGATGCGCGCTTCACCGGCGATGGGTAAGCCGTGGGCGGGCAGGAAAAGCTCTGCGCCCATGCCCGCCA
The DNA here is from genome assembly GCA_032124855.1 of Gammaproteobacteria bacterium. Taxonomy (GTDB): domain Bacteria; phylum Pseudomonadota; class Gammaproteobacteria; order Pseudomonadales; family Azotimanducaceae; genus DATJGR01. The sequence goes on from JAQBCT010000143.1 coordinate 2,676, forward strand.
TCGTGCGCATCGCGGCGGCCCATTCCACCGGGTAGCGCTGCACCTTCTGAGGATTGCCCGCATTCGGAAAATTCCAGATGAAGAAATCGCCCGCGCAGATGGCGCGATGCGCCGGGATCCAGGCCCAGGTGTGATCGTCGGTTTCGCCTTTGGCGTGGTGCAGTTCGAATTCGAGCCCGCCTACCGACAACGCCAGCCGATCGCTGTAGGTGATATTGGGTTTGGCGGCATCGCCCGGCAGGAACCGGCCCGACTCGCCGCCGAGACCGTAACCGCGTCCGCCGAGCCCACGGAACTGCCGCGCGTTGATCGCCAGGTTGTAGCCGTTGGTGAGGTTGTAGCGGTCGAAGCGCTTGGGGACGTTCTCGTGGCCGGCCACGTTCGGCCGCGGCTGCTGGTTGGTCTGCGCATCCGCAAGAAATGCGCCGCACCCGCCCACATGGTCGACATGTCCGTGGGTGTAAACGAGCGTGTTGAAGCGATCTTTCGACCAGCCGCGGATTGCATTCACTACCCGCGTGCCGCCTTGTTCGCCACTGGTGTCGAATACCACCAGACCATCGCTGGTTTTGAACAGCACCGAGTGCGAGAACGCCTCCACCACAGCGATGGCGCTGCCGATCTCCGACAGCTCATGCGTGATGCGATTGACCGGTCCGGGTGCCACGCCCGTTTCGATGATACGGGTGGAAATCTCCAACAGATCGGCCACGGTGCGCGCCTAGTGCTCGAACTCGAGGATTGCCCGGCCGCTGATCTTGCCTTCGCTAAGCGCGGTGGTGGCCTCGTTGATATCGTCCAGTCGATAGCGCGCGGTGACCATGGCGTCGAGGTCGAGGTGACCCTTGCGATGCCAGTCGAGAAAGATCGGGAAGTCGCGATCCGGCGCGCATGATCCGCCGATGCTGCCGATGAAGCGCTTCTCGGCAATCAGCACGTCGATGGCATTGAGTTCCACGGGTGTGCTGGGCACGCCCACCAGCACCGCAGTGCCGCCGCCGTGCACGCCAAAATGGCCACCGCGACAGGCCGGCACGATCTGTTCCATGGTCTTCTTGATGCCGATGCAGTCGAACGCAAAGTCCACCCCGGATACGGCCGTGCGCATGATTGTGAATTCGTCGGCCCGGGGCGTGAGGGCGTGAATGGCAGCGATTGGATCGGTTTGCGCCGCATTGATGAGGTGCGTCGCCCCGAAACGTCGCGCGAATTCCAGCTTCGCGTCATCCAGATCCACGGCGATGATGGGATTCGCGCCGGCCATGCGAGCACCCACCACAGCCGAGAGGCCCACGCCGCCGACCCCGAATATCGCGACACTCTGGCCCCGCTGCACGGCGGCCGTGTTGATCACGGCCCCGGCGCCTGTCATCACGGCGCAGCCGATGATGGAGGTGACATCGCGCGGTGTATTGGCCGCGACTTTGACGACGTACTGCTCATCGGCAAGGGTGTAGTCGGCCCACGTGAACACGTTCTCTGATTGGGCGGTGCCGTCGGAGACGGCGAGGGTTGCAACCACAGGGCGCCGCGTCGCGTGCTCCGCATCGCGCGGTACCCAGGTGACCAGGACGAGGTCACCCTCGACCACGTGCTGCACGTCCTTGCCGGTCTTCGTCACGATGCCTGTCGATTCGTGGCCGAGGATCACGGGAGTGCGGCGGGAACGATGCATCTGATGGAGCTGGGAATGACAGATGCCGGAGGCGAATTGTTTCACCACCACCTGGGTGGGGCCGGGGTCGGCCAGGGTGATCTCTTCGATCCGCAGCGGTGCAGGACCTTGTGGCAACAC
>JAQBCT010000144.1:0-9996 GCA_032124855.1 Gammaproteobacteria bacterium
CCGCTACGTCGACGACGAGCTGTGGTACATCTTCGACAATTCCGACGCCAAGATCGTCGTATACGGCGCCGAATTCGCACCGCGCATCCGCGCGCTGCGCCAGCGCCTGCCCAGGGTGGCCTTGTGGGTTGAGGTCTGCGAAGGCGCGCCCGAGGTCGAATTCGCAGTGTCGTTCGAGGAACTCGCCGAAATCGGCGATGGCGCGCCGCTGGATATCAAACGATCCGGTGACGACATGATCTTTCTTTACACCGGCGGCACCACAGGGATGCCCAAGGGTGTGATGTGGGCGCACGTGGATCACTGGAATGCCGGTGCCGCCGGTGCGACGCCGGCCACGCAGATGATTGCGCCAACGGATGTCGGGCAGCATGCAGCCAATGTAAAGGCGGTGGGTGGCGGCGGCATATTTTTGCCTTGCTGCCCTTTGATGCACGGCACTGGACTGTTCACCGCGATCGGCGCGCTGGCGCACGGCGGCACGGTGGTCACCATGGGTGGCCACGGCTTCGATGCGGATGAGGCATGGGCCACCGTGCAGCGGCATCGGGTGAATGCGCTAGCCATCGTCGGCGATGCGTTCGCCAAGCCGTTGCTGAAGGCGCTGGACAACGAACAGGGTCGCTACGATACGAGCTCGGTGCTGGGCATCGTCTCGAGCGGCGTGATGTGGAGCCCTGAGGTGAAGAAAGGTCTGCTGCGCCACAACCCGAAGATGGTGTTGACGGATGCCTTCGGTGCATCCGAGGCGATGGGCTTCGGTCGTTCTGATACGACGGCTGACGGCACCACAGAGGTGGCTAAATTCACGCTGGGGCCGGATTGCAAAGTATTCACCGAAGATCTGCGCGAGATTGCCCCGGGCAGTGGCGAAGTGGGCTTCGTTGCGCGCAGGGGCGCAATCCCGCGGGGCTACTACAAGGACGAAGAGAAGACGGCGCGCACGTTTCCTGTGATCAACGGGCAACGCTATGCCATGCCGGGCGACTATTGCCGGGTGGAGGCAGACGGCACGTTGATCCTGCTGGGGCGCGGCAGCGTCTGCATCAACACTGCGGGTGAAAAGGTCTATCCCGAAGAAGTGGAAGAGGTGCTCAAGGCGCACGAGACCGTGCACGATGCGCTGGTGGTGGGTGTGCCTGATGAGAAGTGGGGCCAGATGGTGACGGCGGTGGTCCAGCCGGTAAGCGGCGTCCGCGTCGATGAAGCAGCGCTTCGCGACCATGTTCGTGCGCGGCTCGCCGGCTACAAAACCCCGAAGCACATCATCACCATCGATGACATCGGCCGCGCGAGCAATGGCAAGGCGGATTACAAAGCAGTGACTGCGTATGCCAAGCAGCACCTGGGCATTGCGTAGTAGCACATCCCATTCGAAACGAGGAAGTAATGGTCACGAGCAAGCTGTTCGATCTCACCGGCAAAGTGGCCTTGATCACCGGATCAACTAAGGGGATTGGTCGCGCCATTGCCCAGGCAATGGCGCGGCATGGCGCGCGCGTCGTCATCTCCAGCCGCAAGGCGGATGCCTGCGATGCAGTGGCCGCGTCGATCAACGAAGAGCTGCGCGATGCCCCCGGCGAAGCCGTTGCGATACCGGCGCATATCGGTGAGCGCGCCGAGTTGGAACGGCTTGTCGGCGAGACGCAGTCCAGGCTGGGCGATGTGGATATTCTGGTGTGTAACGCCGCCGTCAACCCGTACTTCGGGCCCTCCAAGGACATCCCGGATTCCGCGTTCGACAAGATCATGAGCGTGAACATCCGTTCCAATCATTGGCTGGCGCACCTGGTGTTGCCTGGGATGGTGCAGCGGCGCGATGGCGTGATCCTCGTCATCTCCTCCGTGGGCGGACTGCGCGGCAGTACCGATCTCGGTGCCTACTGCATTTCGAAGGCAGCTGACCTGCAGCTTGTACGCAACCTGGCGTGCGAGTACGGCCAGCACAACATCCGCGTGAACGCTATCTCGCCGGGTCTGATCCGCACCGATTTCGCGCGCGCGTTGTGGGAGAACCCCGACAACCTCAAGCGCCGCACCGCGGGTGATCCGCTGCGCCGCATCGGTGAACCGGACGAGATTGCCGGCTGCGCCGTATTTTTGGCGGCGCCGGCGGGTGCATTCGCAACGGGCCAGAACTTCGTCATCGATGGCGGGGCGACCATCGCGTGAGCAGGCGCGCGCCCGATGCGTGGCTCGGCTAGACTCGTTACCACTTATCAATTCGAACAGGGAGCCTGGGGATGAACAACGCTTCAGCTACGCCGGCCTGGTGGTCGAAGGCACTGCTGATCGGTGCCATTGTCGCCGTTGCTTTGCTGCCGGTCGGGGCGCTGGGTACGCGCCTGGGTGTGTGGTCATTCCAGATCGGATTGCTGTTGCTGGCGGTTGGCACCGTTTTGGCCGTTGCAGCTGTCGTGTTGGGTGTCGTCGCGCTGATCGTGGCCTTTCGCAAGGGGCTCAATGCAGATCGTTCGCTGCTGTACGCGGGGCTCGTGATCGCCGGATGTGTCGTGGCACTCATGGGCAGCCAGTTCAATACGGCTCGATCGGTGCCACCCATTCACGACATCGCAACCGACATGATCGACCCGCCGGCATTCGATGTTGTTGTATCGATTCGCGAACCCGGCTCCAACTCGCTGGAGTACGACACCCAGACCGTCGCGCCACAACAGCAAGCGGCGTATCCGAACATCAAACCGCTGGCGACAGGTCGTGATGCGGGGGCCAGCTTCGATCAGGCGCTGGAAGTGCTCACGGGAATGGGCCTGGAAATCGTCAACGCCGATCGTGACGCGGGACGCATCGAGGCCACAGCCACTTCGTTCTGGTTCGGATTCAAGGACGATGTGGTGGTGCGCATTCGGCAGGCGGCCGGTGGCGCCGTGGTCGACGTGCGCTCGGTATCGCGGGTGGGCGTCAGCGATGTCGGCATGAATGCCAAGCGCATCGAGGAATTTCTTGCCCGCTTCGATCAGCAGAATTAGGGAGTCGTTACTCCGACCCCTCCGCTAAAATCGCAGCAGCTGGGCATCCAGGGTGGCCAGATCGATGACGCCAACGGCGTTGTAGCCGTCGAGATGACCGGCGCATTCCCCTGGATTGAATATGAGTTGTGACGTTGACCGCTCCAGTCGATGCCGGTGCGTGTGGCCATGCAGCGCAAGGTGATGATCGGCGGCGAGCGTGCTGTCGAGATCGCGCGGATCGTGCACGACGATGATGCGTCGTTCGTGCCACACCAGCTCCAGCGGCGGGTCGCAGAATGAGAAACCGAGTGCGTCGATAGCGGTGTGCAGCGTATCGCGTTCCTGGTCGTTGTTGCCGAATACGCCCCACAGCGGCGCCGTCAGATCGGCGAATGCGTGAATCGTCTTGGCCTGCGTGATATCACCCGTGTGGATCACTCGATCCACCGCCGCCGCATTGAAGAGTGCGACGATGCGCGCGACGTTCTTGAGGTTATTGTGGGTGTCGCTGACGATTCCGATGCGCATGAAAAAAGGCGGAAGCGATCGTCAGACCGCTTCCGCCCCGCGTTGCCGTCAGGCGGCTTTTTCCAGGATGTGAATGCCGCAGGCGCTGCCGAGGCCAATCACGTGCGTCATGCCGATCCGCGCGCCCGCAACCTGGCGCTTGCCAGCTTCGCCACGCAGGTGCGTACAGACCTCGTAGATATTCGCGATGCCGGTGGCGCCCAGGGGGTGGCCTTTCGACAAGAGTCCGCCCGACACGTTGACCGGAATGCGTCCGCCCAGTGCAACGGCACCTGTATCGATCATCATGCCGGCTTCGCCGTCTTTGCAGATGCCGAGATTCTCGTAGTGCAGAATCTCGGCCGTTGCGAAGCAGTCGTGCAGCTCGATGAGGTTGATATCCTTGGCACCCACACCGGCCATCTCATACGCTTGCTTCACCGCGAGGCGCGTGCAGCTGTTGACGTCGGGCATCACGAGGTCGCGTTCCTGCCAGGGGTCTGACGTCATGACGGAGGCGCGCACTTTCACGGCCCGCTTCATGAGGCCAAGCTCGCGCACTTTCTTCTCCGAGCACAACACCGCCGCAGCGGAACCGTCCACGTTGAGCGAACACATGAACTTCGTATTTGGGTAGGCGATCATTTCCGCGTTCATCACGTCGGGCAGTGAGAATTCCTTCTGCAGCATCGCCTTCGGATTCATCGTCGAGTGGTGGTGGTTCTTCACCGACACTTTCGCGAACTGTTCGAACGTGGTGCCGTATTTGCGCGCATGCTCCATGCCCGCTTCGGCGAACACGGCCGGCATCGTGCCGGAACCCATCAGCCCTTCGCGCGAGATGCCGGTGCCGCCACCGCCGCCCAGCAGGCCAGAGCTCATCTTCTCCACACCCACGGCGAGTACGGTGTCGTACAGGCCGGCTTTGATCGCGGTCCACGCTTCACGGAACGCGGTTGCGCCGGTGGCGCAGGCGTTCGAAACATTTACCACCGCGATGCCCGTCTGGCCGATCTGCTGCAGGATGCGCTGACCCACCATGCCCGAGGCCTGGCCCAGATTGCCGCAGTACAAGGCCTGCATATCCTGAATTTTCAGGCCGCAGTCATCCATTGCACCCAGTGCCGCGATGGAACCCAGCACTTCTACATTGGGCCCGGTGCCAGCCTTCATGAACTTCGTCATATCGACGCCTACTACATATACATCACTCATTGGTTATCTCCTCACGCTGCCCGGGGTTGAAAAAAGTAAGCCAGATAGGAATTGCCTTCCCGATCTTTGCGGCCCGCATCCTTGATGACAACGTCCACGGGCATATCGAATTTGAGATTCTTCGGGTCGGGTTCGATGTTGATCAAATTGCCTTTCAACGTGCCGCCGTCGTCGAGATCCACGATCGCGGAAATGTACGGCACTTCAACGCCGGGGAACGAGCGGTGGACGATCGAGTAAGCGTACAGCTTGCCCTTGGTTCCCAGCTTGTGCGCCGCGAGCTGGTCGCGCGCGCCGCACTTTGAGCACACTGCGCGTGCGCTCAGATAGATGGCATCGCAGCTGGCGCACTTCATGCCTTCGAGAAAGGGTTCGCCCTTCTCGGGGATCTTCAGAAAATCCACTGCGGGCAGTGGCTTGGCAGTACTCATGAAAACGTCCTCTTCAGTTTTCTAATTCAGGTAGATTAGCTCGGCAGGTGCCGAAGCATACTGCGCCGTGGGTCGATGCAGCAATGCTGCGCGCGGCCTCAGTCTTTGACCTTCAGGCGCTGGTGCATGATCGGGCTGGTGGTTGTGTACTGCAGATGCACCTTCTTGTCGGGCTCGATGCGTGCCTTTATTGCAAATGCCGCCAGCGCCGCCTCGTGAAAGCCCGACAGAATCAGCTTCTTCTTGCCCGGGTAGGTCGCGATATCGCCCACGGCGTAAATGCCGGGGACATTGCTCTCGAATTTTTCGGTGTCGGTGGTGATCTGGTTCTTTTCGAGATCGAGCCCCCATTCCGCGATGGGCCCCAGTTTCGGCGACAGACCGAAGAACACCAGCAGATGATCGAGTGGCAGCGCACTGACGGATTCATCCGGCGCACGCACTTGCACCCGGGCCAGCCGTCCGGCGCTCATTTCAAGTCCAACCACATTGCCGACCGCGAAACGCATCTTCCCTGCCGCGACGAGCGCTTCCATCTTGGCCACTGTGGCGGGCGCCGCGCGGAATTTGTCGCTGCGATGCAGCAGCGTCAGCGATTTCGCGTGTTCAGCCAGCGCGACGGCCCAGTCGAATGCCGAGTCGCCGCCACCGAGCACAATCAGATCGCGGCCGTGATGTGCTGTCGGATCTTTGATGCGATAGAACACCTGTTCGTCGATCAATTCATCTGCACCATCCACTCGCAGCGGCATGGGTTGGAAGGAGCCGACACCGCCTGCAATGACCACTGCCTTGCACCGCAGTGTCGTACCTGCGCTCGTGCGCACGGTGAAGCTTCTATCCTCGTGGCGCTCCACCTGGGTGACCTGCTGATCGAGATGAAAGGTCGCGCCGAAAGGTTCGATCTGCTTCAGCAACCGGTCCACCAGTTCGGCGGCGTCGCACATCGGGATGGCCGGAATGTCGTAGATGGGCTTGTCGGGGTAGAGCTCCGTGCATTGGCCGCCGGGTTTGGGCAGCGCGTCGACCACGTGGGCGTTCAGACCCAGCAGGCCGAGCTCGAATATCTGAAAGAGGCCGCAAGGTCCGGCGCCGACGATGACGACATCGGTTTCTGTGGTCATGGGGTTCTCCGTAGCTATGTTCTAGCGAATGATTTGTCTGGCGGTGAGCAGATCGATGATCAGGGTCGCGCATGTCTCGACATCCGCTGAGCCGGTATCGAGGATCAGGTCGGGCGCAACCGGTTCCTCGAACTCGCTCGTCACCCCGGGAAAACTCGGCAGCTCGCCACGTTCGGCCGCGGCGTACAGCCCTTCAACGTCGCGGGCCTTCAGCACGTCGAGCGGTGCGCGCAGATAGATTTCGATGAATCGCTCAGCGCCCACCACGTCGCGTGCGCGGTTGCGGATTTCTTCGTGCGGCACGATGAACGCCGTGAGGCAGATGACACCCGCATCGTTGATGAGTTTTGCTGCTTGGGCAGCACGGCGCATATTCTCGGATCGGTCGGATGCAGAAAAGCCGAGGTCGCGGCTCATGCCGAGGCGAAAATCCTGACCGTCCAGCACGGTCGCCAGCCGACCCATATCGAACAGCCGACGCTCCACTGCATTGGCGATGACGGTTTTACCGGATTTCGACAGGCCCGTGAGCAATACGGTGATCGGGCGTTGCCCGAGACGCTGTTCGCGCTCGAGTGCGGTGACCGGCGAATGACGTTCTCGCAATACCCCGTGCGGTGTTTCGTTCCAATGATCGCGTGCCAAGCTGCCGTGTGGCGGACAAATCATTCCCGCGCCGATGGTGCTGTTGTCGATGCGGTCGATGACGATGAACGCGCCGGTTTCGCGATTGTCGGCGTAGGGGTCGAATGCAATGGGTTCGGCCAGCGTGAACTCGCAGCGACCGATTTCGTTCAGCGCAAGCGTAGGTGCCGGCACCTGTGCAAGCGTATTGATATCCGTACGGTGACGGATTGCGGAGACGCGACCAAATAGCTGCTTGGTGCCGTGCTTGATGATGTACTGCTTGCCCGGCACCAGCGGTTGCTCGGCCATCCACACCAGCTGCGCGTCGAAGCGATCCTGGAAGCACGGAAGTTGGTCCGGATTTACCAGCATGTCGCCGCGGCTGATATCCACTTCGTCGGCGAGGGTCAGTGTGACGGCGAGCGGTGGAAACGCCTCGGTGAGATCGCCATCCATCGTAACTATTCGTTCGACCCGCGAAGACTTCGACGACGGCAGCACCACGATTGGATCACCCACGCGCACGATGCCGCTCTGCACGGTGCCGCTGTAGCCGCGAAAGCTCGAATCCGGCCGGTTGACGCGCTGCACGGCGAAACGAAACGCCGAGAAGTTCCGGTCCGAGGCGATGTGCACGTTCTCCAACAGGTGCATCAGGGTGCTGCCTTGATACCAGTTCATTGCCGGCGATTTTTCCACCACGTTGTCGCCGCGCAGTGCCGAGATTGGAATAAATGTCAGATCATCGATGCCGAGGTTGGCGGTGAAGGCGTTGTACTCACCGCGGATCGTGTCGAATACAGACTCGTCGAAGTTCACCAGATCCATCTTGTTGACCGCGACGATGACGTGACGGATGCCGAGCAACGCGGCAATGAAGGTATGGCGTCGAGTCTGCGTCAGCACACCGCTGCGCGCGTCGATCAGGATCACCGCCACGTCACAACCCGATGCGCCCGTGGCCATATTACGCGTGTACTGTTCGTGCCCCGGCGTGTCGGCGATGATGAATTTGCGCTTCGCGGTGGAAAAGTACCGGTACGCGACGTCGATGGTGATGCCCTGCTCGCGTTCGGCCTGTAACCCGTCGACCAGCAGCGCCAGGTCGAATTCGCCTTCGTCGCCCGGTTTTTTCGAACGCACTGCGTCGAGTTGATCCTCGTAGATCATCTTCGAGTCGTGCAGCAGCCGACCGATCAGTGTGCTCTTGCCGTCGTCGACGCTGCCACACGTCAGAAAGCGCAGGATCTCTTTGCGCTCGTGCTGTTCGAGGTAGGCGAGGATATCGGTTTCGATCAATTCCGATTGATGGCTCATCAGAAATAGCCCTCGCGCCTTTTCTGTTCCATCGAGGCGGTGCCGTCGTAGTCGATCAGCCGCCCCTGGCGTTCCGAATGTCGTGTCAGAAGCATTTCCTGAATGATCTGCGGCAGCGTGGCTGCTGTCGATTCGATGGCGCCTGACAGCGGGTAGCACCCGAGCGTACGGAACCGCACCTGGCGCAACTGCGGCACTTCGCCCTTGCGCAATGGCAAGCGCTCATCGTCCACCATGATCAATGTGCCGTCGCGATCTACCACGGGTCGCTCGGCCGCAAAATACAGCGGCACGATTTCGAGCTTCTCCAGGTAGATGTATTGCCACACATCCAGTTCGGTCCAGTTCGATAGTGGGAATACCCGCACTTCCTCACCGCGGTTGATGTTGCCGTTGTACAGATTCCACAGCTCGGGGCGCTGATTCTTCGGATCCCAGCGATGGTTGGAATCGCGCACCGAGTACACGCGTTCCTTGGCGCGGGATTTCTCTTCATCGCGTCTGGCACCGCCGAATGCGGCATCGAATTTGTAGTGGTTCAGCGCCTGCAGCAACGCCTGCGTCTTCATGATGTCGGTATATTTCTTGGAACCGTAGGTGAACGGGGTGATGTTGTTCTTTGCGCCGTCCGCGTTGCTGTGGACGATCAGCTCGATCTCGTTCTCCTTCGCCACGCGATTGCGAAAGGCGATCATGTCGCGAAATTTCCACGTCGTATCCACATGCAGCAGGGGAAACGGCAGGCGTCCCGGAAAGAATGCCTTGCGCGCCAGATGCAGCAGGACAGTGGAATCCTTGCCAATGGAGTACAGCATCACCGGGCGTTCAAACTCGGCGGCCACCTCACGGATGATGCGAATACTCTCGCTTTCAAGTTGCTTCAAGTGGGTGAGCTGGTAGCCCGTCATGAATACGGCAGTGTGGGAAGGGCCGGGTATTCTAATGTCAGCCGGATCCGTCTCAAAGGTTTCGGTCAGGCGTTTTGGGTATATCGATAAGGACCGCGGCGGTGCGAACAAAGGGGTGGCGGCGAACGTAGTGTTGACGGAGTGGTGGCCAGCGCGTATCACTCGCGGGGGGAAGACACGCTGGGAGCAGGCCCATGAGGTCCGTCAAGATCGTTGACTATATGTCCACTCGGGTGCTGACCTTCAAACCCGCGACGAATGTCTTTGACGCAATGCAGATTCTCATGACCCGAGGGTTCTCGGGCGCACCTGTAGTGGACGATGGCGGTCGGCTGGTGGGCATGCTGTCGGAAAGCGATTTGATGCAGGTGGTGATCCAGGACAGCTACTACGCCGAGACCACGGGAATCGTCGCCGACTTCATGCACGCGCCCGTGGATACGGTGTCACCGAATACGGATATTTATAGCCTCGCCGAGCGCTTCGTCAAAGAACGGCGGCGCCGCTTTCCGGTGGTGGGAGAGGACGGCAGGCTGGTGGGCCAGATCAGCCGGCGCGATGTACTGCGCGCTGCCATTGGTTTGGTGGGGCGCCAGCGGGCGTGAGTAGGAGGGGCGTGTAGGAGGGGCTTCAGCCCCGATCCTTGTTTGAGTCGCCTGCGACAAGGATCGGGGCTGAAGCCCCTCCCACAAGCCCCTCCCACAAGCCCCTCCCACAACCACACCCGCATCAGCCGCGCGCCAACGCAGCGCGCAACAGTTCATTGACGGCCGTCGGATTTGCCTTGCCCTGTGTCTGCTTCATGACCTGACGCATCCCGTTTCTCGTCTCGCGCTCCGGCCTGACGCAGATGGGCCATGAGATCGCGCAAAAGACCGGCATCACCATGCTCGGC
>JAQBCT010000145.1:0-9843 GCA_032124855.1 Gammaproteobacteria bacterium
AATATTCGCGCCACCCGAGAGGATCATGTCGGTCTGGCGGTCGGATAAGTACAGATAGCCGTCCGTGTCGAGATAGCCCATGTCGCCGAGACTCTCCCAGCCGCCGGCAATGGCTTTCGCTTCGGCGCCGATGTAGCGGTAGGTGGTGCCCGGCCCGGCCTTGGGCCGCATGAATACTTCGCCCACGTCGCCGGCGGGCAGTGTGTTGCCGGCGTCATCGACAATTTTCATCTCGCACGTCTCAACGGGTTTCCCCACCGAGCCGCGATGCTGCAACCATTCCGGTCCTGTGATGACAGTGGATCCCTGGCCCTCGGTGCCGCCGTAGAGTTCCCAGATCACGTCTGCCCCCAGCCACTCGATGTACGCCTGCTTCAGCCACGCGGGGCAGGGGGCGGCCAGATGCCACAGGGTCTTCAATGACGATACGTCGTAATTCAGCCGACGCGTCTCCGGCAGATTCCAGATGCGCTGCATCATCGTTGGCACCATGTACACCGTGTCCACGCGATGGGCCTCGATCAGCTGCAGGGTCTGCTCGGCGTCGAAGCGGGTCGTGATGGTGACCGTATTGCCTTTGAACAGGCCACCGCTGGCCCACATGAACGGTCCGTTGTGATACAGCGGGCCGGGAATCAGCACGCTGCCGCAACTGCCGAAGTTGAGAAAGGGTTCGTCGGGATCCCGCGTCGCGCCTTGCCTCGTGACGATCAGTTTGGGCCGGCCCGTGCTGCCGCCGGACGTCATCGCCTTCCAGGATGTTGATGTCACTTCAGGCAATGCATCGGTGGACAGCGCCTCGTTGGCTTCAAAACCCACTGGCAGGGTCGTGACGCCGGGATGCGCGCCCTTGGGTACGCCGACGACGAGTTTCGGCTGGCCCACATCTACGATCTGATCGCGTTCGAATTTGGGTAGTTTGGCCGATACGGGTTGCGGCGTGGCACCGAGCTTCCAGGTGGCAAAACAGGCTTCGAAAAACTCGATGCTGTTGGGCAGTGCGATGGTGACGAAATCATCCGGGACGATCCCCAGCGCCTGGTATTCGCGGGCGAGTCGATTTGATCGCGCTTCGAGTTGTGCCCACGTGACGTTGTTTCCCTCGTGGCAGACGGCCAGTGCATCGGGCTGGCGTGCAACCCAGTAGGCGAGGATGCGTGACAACGAAATCGCGGACATCGGAACTCCTGAATGAAAGCTAACGGGATGGTGCGGACTGGCTGCCTGCAGCGGCGTTGAATGCCCGCCGCACCAGCCAGTCGAATACGAACAGGCACATCAACAAGCCCGTCACATAGACGATCACAATGACCAGGCATCGCACAAAGGTTGTCGTCAACGAATGCATCGATCAGTCCGCGCAGCCTTGCAATAGCAGTCACCTTCGACTTTCATTCGCCCCTCGCAATCGACAATGCACGGTGCCCAGCATGCGCATCGCCACCTGGAACATCAATGGCCTGCGGGCCCGGCTCGACTTCATGAAGTTGTGGCTCGAGACGCGCTCGCCGGACGTAGTTGGTCTGCAGGAACTGAAAATCACTGACGAAGATTTCCCGACTGCGTTCTTCAACGATCTCGGCTACCACGTGCAAACGCATGGTCAGAAGGCCTGGAACGGCGTTGCCATTCTCAGTCGAGCGCCGGTTGAAGTGCTCGAACGCGGCCTCCCGGGACAGGCTGAATTCGGGGCGCGCTTCATTCGTGTGCGCGCCGGGGATGTGGAAGTGACGACCGTGTACTGTCCGAACGGCAAGAGCGTCGATCACGAAGACTATGCGAAGAAGCTTGCGTGGTTCGATTCACTGCGCACTCATTGGCGAGGGCTCGACCCGAATGTCTGCTCCGTTCTCTGCGGCGACTTCAATGTGGTGCCGACGGCGCTGGACAGCTGGCTGGGTGAGAAGGGCGCGGGGCACGTATTTCACACGGATGCGGAGCGATCCCGATTTGCCGCGCTGCTGGAGCTGGGTCTGTCCGACCTGTACCGCGAGAAGTATCCGGACGTGAAGGCATTTTCCTGGTGGGATTATCGCGGCGGCGCGTTCCATCGTGGGCACGGCTTGCGCATCGATCTGCTGCTGGGCTCGGCCGCTGCGCGCACGCGACTGCAGGATGCGGCGATCGACCGCGAGTTCCGCAAGAAACAGAACGATCTCACGGCATCGGATCACGCGCCCGTCTACGTCGATCTGGCTGACGCCGATTAACTGGCCCGGCGGGGGCGCTCCTGGGTCGGCAGGACCACGAGGTTTGCGCGCTCGCCGTTGGCATGCTCTGGCTCTGACGTTGCAGCCCACGTGGCGACGTCGCGCTGAGGGCGCTGGCGAAGCGCCCATCTAACGAGATCCTTCAGGCGCGTCGGCAACACCAGCATCGCCGGTGTGACGATCAACGTGAGTACTGTGGCGAAGGTCAGGCCGAAGCAGATGCTGCGCGCCAGGGGTACCCAGAATGCCGTCACGGTACCGCCGTAAATCACCTGACGGTTGATGAGATCCACCGACAGATGCATCGCCATCGGTACCAGCCCCAGCACCAGCGTCACCACAGTCAGGAATACCGGCCGCAACCGCTGCGCACCCGTGCGCACGATGGTTTCATGGATGGTTTCGTGCGGCATGTCGCGCCGAAGTTGATTGAACGTATCGATCAGCACGATGTTGTTGTGCACGATGATGCCGGCCAGCGCGACGACACCCACACCGGACAGAATCGCGCTGAAGGGTTCGTCGGTGATCAGCAGACCCAGCAGCACGCCTGCCGTCGACATAACGATGGAAACCAGAATCAGCATCGACTGATAGAAGCTGTTGAACTGGCCGATCATCATGATGAACATCAACAAAAGTGCGAGCAGGAATGCCTTGAATACGAATGCCATCGACTTGGCCTGCTCCTCGTTGGCGCCGCGAAATTTGATTTCCACCAGCGGATCAAATCCCTGCTGCTCGATCCAGCCTTCGAGCTCCTTCACCTTCGCATCGATCAACACCCCAGGACCGACATTTGCGCGCAGATACATCACGCGCCGCCCGTCGACACGTTCAATCGTATCGGTGCGCGGAACAGGCGTGAAGCTGACAAAGCTGGATACGGGCACCGTGCCCTGCGCAGTTGAGACGCGCAACGTCTCCAGTGCTTCCAGGCCCCGTTCGTTGCTCGGATAGCGCACGCGGATATCGACCTCGTCCTTTGCGTCATCCGGGCGATACTCGGCAATCTTTATGCCGTTGGTGACGAGCTGCACAGCCTGACCGACCGACGTCACATCGGCACCCAATGCCGCCGCTTTGGCACGGTCGACCGAGAACCGCCACTCCACGCCGGGCAGTGAGCGCGTGTCATCGATGTCGCGGATACCCTCTATGGATGCCATGTGAGTGCGCAGGTGGGTCAGCGTGGGCTCCACCAGCGCCCACTGTCGGCTGGCGAACTCCACCTGAATGTCTTTGCCGGTGGGCGGCCCCATCTGCTCTGCCTGCACGTTCACCTCGATGCCGGCAAGGTGTGCGGTGCGGTGCCGTATTTCCTCGATGATCTGGCGGCCCGTCGATGTGCGGTATTGCTGCTCGTAGAACTGCATGAAGATGCGACCGATCAGGTCCGCGGGCGCTGCGTTTCGACGACCGCCGCCACCGCTGACCAGCGAGCGTGATTCCATGTATTCGATGCCGGCGACTTGCAGCGCTTCGGCTTCGACTTCCTGGACGAGGCTGCGACGCTCATCGGCTGACAGATTGCCTCGGGCGCGAATGAATACCTGGGCGAACTGCGGGTCGGAATCGGTGAAGTACGTCGTGCCCTGACCGTAGTTACCATACGCCCAGAAAACGGCCGCGATAATCGCTAGGGTTGCAAGCGTCGTGCTGATCGGCCAGCGACTCGTTACATCAACCGTGCGGGCATACGCGCCTGTGATGCCGCGGATCTTGCGGGGATCGCCCTGTTCGAGGTTGTACACATCGCGCTTGTCGGCCTCGCTCTGTGCGTGCGCCTTGCCGAAGTACGCGCCGAACACCGGGCCGAAGAACATGGCGTAAATCAGCGACCCCACCAGCACTGCGAATACAGTGACCGGCAGAAACGACATGAATTTGCCTGCGATCCCTGGCCAGAACATCAGCGGCAGGAACGCGGCGAGCGTGGTAGCGACGGATGCAAATACAGGTGGAAACATCCGTTTCGCGGCGACCGCGTAGGCTTCCTTGCGCACCATTCCTTCGGCCATCTTGCGGTCCGCAAACTCCGTCACGACCACCGCACCGTCGACGATCATTCCCAGACCCAGCAGCAGACCGAACATCACCATGAAGTTGAATGAAAAGCCCATCAGATAAACGACGATCAGGCCGAACAGGAATGCCAGCGGTATGGCTGCTGCAACGATGATGCCGCTGCGCAGGCCGAGTGCAGCCACCACGGCGGCGCCGACGATGGCGAGCGCGGCAACGATGTTGCCTTCCATCTCGGTAACCTGGTCCTGCGCGTGCGGCGTTTGATCCTGCGTGTAGAACAACGACACCTGGGCGGGGTAGGCGGAGCGCTCGCGCTCAACCACTGTGCGCACCTGCGCCACTGTGTCGATGAGGTTGGCCTCGGCGCGCTTGGATACCTCGATTGAGATCGACGGGATGCCGTTGACGCGTGCGTAGCTCTCCCGATCCTTGAAGGTGCGGCGGATAGTGGCAACGTCGGCCACTGTCACAACCGTGCCGTTGACCGTTTTGATGGGGATGTCGAACAGATCCTGCGCGCTCTCGATGACCGAGGGCACTTTGATGGCGAAGCGGCCTTGTCCGGTATCCAATGAACCCGCGGCGATCAGACGGTTGTTGCGCAACACGGACGTGCCCAGCTCACTCATGGTGATGCCGTACGAATCGAGCAGATTCGGTTCAATCACTGCCTCGAGCAGCTCGTCGCGTTGCCCGCTCAGATCCGCGTGCAGCACGTTTGGAATGGCCTCGATCTGGTCGCGCAACGCGACAGCAAGCTGATAAAGCACGCGCTCCGGCACGCCGTCGCCGGAGAAATTCACGACGATGATCGGATAGTCCGACGTGGTGAACTCGCCGATGAACGGTTCTTCGGCGTCAATGGGGAAATCCGGCTTGGCGCGATCCAATGCGTCGCGGATGTCACTGCGCGCCTTGGTGACGGGATAGCTGACATCAAATTCGATGGAGACGGTCACGCGGCCTTCCATGGCATAGGCGCGCATTTCCTTGATCCCTTCAACGGCGCGCAGTTCTGCTTCGAGCGGCAGTGCAATGAGGCGTTCACCGTCCTCGGGAGAGATCCCTTCGTGGACGATGGTGATTGAGAACATCGGCACGTTGATATTGGGTTCTGACTCCACAGGAATGGCCGACAGTGCGAACATGCCGGCCAGCGTCAACAGGATTGCCACCGCGAGCGTGGTGCGGTAGCGGTCGATCGCCGCCTGCATCAATCGAGCGATCATGACGTGGCGTCCGCGGCGGGTTCAATCGGCGCGATGCTCGTCGAATCTTCGGTGGCGGCGTTGAGCGATGCTTCGTCCGCTGCGGATTCCCCTTCGTATGTGATTTCCACCGTGTCGCCGGCTACCACGAGTTCCTGGCCGACGGTAATTACGGTGGCAGTGGCCGGAAGCCCGGTGACCCACACGCCCTGACTGTCGTCCTTGATGACCGAAACCGACACCATATGCACGGTGTTGTTTTCATCGACGATCCGCACGCCCACGCCGCCGGCATCATCGAGGGTCAGCAGGGCAGGCGAGATGCGCTGCGCGTTGACGGTGCCGCGCGGAATGCGCAGGTCAGCGGTGATACCGCTGCGAATGCTGTGATCGGGGTTCGGCACGAGCACTTCGACGCGATAGGTGCGCGTCTGCGTTTGTGCCGACTGGGCGACGAAGTTCACGGAGCCGGTGATATCGCGCCCGTCGATCAGGTGCGCCGATGCGACCTGGCCGACGCGCACGTGACCCACATCGCGTTCGGCCACCTGGCCCACCACGAGAATCGGATCCGGTGCGATCAACGTCACACACGGGGAACCCGGCTGCAGAAAGGCCCCCAGTTCCGCGTGACGTAACTCGACGATGCCATCGAAAGGCGCGCGAATGCCGGTGCGTTCCAGTTCGATGCGGCGCTGCGAGAGGCTGGCCACGGCGCCTGCCAGTTTCGCCTTCGCCGCCATCGACTGCGTCTCCGACTGATAGCCTTGCGCCTGCAGCTTCAGGTTGCCCTGCTGCTCCAGGCGCGCCTGCGTCACAGCGGCTTCACCTTCGGCAACCCATGCCTGGCGATCGGCGGGATCGAGTTGGCATAGCAGATCGCCGGCTTTCACTTGAGTGCCCGCCTCCACCGGTGGCAACGACACGCGACCGCTGACCATGGCGCGCATCTCGACGATCCGCTTGCTGGCCGTGGTGGCCCGCACGACCACATCTTCGGTCTGCTGCATCGCGTGCATGATGCGTGCGCGCACGCGCGCCACGCTGCGATCTGTCGATGCGTTTTGCGTGGCGGCCTTCGAGTCGGCGAGGCTAGGCGCGATGATGGATGCGGGCTTGCCGATGAGGCCGCTGAACAGCCATGCCGAGCACGCGGTGATGATGATCGCGGCTGTGATATAGGATTTGCGCACTGACGGACGGAGCCTCTATTCCAGCTATCTCAGCGGGGCGGCAAGTATGTCACCAAAAGTAACAATTGCCACCCACGGCTTACCTCCATTCGGTGGACTATCGTGCCCCGGTGCCGGCGATCTGGCGGCCGTCGATCTGGCGGATGGCCGGGCGCGCTGTGCTGACTGCGATGCCGATCAGTAAGAAGGCCGCTGCACCGAATACCACCGCGCTGACCACCGATGTCTGGTGCGCGATCGCGCCGAGCAACAGGCCCCCTAGCGGCAGCAGGCT
The DNA here is from genome assembly GCA_032124855.1 of Gammaproteobacteria bacterium. Classification (GTDB taxonomy): domain Bacteria; phylum Pseudomonadota; class Gammaproteobacteria; order Pseudomonadales; family Azotimanducaceae; genus DATJGR01. Next base: position 6,914 of record JAQBCT010000145.1, read on the forward strand.
GTAGGTGATCGAGTGAATGCCCATCACCCGGCCGCGCAGGGCGTCTGGCACTTCGAGCTGCAATACCGTCATCGCTGTGACCAGAAATACCGAGGCGCAGACAGCTACGGCAAAGGCGGCCAGCAAGGCACCACCATACGAGTTCGCCTCGCATGCCCAGGCAAAGCCGACCAGCATGATTGCTGAACCCAGCGCACCGCCGAGGATCACCCAGCCTAATGCGCGGATTTTCTGCAGGCCGCCGATCGCGAGCGTGCCCACCACCGAGCCAACACCGGTTGCCGAGAGCAGATAGCCGTAGCCGGTTTCGCCTGCGCCGAGCAGTCGCGCAAAGGCCGGCATCAGCTGCATGTAGGAACTGACGAAAAACATGCTGGCGAACGACAACACGATCAACCAGCGGAACAGTTCGTGACCAGCAATGAAGCGCAGCCCTTCACCGATCTGGGCGAATGTGGAACCACCGCGCACGCCCGGCATCGGCACCGCGATGCGCAGCATCACGAAGTACATCACCACGAAACCGAGACCCGCCAGCGCGAACAGGAATGCCGTACTGGTGAGCGCAATCAGCACACCACCCAGCGCCGGCATCACCATGCGCGTGGATTGCCACAGCACCGAATTGAGCGCCACAGCCGACATCAGCGCGCTGCGTTGGATGAGGTGCGGAAACAACGCCTGGCGCGTCGGCCATTCGATGCCTGATATGAGGGATATGAGTGCAGCGATCAGCAGCACCTGCCACACGGTTACCTGACCGCTTGCGTCGAGCGCCGCGAGAATGAACAGCAGGCTCGCCGTCAGCAGCGACGTCACCAGGACGATCATGCGTTTGTCGAATCGGTCGGCAACCACGCCGCCGAACATCGACATCAGGATATTGGGTATGGCCGCAGCGGCGCCGAGCAGCCCGAGATCGAGGGCCGATCCGGTCAGCGAATAGATGAGCCAGCCCTGGGTCAGGCCCACGAGTTGCGTCGCGCCCACGGAGGCAAACGACGCGAACCAGTAGCGGCGATACAACGCGAAGCCGAGCGCTGGATAGCGCGTGAGGATGGCACTCTTCAATGGATGCTGCGACGAAGACTGACACCGCAGTAGACGGTGCAAGGCCCGCCAGATGCAAGCCGGCTCCGCGGCATCGGCCAAATGGTGCCAGGCACCAAATGGCGCATGGGGCAAATGGTGCCTGGCACCCAATGCCCCATGGGGCAGCGCGACTTACCACAAGCGAACGTTGGCCCACAGCTTTTGTTGCCACAGCGCCGTGAGGATGGCCGAATTCAGCGCGCGGAAGGCGAACTGGTGCACCAGCCACACGCCGAGCAGACCGTATCCCCAGTAGACGCCAACGAAGTAGGCGCCTGGCAGCAGCACCAGGTATTGGGTTGCCAGATTCACATACAGCACTCGCTTCACGTCGCCGGCGCCATTGAGCAGACTGCCGAACATATAGCCCAGGCCGTTCACGCCGATCATCAGGCCGAGGATCCGACACGGCCACACCGCCACGGCCAGCGCATCGGGCTCGCGAATGAAAATCCCGAGGATCCATTCGGGCGCCGCCCAGAACGGAATTCCGAGTACGACCATGGCGAGTGTTCCCACCTTGACCACATCCCATGCCCAGCCATGCGCGGCCACGGGATCGCGCGCGCCCATCGCCTGACCCACCAGCGTCGCGCCTGCCATGCCGAGTCCCCAGGCCGGTAAGCCAACTGCGCCGACCAGATTGACGAGCACGCTATACCCGGCCACTGCCACCGTGCCGATCATCGCCACGATCCGGAACATCAGTGTCAGCGCCAGATTCTCAAGGAACTGCTGCAGACCCGCCGGCACCAGCAGGCGAAACACGATGGCCATGTGCGCGCGGATGGCGCCTGTGTGATAGCCGGGCGCATGCCGGCCCGCTAACACCGCGTGATAACCCGCGCCCAGCGCCGCCGTCACGAAGGTGCAGATCCCAGCGCCTTCCACGCCGAGGCCGGGCCAGGGCGCGATGCCGAACATCAGCACATAGTTCAGCGGCACCTTGACCAGTGCCTGCAGCACAACCACACGAAAATACAGCGTGGGCCGGTCTGTTGCGTTCCAGAAACCCATGTAGGCATTGCTGATCGCGAAGAACACGCCTGCGGCAAGCGACCAGCGCAGGTACGGCGCGCCGGTGCTGATCACCGCCGCATCGTTGCTCATGGCCGCCAGCAGATGCGGCGCCAGCCACACCAGCAGCGCGGATCCGATCGGTACGGCCGCGATGATCAGCAACAGCGCGGTGCGTAGAAAACGTCCGAGATCATCAACGATGCCTTCGCCCACCAGTCGCGAGGTGGTGGCCTGCACTGCGATCGATACCCCGCCAAACAATGCCAGAAACGAAAAGGTCAGGAACACTGAGATGCCGACCGCGGCCAGCGCCACGGTTCCGAGGTAGCCGATGAACAGCAGATCCAGCAGCTCGAGCAGGGTGTAGGTGGACATGCCGCCCATGATCGGCAGGCCCAGGCGGAAGATGCGGCGGGCGCGGGAAAGATCCGGGAGCGGGCTCATCACGGGTGGCATGGGCGAAGTAGTGTCGGTCGGCGCGCGCATTGTGCCCGGGTTGCACCGCGCGCGCTTGGCGCGTGGCATGACTCAACAGGCGTTGTGTGTAAGAGTCGGCGGATCAGGAAGCGAGGTCGATTGAGCATGAGCCGAACGAATCACACCGCTGAACACGCCGCAACGATTCCCCTGGCAGATATCGATGTCAGCCGCGCCGATCTATACGGTGAGGATACGTGGCGTCCGTACTTCGCGCGCCTGCGTCGCGAAGATCCGGTGCACTACTGCAGAGATAGCCTGAACGGCCCGTACTGGTCGGTGACGCGCCACGCCGACATCATGCACGTCGACACGCACCACGAAATCTTCTCGTCGGAGAC
>JAQBCT010000146.1:0-16948 GCA_032124855.1 Gammaproteobacteria bacterium
CGTCGTCACGCGGCGGCGCGAATGGATTGCCCTCGATATTGAACTCGACGCCAGGGTGCGCATCACGCAGCCAGCGCGCGAGGTCGATGACGTCGCGCGGGCGAATATGACGTTGATCCGGCCGCGGATGCACCGTGATGCCGTACGCACCGGCTGCAACGGCTTCGGCGGCCGCATGGACGACACTGGGCACGTCGCCGTCGCGTGAGTTGCGCAGCAGGGCGATCTTGTTGACGTTGACCGATAGCGCGATCACGACCAGCCGCTGCGCCGGGGCCGTACCTTGAGTGCGACGCCCGCCAGCAGTCCCCCCAAAGCCAGACCGGCGCCGATCAACATCCAGCGCTGTTCGATATTGGATTCGAGCCGCTGCACTTCATCGATCAGGCGATCCACCTCACCGCGCAGGCGTTCATTCAGAGACGTCAGGCTCTCGTTCTGCTTCTGGATCTCGATCGCACTGGCGGAGACGCGTTTCAGCTCGCTCAATTCGCCGTCCAGCTGGGCGACCTGCGTGCTCAGCGCGTCGTTCTCTGAACTGGCTTCGCTCGTGCTTTCGCGCAATTCGCTGAGTGTCTCGCCGCGCTGTGCAGCTTGCGCTTCCAGCGCCTTGATGCGTTTGTTGGCGACTTCGAGCCTGACCGCGGCAATCGGTTCACGGATCACATACTGGGAGTTCATCCAGCCGTCGACTCCGGCCGGTGTGCGTACGTGGCTGAAGCCGCGCTCGGTATCGTCCTCGAGAATTTCGAGCACCGTGCCGCTGGGCAAGCCGCGGTGAATGATGCGATTGGAATCCGATGGCCCGCTGCGCAGCGGCACGTAGAATACGTCCGACACCCAGCCGGTCGCCGCGACCGCATCGATCGCATACAGCATGCATACGGTGGCGATCAACCGCGCCGTGAAGCGCACCATCACGGTAGTTTGCCAGCCTGGTTTGGCGCGTCCTGGCCGACTTCGCGCAGATGGCCACCGACCTGCAGATAGGTCACGGAAACCAGCACATAGAACAGCGTGATGCCGAAGCCGCCGATCAGCTTGTAGTTCACCCAGAAGGCTTCGGAGAAGTTGTAGGCGACGTACAGATTGGCAGCGCCCGCGAGAAGAAATCCCAACGCCCAGCCCGCATTGAGCCGTGCCCAGACGCCGCCCGATAGCGACAGCTGGCTGCCGAGCATCCGCTCGACGAGATTGGCGCGGCCCCAGAACTGACTGCCAATAAGCGCGGCGGACATGGCCCAGTTGAGGATGGTCGGCTTCCATTGAATGAACGTCTTGTCATGAAACAGCAGCGTCAGTCCGCCGAAGATCAGGGACAGCCACAGCGTGAACTTCAGTTGCGTTGTAATCGTCTGTTTGGTTGCCCACAGATAACCCACCTGCAGCGTCACGCTCAGCATCAGCGCGGCGGTGGCGTAGAAGATATCCCAGACGTAATAGACCGCGACAAAGACTACAATGGGGAAAAATTCGAGCAGCTGCATGCGTAGTGACGGCGCAAAGGTGCCGGCGATGATAGAAGATTCGTCGGCTTCACTAAAGCGACCATTGCCCGGCCGAGCACTACGCGATATGGAGCACCGTGAGTCAGTATTTCGCCGTCCATCCCACGCACCCGCAATTGCGGCTGCTGAATCAGGCCGTGGCCATCATTCGGTCGGGTGGCGTCATCATCTATCCCACCGATTCGACCTATGCGCTGGCATGCCACATCGGCGACAAGCATGCGCTGGATCGCATCCGTTCGATCCGTCGCCTGGATAAGCTGCACAACTTCACGTTGGTCTGCCGTGATCTTTCAGAACTGTCGATCTACGCGCGCGTGGACAACACCAGTTTCCGGATCCTCAAGCACTACACGCCGGGACCGTTCACATTCCTGCTGCATGCATCGCGTGAGGTACCGCGGCGTCTGGTACATCCCAAGCGACGCACCATCGGCATTCGCGTGCCCGACTATCCCATCGCCCAGGCGCTGCTGGCGGCCCTGGGCGAACCGCTGATGTCCACCAGTCTCATCTTGCCGGGCGCTGCCGAACCGCTGACCGATCCGCAGGAATTTCGCGACCACCTCGAGCAGCAGGTAGATCTGATCATCGACGGGGGGCCTTGCGGCATGACGGCCACGACTGTGGTGGATCTGACGGCCATGCCGCCGATGGTGGCGCGCGCCGGCGCTGGCAGTTTCGTCTGAAGCCCCGCCCGCGCGTGTGCGGGCGCAGGTGCGGATTGCTCGGTTATACTGCGCCCACTGCGATTCCCAAGGATTTCGATTGAGTAGCAATGACTCGGACCGTCGGGTCGTATCGGGCATGCGTCCCACCGGACGGCTGCATCTGGGGCAGTACCACGGCGTTCTCAAGAATTGGATCCGCCTGCAGCACGAATACGATTGCTTCTTCTTTGTCGCAGATTGGCATGCGCTGACGACCCACTACGACGCGCCCTATGACATCGAGCAGTTCACGTTCGACATGGTGGTCGATTGGCTGGCGGCGGGCGTCAACCCGGGTTCAACGACCCTGTTCGTGCAGTCCAAAGTGCCCGAACACGCGGAATTGCATTTGCTGTTGTCGATGATCGCCCCCGTGAGTTGGCTGGAGCGGGTGCCCAGCTACAAGGATCAGCAAAGTAAGCTCGCCGAACGGGATCTGGCGACCTATGGCTTTCTGGGATATCCGCTGCTGCAGGCGGCGGATATTCTTGCGTATCGCGCGGGCAACGTGCCGGTGGGAGCCGATCAGGTGGCGCATGTGGAACTCACGCGCGAAATCGCACGCCGATTCAATCACATCTACGGCCGTGAGCCCGGCTTCGAACAGCACGCTGAAGCAGCGATCAAGAAGATGGGGCGCAAAGCGGCGCGCTTGTATGGCGATCTGCGTAAGGCCTATCTGACCAACGGCGATGCCGATGCGCTCGAGCGTGCCCGCGCATTGCTTGCCGAACAGCAGAATCTTTCAATCGGCGACAACGAGCGGTTATTTGGCTACCTGGAAGGCAGCGGCCGCATCATCCTGCCCGAACCGCGTGCGCTATTGACGAAGGAGGCCAAAGTACCCGGCCTGGACGGCGAGAAGATGTCGAAGTCGTACAACAATACGATTCAGCTGCGCGAAGCACCTGATGTTGTGGAACAGAAGATCAAGCGGATGAAGACCGACCCCGCACGAGTGCGTCGTGCGGACCCCGGTACACCTGAGAATTGTCCGGTGTTTGCGCTGCATGAAATCTATTCGCCCAGCGAGACGCAGCAGTGGGCGGCGCAAGGCTGCCGCTCCGCCGGAATCGGCTGTCTGGAGTGCAAGGGTCCGTTGATTGATGCCATCAACGCCGAACAGGCGCCGATCCGGGAGCGTGCGATGCAATACGAGGCCGACCGCGACATGGTGCAATCGATACTCATGGAGGGCTCGGAGTCTGCGCGTGACGTGGCGCGCGAGACGCTGGATGTGGTGCGCGCGGCCATTGGGATATCGCATCGATGAGTATTGATGCCGCCAACGACGCAACGCCGCAGGTACCCGCTGTCGTACCGGGCGAAAAGCTGCGCGCCCTGCGCGAGCAGCGCGCCGGTCATGCGGATGAGCTGTATGCGATTGTCAGTGGCGAATCGGTCACCGAGCTGCCCACCGATCTGTACATTCCACCGGACGCGCTGGAAGTCTTCCTCGAGACCTTCGAAGGCCCGCTTGATCTGCTTCTGTATCTGATCCGCCGCGAGAATCTCGACATCCTCGATATCAAGGTTGCCGAAATCACGCGCCAGTACATGAGCTACATCGAGTTGATGACCGCGCTGCAGTGGGAACTCGCGGCCGAGTATCTAGTGATGGCTGCGCTGCTGGCCGAGATCAAGTCGCGCATGTTGCTGCCGCGGCTGAGCTACGACATCGACGATGAAGACGACCCGCGGGCGCAATTGATCCGGCGGCTGCAGGACTATGAACAATTCAAGGCGGCGGCCGAGCGACTCGATGAATTGCCGCGCATGGAGCGAGACGTCTTTCGCGGCTACGCGGAACGGCCGGAGCTGGTGCGTCAACACCTCGACCCGGAAGTCGACCTGAAGGAAGTGCTCGTCGCGTTGTCGCGGGTGCTGCAGCGCGCCGAAATGTTCCAGCGGCATCCGGTGAAACTCGAACCGCTGTCGGTGCGCGAGCGAATGTCAGACATACTCAGCCGAGTCAACGACGCCCCCGAAGAATTTGTCCCCTTTGTGAGTCTGTTCAATGTGCGCGAAGGACGCCTCGGCGTCATCGTCAGTTTTCTGGCCCTGATGGAGCTCATACGTGAGGGCTTGATAGACCTCGTGCAGCACGAGGCATTCGCACCCATCTACGTGCGCGCCGCCGCCGCCTGAACCTGGAAGTGTCGTCTATGTTGGAACTTGAACAGATCAAACGCATCGTGGAAGCCGCGCTGCTGTGCGCGGATGAACCGCTCACGCTGGACCTGCTGGAGCGGATCTTCGCTGAAGAAGAACTCGATCGCGCAACCTTGCGCGCGGCCGTGGAGGCTTTGGAGGCGGACTGCGACGGGCGGGGGGTGGAGCTGAAACGGGTCGCATCCGGCTACCGCTATCAGGTGCGCCAGGATCTGGCACCGTGGATCGGGCGACTGTGGGAAGACCGCCCGCCGCGTTATTCCCGCGCGCTGCTCGAAACGCTGTCACTGATTGCGTACAAACAGCCCGTGACGCGTGGCGATATCGAGCAGGTGCGCGGCGTCACGGTGAATTCGAACATGGTGCGCACGCTGCTCGAGCGCGACTGGATTCGCGTGGTTGGCTACCGTGAGGTACCGGGCCGCCCCGCGATGTACGGTACCACCAAGGCATTCCTCGACTATTTCAATCTCAAGGGTCTCGATGAATTGCCGTCGTTGCCCGAGATTCGGGCGTTGATCGAGCCCATCGAAGCCGAACTGGCAGAGGCGGGTCCCGAGTATCTGGAGCGTCCGCGCGTCGAATTTCCCGGAGACATCGTCGTGTCAGATGTAACGCTGGAAGCGCCTGACAATGACACAGAGGCGCCGGCCGGAGAGCGCGCGCGGTGAAGAAATCGCGCCCGCGCCAACCCCCTGCGCGGCCTGCCCCCACTGAAGTCGTTGCCGAGAAGTTGCACAAGGTGCTCGCCGATGCCGGACTCGGTTCGCGGCGCGAGATGGAGCGCTGGATCGAAGCGGGCCGTGTCAGTGTGAACGGTGCGCGCGCGACGGTTGGGGATCGGGTAGTCGAAGTCGATCGCATCGCGGTGGATGGCGAGGTGCTACGCTCAAGTCCCGCCGCGACCGCGCGGGTGCTGATCATGAACAAGGCTGAAGGCATCGTCTGCACGCGACGTGATCCCGAGGGACGCCCCACGTGTTTTGACGGTTTGCCACGGTTGCGCGGTGGTCGCTGGGTTGTGGTCGGCCGGCTCGACATCAACTCGAGCGGCCTGCTGCTGCTGTCTAACGACGGCGCACTGGTGCACCGTCTGATGCATCCTTCGAGCAGTCTCGACCGCGAGTACGCGGTGCGCGTCAGCGGCCTGATCGACGACGACGTGCAGCAGATTCTGAAGGACGGTGTGCTGCTCGATGACGCGGTCTGCCGCTTCACGGATATCGCACGCTTCGGAGGAACGGGGCAGAATCACTGGTATCACGTGACGCTGATGGAGGGGCGCAATCGCGAGGTGCGACGGCTGCTCGAGTCGCAGGGAATTCGCGTCTCACGGTTGAAGCGGGTGCGCTACGGGCCCGTGGTGTTGCCTGGTTCGCTGCGGCGCGGGCACTTCCAGGAGATGAACGCTGCAGACGTGAAAATGCTGTACCGGATTCTGCGCATGCCGCTGCCGAAAACGGAGCGCGATGCCGACGGTACGGCTGCCTCGGCGCTGATTCCCTATCCCACGCAGCGGCGCTGAATCTGCCGGTTTAACTCGGCGTCCAGTCTCTTGCATCCCATTGTGTCTGCGTCGTACCGCGACTGGCCGGCCCGAGCAGATACAGGTAGATATCCATGTGCTGCGCCGGCGTGGCCACAGTGCGCGGGTCTTCGCCCGGATAAGCCGTGGCACGCATCTGGGTGCGCGTCGCGCCGGGGTTGAGCGTCGCGACGCGAATGCGTCCTTCATGCGCGAATTCATCTGCCAGCACCTGAGCGAAGCCTTCCACCGCGAACTTGGAGACGGCATAGGCACCCCAGTACGCACGTCCTTTGCGCCCGACGCTGGACGATGTGAGTACGATGGAGGCATCGTCCGCGCGCCGCAGTGCCCCAAGCAACTGCTGCGTGAGCAGAAACGGTGCATCCACATTCACCTGCATCACGCGCCGCCAGGCTGTCGCATCGTAATGTTCCAGCGGCACGCGCGGGCCGAGCAGGCTCGCGTTATGCAGCACGCCGTCCAATCGTCCGTAGTGTTCGATGATGTGCTCGTTCAATTCCGCGTAGGCATCCGCCGTCGCGGTCTCAAGGTTGCACGGTGTCACCGTGGGATCGGTGGCCGTTGCAGCCACGATGGTGTCGTACACAGCTTCCAGTTTCGCTTGGGTGCGGCCCAACAAGATCACGTTGGCGCCGTAACGTGCCAGCGTGAACGCGGCACATGCGCCGATACCATCCCCTGCACCGGTAACGAGAATCGTGCGTCCGACGAGTAGATCCAACGGCGGTTGATAACGCCAGTGTGCTCGGGCAGCGGTCAGCTCAGCGTCCATCGGGTCGCCTTGCGCGCAGCAGATAGTTGACGTCCACGTCCGAGGACAGTCGCGCGTTGCGCGTGAACGGGTTGTAGGTCATGCCGATGATCTCTTCGGTGGCAAGGCCGGCCTTGCGCACGGCGCGCGAGAGCTCAGCCGGCGTAATGAACTTGCGATAGTCATGCGTGCCGCGCGGCAGCAGATTCAATACATACTCGGCGCCGAGCACGGTCAATGCCCAGGCCTTCGGATTGCGATTGATCGTTGAAAGCACCACATGTCCACCGGGTTTCACCAGTGCGGCGCATGCCGCCACAATCGAGCCAGGGTCCGGGACGTGCTCGATCATTTCCATGCAGGTGACGACGTCGAACGTCCCGGCATCGGTTTCGGCCAGGCTCTCTACGCTGATTTGGCGGTAGGCGACGGTGGTGTGGGTCTCCACTGCGTGCAGACGTGCCACGGCAAGCGGTGTCTCAGCCAGATCTGTACCGAGTACGTCGGCACCTCGCGCGGCCATCGCTTCGGCCAGAATGCCGCCGCCGCAGCCGACGTCGAGCACCCGCTGCCCGGTGAGACCGCAGTGTTCCTCGATGTAATCGAGCCGCACACCATTGATGTCGTGCAACGGCTTGAAATCGCCTTCGGGATCCCACCAGCGATGCGCGAGCGCGTCGAATTTGGCAATTTCAGCAGGGTCGACGTTTGGTTGCATCAGCGATTCCGGTTCGGCAGAGGTGGGTTCATCGGCTGGCCTCGTCGTGAAGTCGTTTCACCCAGCGACTGGCGCCGGCGATCGCGGCTGTCTCATCCAGTGAGTTGAGGCGGCGCTCGTCCATGATATGCGCCCCAGCGATCCAGACGTGGCGCACATGTGCAGCCGATGCGCCATGCAGCAGCGTCACCTCGGGGCGGTGAACGGGCTGCGCACCGACATGACCCAGATCCACGGCAATCAGGTCCGCCGATTTGCCCGGCTCTACAGAGCCGATGCGTGCGCCGAGCCCCATCGCGTTGGCGCTGCCCAGCGTTGCTAATTCGAGCGCGTCGAATGCGTTGAATGCACCAGCATCGCCGCTGACGGTATTGGCGAGCAGGGTCGCCGCGCGTGCCTCGGCAAACAGATCCAGACAGTTGTTGGCGGCAGCGCCGTCGGTACCCAGACCCACCTGAAGGCCGCGACGCCGCATTCGCAGGATATCGGCGCGGCCGCTGCCGAGTTTCAGATTCGACACCGGACAATGCACCGCCGCCACACCGCCTTCGGCAAGACGGTCGAGATCGGCGTCGTCCAGCTGGGTGAGGTGCACCGCCTGCAAGCGAGGAATGAGCAGACCGATATCGTCGAGGTAGCCAATGTGGCTGCAGCCATGCGCGGCATGCGCCGCACTCACCTCGGCTGCGGTTTCGTGCAGATGAATCTGAATCGGCGCGTCGATTTCATCGGCCAGCATCAGGGTTTTGACCAGTGCATCCCGAGACAGCGTATGCGCGGAGTGCGGGCCGAAGCCGATCTGCACCAGCGGATCGTCGCGATATTCATCGTGAAGTGTCAGACCCTTGCCCAGGGCATCGGGTACATCTTTCGACCAGGCATTGCCGAAGTCGATGAGTGGGAACATCACTTGCGCGCGCATGCCGGCATGGCGCGCAGCGCGCGCGGTGATCTCGGGGAAAAAGTACATATCGCTGAAACAGGTGATGCCGCCCCGCAGCATTTCAGCCAGCGCCAGTGCGGCCCCATCGGTCACGAAATCCGGCGCAAGCCAGCGTGCTTCCAATGGCCAGATCCGTTCGCGCAGCCAGCGCTCCAGACTGAGGCCCTCGGCCAGGCCGCGCAGCAGCACCATCGCAGCATGACCGTGTGCATTGACGAGACCGGGCATCAGCAGTTGCCCGTCCAGACGGCGATGCGCCTTCGCGGAAAAGCGCGTCTCGATTTGCGGCGTGGGTCCGGTTGCAAGGATCCGGCCGGCGTCGATGACCACACTGTACCCTGTCAGCACCGTGTGTGAGGGCACCACGGGCAGCAGCCAGGTGGGTTCGAGAATGAGGTCTGCGGTGGTGGTCGTTGGCATCGCGCGATTATAGGCATGACCATCCGCAATGGCTCAGATTGCGCGCGGTTCATGTTAAACTGCCGCGCTTTTTTCACCCTCTGGTTGACCCCCACCAATGACCGATTTTGGGAAAGAAATTCTTCCTGTAGCGATCGAAGACGAACTCAAGAAGTCGTATCTCGACTACGCGATGAGCGTCATCGTGGGCCGTGCATTGCCCGATGTGCGCGACGGGTTGAAACCCGTGCATCGCCGCGTTCTGTTCGCGATGAGCGAGTTGAACAACACCTACAACCGACCGTATGTGAAATCGGCCCGGGTGGTGGGTGATGTCATCGGTAAATACCACCCACACGGCGATGTGGCGGTGTACGACACGATCGTGCGCATGGCGCAGACCTTCGCCATGCGCTACCTGCTGGTCGACGGGCAAGGTAACTTCGGCTCGGTGGACGGCGATCCACCGGCGGCGATGCGCTATACCGAAGTGCGCATGGCGCGCCTGGCCTCTGAGATGCTGGAGGATCTGGACAAGGAAACCGTGCCGTTCGTGGCCAACTACGACGACACGCTGATGATTCCCGAGGTATTGCCCAATCGTGTGCCCAATCTGCTGGTGAACGGCTCGTCGGGTATCGCGGTGGGGATGGCCACCAACATTCCCCCGCACAATCTGCGCGAGGTCATCGACGGTTGCCTGGCTCTGATTGACGATCCGCAGCTCTCGATCGAAGGGCTCATGGAGTACATCAAGGGCCCGGACTTCCCCACGGCCGCCATCATCAACGGCCGCGCCGGCATCGTCGAAGCGTACAAGACCGGCCGCGGGCGGATCTTCGTTCGCGCGCGCGCCACGGTGGAAACCGACGCGAAGACAAACAAAGACACCATCATCGTCACCGAGATTCCGTATCAGCTGAACAAGGCGCGGCTCATCGAGCGAATCGCTGAGCTGGTCAAGGAGAAAAAGCTCGAGGGCATCACCGAGCTGCGCGACGAATCCGACAAGGATGGCATGCGCGTGGTGATTGAACTGCGCCGCGGCGAATCTGGCGAGGTGGTGCTGAACAATCTGTACAGCCAGACCCAGCTGCAGGGTGTGTATGGCATCAACTGCGTCGCGCTGGTGGATGGTCAGCCGAGGATTCTGAATCTCAAGCAATTCCTCGAGTATTTCATCAAGCACCGTCGCGAAGTGGTTACACGCCGCACGGTATTTCTCCTGCGTCGGGAACGCGCGCGCGGCCACCTCCTGGAAGGTCTCGCCGTCGCGCTGGCCAACATCGATGCGGTGGTGGAGTTGATCAAGGCCTCCCCCGATGCCAGTGAGGCGCGCAAGCAGCTGATGGCGCGCGGTTGGACGTCGGTAACCGTCACCGAACTGCTCGCCCGCGCCGGCAGCGACGCCTGCCGGCCTGAGGGGTTGGCGGCGCAGTACGGTTTCCGGGACGGCGCCTACTACCTCTCGGAAGAGCAGGCCCAGGCAATTCTGGATATGCGTCTGCATCGCCTGACGGCGCTCGAGCAGGGCAAACTCATCGAGGACTATCAGACTATTCTCGATGCGATTGCAGACCTGCTGGGGATCCTGGCTTCCACCGAGCGTTTGCTCGACGTGATCCGCGGTGAGTTAAAAGACATCCGCGACCGCTACGGCGACGACCGCCTCACTGAAATCGTTAGCAGCCACCTCGATCTGACGGTAGAGGACCTCATCACCGTCGAAGATATGGTGGTGACCGTATCCCATCAGGGCTATGCGAAGACGCAGCCGGTGGGTGACTACCAGGCGCAACGCCGCGGTGGCCGAGGCCGCGCTGCAACAGCGGTGAAAGACGAAGATTTCGTCGAACATCTGCTGGTCACATCCAGCCACGATACGCTGCTGTGCTTTTCGAACTTCGGCAAAGTGTATTGGTTGAAGACCTATCAGATCCCGCAGGCGAGTCGCGGCGCGAAGGGCCGACCGCTGGTGAATATGCTGTCGCTGGATGGTGAAGAACGCATCACTGCAATATTGCCCATCCGCGACTTCTCGGCTGATGCATTCATCTTCATGGCCACGGCCAACGGCACGGTCAAGAAAACGCCGCTCGAGCAGTTCTCGCGGCCGCGCACCAACGGTCTGATTGCGCTGGCCCTCGAAGAAGGCAACACGCTGGTGGGTGTTGCGATCACTGATGGCCACTGCGACGTGCTGTTGTTTTCGAGCCAGGGCAAAGCGGCCCGCTTCAAGGAATCCGATGTGCGCGCCATGGGTCGGACCGCACGCGGGGTGCGCGGCATCCGCTTGCTGGGCAAGCACAAGTTGATTGCTTTGATCGTGCCGGCCGAAAATGGTCAGATCCTCACCGCCAGCGAGCATGGCTACGGCAAGCGAACCGCGGTCGGCGAGTTCCCGCTGAAGGGGCGCGGTACGCAGGGCGTGATTGCGATGCAGGCGAGTGAGCGCAACGGCGCGGTGGTGGGCGCAGTGCAGGTATTCGAAAGCGACGAGCTGATGCTCATCAGCGACCAAGGCACGCTGGTGCGAACGGCCGCAAACGAGGTGTCGCTGGTCGGGCGCAATACCCAGGGCGTGCGGTTGATCGCCGTGCGTGAAGACGAGCGCCTGGTGCGCATTGCGCGCATCGCCGAGGCGGAAGAAGACGATGAAGCGGATGACGACACTGCCGCGCCGGATTCGGCGACTGACGACGACGCTTCGTAGCCCGAACGCTGGCGGCAATATTGAACTTCAGAGTACAGCCATGACACGTGTATTCAACTTTTCTGCTGGACCCTCGGCGCTGCCCACGGAAGTCCTCGAACATGCCGCGGCTGAGATGCTGGACTATCGGGGCAAAGGACTCTCGGTGATGGAGATGAGCCACCGCAGCCCCGAATTCATCGACATTGCGGAAACAGCCGAGGCAGATTTTCGCGAGCTGCTTGGTGTGTCTGACGACTACGCGGTGTTGTTCCTGCAGGGCGGTGCCACGGCACAATTCGCCGCGGTGCCCCTCAATCTGCTGGGTGAGAAGCGCAGTGCCGATTACGTCGACACCGGCGCATGGGCCAAGAAGGCCATCAGCGAGGCGAAGCGTTACGGCAAGGTGAATGTGGTTGCATCGTCGTCTGCCACGAATTACGACCGCATTCCGCCGCGCGGGGAATGGCGCCTGGATCCGGACTCGGCGTACGTGCACATCGTCGGCAACGAGACGATCGGCGGCGTGGAGTTTCACGATATTCCCGATGTGGGTTCGACACCGCTGGTGGCGGATCTGTCGAGTACGCTGCTGTCGAAACCGCTCGATGTGCAGCGCTATGGCGTGATCTATGCGGGCGCGCAGAAAAACATCGGCCCCGCCGGCCTCGTGCTGGTGGTGGTGCGTCGCGATCTCTTGGGGCGTGCTCGTGCCGATACGCCCAGCGTCCTCGACTGGACGCTCAATGCGGGCAACGACTCGATGTACAACACGCCGGCCACCTATTCCTGGTATATCGCCGGCCTGGTGTTTGCCTGGTTGAAGAAGCAGGGCGGTCTGCTCGGGATGGCGCAACGCAATGGCAGCAAGGCGCAGAAGCTTTATCGCGCCATCGAAACGAGCAATTTCTATCATTGCCCGGTGGTTGCGTCCGACCGCTCCCTGATGAACGTGCCGTTCACCCTGGCAGATGCGGCACTCGACGATGACTTCGTGGCAGGTGCGGATGCGGCCGGGCTGCTCAATCTGAAGGGCCACCGCAGCGTAGGCGGCATGCGCGCGAGCCTCTACAACGCCGTGCCAGAGGCGGCGGTCGATGCGTTGATCGAATATATGAATTCCTTCGCGACGGACCACGGCTGATGGCCGACGGCGATCCCAACAGTGGCGACGGCCAGCTCAAAGAAATCCGGGAACGGATCGACGCAATCGATCGCGATCTGCAACGGCTGATTAACGAACGTGCCGCGTGCGTGCAGCACGTGGCCGAAATCAAAACAGCGGATTCCGGCGACGAGGCGCCGGTGTTCTACCGGCCCGAGCGCGAGGCCGAAATTCTGCTGCGCGTGAAGCGCGAGAATACCGGGCCGCTGTCCAACGATGATATGGCGCATCTGTTTCGCGAAATCATCTCGTGTTGCCTGTCGTTGGAGCAGCCGCTCACCATTGCCTATCTCGGCCCCTCGGGTACGTACACGGAAGCGGCTGCCGTGAAGCAGTTCGGGCACTTCGCGACCACCCGTTCACTGGCCACCATCGACGAAGTATTCCGCGAGGTCGAAGCCGACGCCGCGCATTACGGCGTGGTGCCGGTGGAGAACTCCACCGAGGGCATGGTCAATCACACGCTGGATTGTTTCATGACATCGCCGCTGAGCATCTGCGCAGAGGTGGAGTTGCCGATTCATCATTCGCTGATGGTTGCGTTGAGCACGGAACGCAGCGCGATTGCCACGATCTTTTCGCATCAGCAGTCGCTGGCACAGTGCCGGCGCTGGCTCGATTCGCATTTCCCGGGTGTGGAGCGCGTGCCCGTGAACAGCAATGCCGAGGCGGCACGCATCGCTGTCAAACGGTCCGACTGCGCTGCAATCGCCGGCGACATTGCGGCGGAGCACTATGGGCTGCGCGTGCTGGCGCAGAACATTGAGGACCAACCGGACAACAAGACGCGATTTCTGGTGATCGGCAAGCAGAAAGTCGGACCGAGCAGCCGCGATAAATCCTCCATACTCGTCTCCACGCGCAATGAACCGGGAGCGCTGTATCGCGTCCTGGAGCCGTTTCACCGCCACGGCATATCGCTGACGCGGATCGAAACGCGACCGTCGCGCACGGGCAAGTGGACCTACGTATTCTTCATCGACTTCGACGGTCACGAATCAGCCCCGGCCATTCAAGCGGTGCTGGCCGAGGTACGCCAGGTCGCGATGGAAGTGAAATCGTTGGGCTCATACCCGCAGAACCTGCTCTGAGTTGGCGAGATGACAAAATTTGTCGAACAGTTTGCCAACCGGGCGATTGCGAGCCTGCAGCCCTATCAGGCCGGCAAGCCCGTCGAAGAACTGGCGCGCGAGATGGGTCTGACAGATATCGTCAAACTCGCCAGCAACGAAAATCCGCGCGGGCCAGGACCGGGCGTGCATGCCGCGATGGCACGTGCCGCGGCCGGGCTATCCCGTTATCCGGACGCCAATGGCTATCGCTTGAAGCAGGCGCTTGCGCGACACCTGGGGGTCGCGAGCGAGCAGATCTCGCTTGGCAACGGTTCCAACGACGTGCTCGAACTGCTGGCGGCCATTGCGCTGTCGAACGGCATGGAAGGTATCGTGTCGGCGCATGCCTTCGTGGTCTATCCACTGGCTGTCATTTCTCATGGCGGCAAGCTCGTCACCGTACCCGCGCGTGACTGGACACATGACCTCGATGCCATGCTGGCCGCTGTCACGCCCGCGACGCGAATCATCTTCATCGCGAATCCGAACAACCCGACGGGCACATGGCTAACGCGGGACGCGCTGACGCGCTTTCTCGACCGGCTGGCCGAGCATGTCATCGTGGTGCTTGATGAGGCGTATTTCGAATATCTCACGGACCCGGCTTACCCCGACGGCATCACGCTGCTGCGGCGTTACCCCAACCTCGTCGTGACGCGCACGTTTTCGAAGGTGCATGGTCTGGCCGCGTTACGCGTCGGTTACTGTGTGTCGCATCCGGCGATCGCCGATCTGCTCAACCGCGTCCGGCAGCCGTTCAATGTGTCGTCCATCGCACTGGAATGCGCCGAGGCGGCGCTCGCGGATCGCGACTATGTGCAGCGCAGCCGGCAGATCAACGACGAAGGGATGCTGCAGCTGCACCGTGGGCTGGATCAGATGGGCCTGGGCTACATTCCATCGGGCGGCAATTTTCTCTGCGTCGATTTCAAACGGAGCGCCGCGCCGATCTACGATGCGCTGCTGCGCGAGGGTGTCATTGTCAGACCGATTGCCGGTTATGGGATGCCCGACCATGTGCGCGTCACGGTCGGATTGCACGAGGAAAACGCCCGCTTCCTGGACGCGCTGTCTCGCGTGCTCGAGGACGCGCAGGAACGTGTGCCGTAGTGGGTCGACTGCTGGTAGTGGGCACCGGCCTGATCGGCGGATCGTTTGCACTTGCGATGCGCGCCGCAGAGCGCTTCGACACCATTGTCGGGTACGACGCGGACACCGCAGCACTGGCGCGCGCGCAGTCGCGCGGACTCATCGACGAGGCGGCAACTGATCTGCGGGTTGCCGCGGCAACGGCCACTGCCGTCATTGTGGCGGTGCCCACGGATCGCATTGCGGAGATCGTTCTTGCGATTGCGAGCGCCGGCGCACCGGTGTTCGACACCGGCAGTGTGAAGGGGGAGTGTCATCGCTGCGCTGCGCGCCGCGGGCGGTGTGCCGACAAACTACGTTCCCACGCATCCCATGGCAGGCTCCGAGTTTGCTGGACCCGATGCGGCGCGCGCCGATCTGTTTCGCGCCCGTCCGGTCATCATCACGCCGCTGCACGACACAGATCCGGCGGCGTTGGCGAGCGTTGCGACGTGGTGGCGCGCAGCGGGTTCGATGGTGACGCAGACGACCCCGGCGGTGCACGATGAAATGGTGGCGCTGACCAGCCACTTACCGCACCTGTTGGCGTATGCGTTCATGGACTGGGCCGCGACGCCCCACAGCGCCGCGGTCGATCTGTTCGCGGGTCCTGGGGTGCGCGACTTCACGCGCATCGCGGGCGCCGACGCGGCGATGTGGCGCACGATTGTCGCGGCAAACCGTCCCGCACTGCTGCGCGAATTCGATGGATTGATGGATAAGCTGGGCGAGGTAGGGGTGCTGCTGCGCGAGGAACGGCTCGACGAATTGCAGACTTTGCTCGAGCGGGGTCGCCTGGCGCGGCAGCGACTGGTGGGGGCGGACGATGTCGGCGGTTGAGGTCGTCGCGGTAGACGGTCCGAGCGGTTCGGGTAAGGGCACGCTAGCCGTGTGGCTCGCCAGGCGGCTCGGCTGGCATCTGCTGGACAGCGGCGCGCTGTACCGAATTGTCGCCGCAATGGCGCTGCAACGGCACGCGGCCCTCGACGACGGGGCCGCATTGGCGGAACTCGCGCGGCGCCTGTCCATCCGCTTCGACGCCACGGTCGCCGCCGACGTCACGGTGTGGGCAGACGACGTCGACGTCAGCCGTACGATTCGCGCCGAATCCGTCGGTGTTGCCGCTTCACAGGTGGCGGCCTTGCCCGCCGTGCGTGCCGCGCTGCTCGATACACAACATGGCTTCGCCAGACCCCCGGGACTGGTGGCTGACGGGCGCGATATGGGCACCGTGGTATTTCCCGCGGCGCGGCTGAAGATCTACCTCGATGCGAGCGCGCAGATGCGTGCCGAGCGTCGATATAAGCAGTTGAAAGATAAGGATTTGGGTGTTAGCCTCCGCGCCCTTCTTGCAAGCATCCGGGAACGCGACGCGCGTGATCGATCGCGAGCGGTATCACCGCTCAAACCAGCCGCAGATGCGGTGGTGATCGACAGTTCATCGCTTTCCGTCGAAGCCGTGTGCGAGCGAGTGTGGCAATACGTCGTCGAACGCGGCATCGCGCCGGCCGATTGACGTCGTTACTGAAGGCGATCGAGGGTGCGCGAGACTCAATGGTCCCGCGTGAATTTTGACTAACTGATGATGAATACGCGGCATGAGCGAAAGTTTTGCGGATCTCTTTGAAGAAAGCCTGAACACCATCGAGATGGCCCCGGGCTCCATCGTCACCGGTACGGTGGTGGAAATAGACAGTGAATGGGTGGTGGTGCACGCCGGACTCAAGTCCGAAGGCGTCATTCCCCGCGCCCAGTTCATCGACGATAACGGCGATTTCAAACTGGCCGTTGGAGATCGCGTCAAAGTCGCGATGGAAGTGGTGGACGATGGCTTCGGCGAAACGCGCTTGTCGCGCGAAAAAGCACGCCGCGCCGAATCCTGGATGATGCTGGAAGACGCGTTCGAGAAGAACGAAGTCGTGGCTGGCATCATCAACGGTAAGGTGAAGGGCGGCTTCACCGTGGATATCAACGAAATCCGCGCGTTCCTGCCCGGCTCGCTGGTGGACATCCGCCCGTTGCGCGAGACCGCGCATCTGGAAGGCAAGCCGCTCGAATTCAAAGTGATCAAGCTGGACCAGCGGCGCAACAACGTCGTGGT
>JAQBCT010000147.1:0-2615 GCA_032124855.1 Gammaproteobacteria bacterium
CTCATCGCGGATTCGATCAATTGAAAGGGTGCGCGATTATAGCAACACGCGACGGCGCATCCGGGTAGCAGGAGCAGCATTGGCAGCCACACCGAATGAGCAGGCCCGGCCTAGCCGGTTCATCATCCCAGATTTGTGCAATGCGCCCGCGTTGGGGGTGGTCGTCCTCGTGGGCGAACTGCTGGTGCTGGTGCTGCTGTTTGCGTCGGGCGACGTCACCTGGGACGGGCTGGCGTTGAAGTCACTGTATGTGCAGTGGGTGGTTCTGATGAGTGCCGGCGCGCTGTGCTGGACCCGACCGTGGGTCGCGCAGATCGGCCTGGCCCAGGGCGCGCTGTTTGCATTCTTCATCATCACGGCCATCACGCTCGCGGTCAGCGTGGGCGCGGATCGTGTAGTTGCCGGCAGCCTCGATTTCGGGCGGGTGCCGCTGGATTGGGAGGCGATCGCGCGGCAACTGGGCATCGCGGCCATCATCACGGGCATGGTGCTGCGCTATTTCTACGTTCAGCAGCAACTGCGCGAGCAGGAGCAGTCGGAACTGGAAGCGCGCATTCAGGCGTTGCAATCGCGCATCCGACCCCATTTTCTGTTCAACAGCATGAACATCATCGCCAGCCTCATTGCTGTGGACCCGGATACGGCTGAGTCGGTGGTGGAAGATCTATCGGAACTGTTTCGCGCAAGTCTCAATGATGCGGGCAATCAGGTATTGCTGGCGGAGGAACTCGCGCTGTGTGAACGCTACGTGCGCATCGAGCAATTACGGTTGGGCGATCGATTGCGGGTGAAATGGGATCTCGGCGACTATCCGGATCGGCTGAAGATTCCTCTGCTGACCCTGCAGCCTTTGCTGGAGAACGCCATCTACCATGGGATCCAACCCCTTCCAGAGGGCGGCACCATCACGGTGACGCTGCGCTACGAACACAGGCACGTGCAGGTACGGATCACTAATCCGCTGCCGGCAGGGCATTTTCGTTCCCACAGTCAGGGCAATAAGATGGCGTTGAACAACATTCGCAGCCGGCTCAACGTGCTGTACGGCGATGCTGCGGAACTGACTGCAGAGACCGCTGGCGATGTTTACGTCACGACGCTGCGGTTTCCATTTGCGGGTGAGGATTGAGCGTGAAGATACTCATCGTCGATGACGAACAGCTGGCCCGCGACCGCCTCGTACGGATGCTCTCTAATCTGGCCGGCTACGAAGTGGTGGGCCAGGCCGGCAATGGTATGCAGGCGATCGAGGTCTGTGAGGCAACGCAACCCGATGTCGTGTTGCTGGACATCCGCATGCCGGGCATGGATGGACTCGAGGCGGCACGCCACATGGCCGGGATGGACACGCCGCCTGCGGTCGTCTTCTGCACCGCCTACGAAGAACACGCCGTCGAAGCATTCAAGGTGCAGGCAGTGGGCTATCTCTTGAAGCCCGTGCGGCGTGACGACCTCGTCGAAGTGCTCAACGGCGCAACGCGCACCAACAAAGCTCAGCTCGCCGCGCTGGCAGCCACTGAAGATGCCCAGCGCACGCACATTTCGGCGCGCACGCGCAAGGGCATCGAACTGGTACCAGTCGAAGATGTGCGCTATCTGCAGGCCGATCAGAAGTACGTCACCGTGCGCCATGCGGGAGGCGAATTGCTCATCGATGAAACGCTGCACGAACTGGAACTGGAATTTTCGAGCCGCTTTATCCGTGTGCACCGCAACGCACTGGTCGCAACGGCGTACATCGAAGGCCTCGAGCGCAACGAAGAGGGCCACTATCAGATCCGGCTGCAGGATGTGCCCAATGGCATCGACATCAGCCGTCGCCATGTCTCGGCCATTCGCAAGTACATCCGCAAACTGTGACCACTGTCCGCATCGCCACGCGCAAGAGCGAGCTGGCGCTCTGGCAGGCGCATTTCATCAAGATGCAATTGGAGCGTGCGCACGCGGATCTGATTATCGAGATTGTCGGGATGACAACCCGTGGCGATAACTGGCTGTCGGCACCCCTCAGCGAAATTGGCGGTAAAGGACTGTTCATCAAAGAGCTGGAGAACGCGATCCTCGAAGGCCGGGCGGACATCGCGGTGCATTCGATGAAGGACGTCCCTGCGAATCTTCCAGACGGTTTCGTGCTGCCAGTCATTGGCTTTCGGGGTGAAGTGCGCGACGTGCTCGTCAGCGCTGGCGCAGGGTCGATTGCGGCGCTGCCGCCAGGTGCGATCGTGGGTTCATCCAGCCTGCGACGGCAATGTCAGCTGTTGGCGCGACGGCCGGATCTCGTAGTGCGTCCAGTGCGTGGCAACGTGAACACGCGCCTGGCGAAACTCGACCACGGCGAATATGACGCGCTGCTGCTGGCCGGTGCGGGCCTGCAGCGGCTGGGTCTTGAGTCGCGCATCAGGCAGTTTCTCAGCATCGAGGAAAGTCTGCCGGCAGCAGGTCAGGGCGCCCTTGGGGTGGAGTGTCGTGCGGATCGGGACGACCTGCTGGATGTGCTGGCTGCGCTCAATGATTCCTCGGCGGCGCGCTGCGTCGATGCAGAGCGCGCGGTGAGTCGTGCGTTGGGTGCCGATTGTTCGCTGCCAATTGCCGCCTATGCCCAGGAGACGGACGGG
>JAQBCT010000148.1:0-11554 GCA_032124855.1 Gammaproteobacteria bacterium
GCCCACGATCACCGGCGCTGCCCATGATCCTTATGCCGCGCGGGCATTGGTTTATGCGCTGCTGCTCGCGGCAGACGGCACGGTGCGGCGCAGCCAGATCATGCAGCTCCAGGCGCGGCTGCCAGCGCAACTCTCCGCCAATGTCGCCTCGATGCAGACGGCTGCACAAGACCTCGATGCCATGCAGCGCCTGACACTGATTTCCATGTCGCTGCCCGCGCTCAAAACGATGTCTGCTGCGCAGTACACGGGCTTCGTCGCCGACGTCCTGGCACTGGTGTGCGCCGATGCGCGCATCGATCTGTTCGAGTGGGTATTGCACCGCGTGCTGTTGAAATCCCTCAAACCGCATTTTGAAGGTCCCACCCGGCTGCGCGTACGCCACAACGCGCTCGGTTCTGTCGCGTCGCAGATCGCAGAGATGCTGAGCGCCATCGCCTGCGCGGAAACGCGAGATCCGGCGGCGCGGCAGCATGCCTTTGCGGCCGGCATTGCCGCCATGCAGATCGATGCTGAATTGAACACATTGGACGATACCAACTTCGTACGGCTCAACGATGCATTGCGTGAACTGCGCGCAGTCGCTCCGCTGCTCAAACCTCGCTTACTGAAAGGCTGCGCTGCTTGCGCGCTGGTCGACGGCATCAGCGTTGCGCAACGCGCGTTGCTGATCGGTATCGCAGCAACGCTTGATTGCCCCTTACCACCGGATCTCGCGCTCGGAAATATCTGATCGACGCGCGCCGTGAAGTTACAATCGCGCTTTCGCTGCTCCACCCGCGCATGGCAGAACCCTCGCACCCGCTCACGACCACCGAACCGGAGCATCAGCTCGCCGCGCTCGATCTCGGCTCGAACAGCTTTCACCTGATCGTTGCGCAGAATCACGGCGGGCGCATCCAGGTGCTCGACCGCCTGAAGGAAATGGTGCGACTCGCGGCGGGGCTCGACGCCGACAACCTGCTGTCACGTGACGCCATGGATCGCGGCCTGGATTGTCTGCAACGCTTCGCGCAACGCATGGAACATCTGGGCCCCAGTCAGGTGCGGGTCGTGGGCACAAATACGCTGCGCAAAGCGCGCAATGGCTGGGAGTTCATTTCGCGCGCCGAGAAAGCCATCGGATATCCCATCGAGATCATCTCCGGCCGCGAGGAAGCGCGCCTCATCTATCAGGGTGTCTGCTATGCCATGGGCCCCGCAGCCGAGCGCAGACTGGTGATCGACATCGGCGGTGGCAGCACCGAACTGGTGGTCGGGCACGGCTACGAATCTCAGCTGATGGACTCTCTGTACATGGGCTGCGTGTCGATGTCCGAAGCGTTCTTCGCCGACGGAGAGCTCAAGGGGCAACGCTTCGCTGCAGCAGAACTCGCAGCCCGGCAGGAGCTGGAGCCCGTGGTCGCGCTCTACCGCCGCCATGGCTGGCAGCAGGTCGTGGGCACCTCCGGCACGATCAATGCCATTCACGACGTCGCCGTCGCCATGGGAACCGCGCGCGGCGTGACGGCGGCTGCGCTCAACGACATCAGCAAAGCGATGCTGGATGCGAAATCGATCGACAACGTCAAGCTCGCCGGGCTACCCGACGATCGCAAGCCGGTATTCCCTGGCGGCGTTGCGATTCTGCGCGCCATTTTCGAGTCGTTGGGAATCGATGCGCTCACGGTGTCGAGCGGCGCGTTGCGCGAAGGCCTGTTGCAGGACCTGGTGGGCCGCGGCGCGGGCGGTGACGTGCGCGAGCGCAGCGTGGCGGACCTCGCGCGCCGCTATCACGTGGATGAATCACACGCGGCCAATGTCGGTGAAACCGCGTTAAGCCTGCTCACCCAGGTGGCATCCGACTGGGGGCTCGAGGCGGAGGAGTCGGCGCGATTGCTGCGCTGGGGCGCTGCGCTGCACGAGATCGGCATGGATGTTTCGCACAGCCAGTATCACAAGCACGGCCACTATCTGTTGCAGAACATCGAACTCTCCGGCTTCTCCCAGCGGGAGAAGTTACGCGTTGCGCTGCTGGTGCGCGCCCATCGGCGCAAATTCCCTGCGTCCGAGTTCAACGTCATCACCAGCAAGGAACGCGACCGCCTGATCAGGCTCGCCGTGATGTTGCGCCTGGCGGTGGTGCTGCGCCGCAGTCGAACGGGCGCAGTGCTGCCCAGCATCCAGTTGCGCGCTGATTCAACGAGCCTGGTTGTGGCATTCCCTGAGGGGTGGCTCGACGCGCATCCGCTGACACAACTGGACTTGCAGCAGGAAGCCGACTTTCTCGAGGAGTTGCCGATCGACCTGAGAATTGCGCAGTAGCTGCCTGATCAACCCGCCATCGATTCCAGCAACTCCCGCTGGGCATCGTGGCGCACTCCGATCCCCGCGCGCAGACGTTTGTACGTCCCATCACTGTTCATCAGCCAGCTTTGCGAATTATCCGCCAGGTAAAGGTCGAACGACTCATTGAGCACCCGGCGCCGCGTGCGCTGATCTTCGATCGGGAACGCAGTTTCCACGCGACTGAAGAAGTTGCGTCCCATCCAGTCGGCGCTCGACAGATACAACTTCGGCGCGCCACCGTTCTCGAAGTAGTACACCCGTGTGTGTTCGAGAAAACGGCCGATCACGGAACGCACCTGGATGTTCTCCGATACGCCTTCGATCCCGGGACGCAGGGCGCACATACCCCGCACGATCAGATCGATCTTCACGCCGGCCTGAGACGCCCGATACAGCGCCTCGATCACCTGCGGGTCGATCAGCGCATTCATCTTCGCCATGATCCGCGCGGGTTCACCGCGACTGGCGCGATCGGCTTCGGCCGCGATCAGTTCGAGTGTCGTTCGGTGCAGCGTGAAAGGAGACTGCAACAGTTTTTTCAGCCGGCCAGGGCGTCCCATGGCGGTGAGTTGCTGAAACAGTTTCTGCACATCGCTGCCGACGGCCTTGTCGCAGGTGAACAAACCGAAATCCGTATAGGCGCGCGCGGTGCGTGCGTGATAGTTGCCGGTGCCCAGATGCACGTAGCGGCGCAACGCACCATCCTCGCGCCGGATCACCATGCTCAGCTTCGCGTGGGTCTTGTGGCCCACCACCCCGTACACCACCTGTGCGCCGGCAGTTTGCAGCTGGGTGGCCAGATCAATGTTTGCGGCCTCATCGAAGCGCGCGCGCAATTCGATGACAACGAGCACATCCTTGCCAGCTGCCGCTGCAGCGATGAGTGCATTCACGACGGCTGAATCGATACCGGTTCGATACAGCGTCTGTCGGATCGACAACACATCCGGATCGGTGGCCGCCTGGCGAAGAAAGTCGACTACGGGAGCAAACGATTGGAAGGGATGGTGCAGCAGCACATCACCCTTGCGGATCACCTCGAACAGGCTCTTGCTGCGCTTCAACCGCCCCGGCAGGCCCGGAACGAAGCCGGGATATTTCAGGTCGGGTCGGTCCACCACATCCGACAATGCCGACAACCGATTCAGGTTCACAGGACCGTGACATAGATAGACATCGTTCTGCGTCAGTCCGAATTCGGCCATCAGAAAAGTCGTGATCTCAGCCGGCACGTCGGCGGCGATCTCCAGCCGCACTTCGTCGCCGAAGCGGCGCGCGGGCAGCTCGCCCTTTAGCGCGCGCAACAGGTCGTCCACCTCTTCGTCGTCCACGAACAGATCGCTGTTGCGTGTGACGCGAAACTGAAAGCAACCCGTCACTGACATCCCGGGAAACAGATCACCGATGTTGGCGTGCACGATTGATGAGAGAAAGACGAAATCGAATGGCGCCTGCGCGACGCCGTCAGGCAATCGCACGAGGCGCTGCAGCGACCGCGGCGCCTGCACGATCGCCTTGCCGCTGGCGCGACCGAATGCATCTTTGCCTTCCAGCGTGACGATGAAACACAAACCCTTGTTCAGCACCTTGGGAAACGGATGCGCCGGATCGAGACCCACCGGCGTGAGGATCGGTGCCACGTCGTGCGCGAAGTAGCGACGCAGCCACTGGGCCTGCTTCGGGTTCCAGCGATCGCGCGCGACGAAGCGGATGCCTTCCAGATCCAGCCGCGGCAGCAACAGTTCGTTGAGCACGCGATATTGTTCGTCAAGCAGCTCATGCGCGATACCGGCGACGGCGCGCAATTGCTCGGCCGCCGACAGTTGGTCGGGCCCCCACTGGGTGCCTCCCAGCGCCTGCTGCTGAATGAGCCCGGACACGCGTATTTCGAAGAACTCGTCGAGATTCGAATTGGAAATGCACAGAAAGCCCAGCCGCTCCAGCAACGGCACGGCATCGTCTGTCGCCAGTTCGAGCACGCGGCGATTGAATGCCAGCTGTGCCAGCTCGCGGTTGAAATACAGCTCGGGCGCGGTCAGGTCAGTTAATGGCATGGTAGCGGGGCGCATCCTACTGCGGCATTCCGGAGGCGTTGCAACGTGCGGGGCAGCTTATCATGGCGCCACTGTACTAGCCGAAGCTGAACCATGCGCGACGAGGTGTACCGCAACCCCCACGACCATATCGTGGATTTTGTCTTTGATGAATCCGTGGTTGCCGTATTTCCGGACATGATCCGGCGTTCGGTGCCCGGCTACGAAGCCGTCGTTCCATTGACGGGGCTCATGGCGGCGCGGCATATGCGCGCCGGCGCGCGCTGCTACGACCTGGGTTGTTCCCTGGGCGCCACCGCGCTTGCCATCCTGCGACAACTTGAACAACCGGATTGCCGGATCATCGCGGTGGATAACTCCGAGGCAATGCTCAATCGCGCGCGTGAGATTCACCACGCGGAGCCACGCATCGAGTGGCGGTTGGCGGATCTGCGCGAGGTGGCGATCGAAGCGGCCCACGCAGTGGTGATGAACTACACACTGCAATTCGTGCCGCCCGGTGATCGCCTGGCGCTGCTTTCACGCATCCGTGCCGGCCTGACGAACGATGGTGTGCTCATCGTCTCGGAGAAGGTGACGAGCGAGGATGCGCGACGGCAGGCTTACGACGAGGCGGTGCATCTCGCCTACAAACGCGCCAACGGCTACAGCCATCTCGAAGTGGCGCAGAAACGCTCCGCACTGGACAACGTGCTGATTCCGGACACGGTCGCGACCCACGTCGCGCGCCTGAAAGAGGCTGGCTTCAGCCGTGTCCACACCTGGTTCCGTTGCCTGAACTGGGCGTCATTCGTGGCGCTGCCGTGACGAATGAGCCCGCATGGCGCCAGACGTGGGCGAGCGCGTTCTCGGAATTGCGGCGCTGGCGTTCGCTAACGGCACTGCTGGAGCGCAACCTGACGCGGCATGGCGACGCCGCGCGCTGGCACGCGATCCTGGCCGGCCTGCCGCTGCTGCCGGCAGGGCCTGTCGAACTGGGTCCGACCGTCGGGGTGGGCCGGGGAATCGAGATTTCAGCTGCACAACATGCGGCGTTGCACCGCGCCCTGATGGCGCTGGTTCCGTGGCGTAAGGGCCCATTCGAGCTGTACGGAGTTACCATCGACGCGGAATGGCGCAGCGACTGGAAATGGTGTCGCCTCGCTCCGCACGTCGCCCCCCTGACAGATCGTCTGGTGCTGGACGTCGGCTGCGGCAATGGCTACTTCGGCTGGCGCCTGCTGGAGGCAGGGGCGCGGTCCGTGATCGGGGTCGACCCAACCGTACTGTTCGTCAACCAACATCATGCCGTGCTGCACTATGTTGCCGCAGCACGCCCGCCGCTGCGCAATGCTGTATTGCCAGCGCGGCTCGAAGATCTCCCGGCGGGTCAGGGCGAATTCGACACGGTCATGTCCATGGGCGTGCTGTATCACCGCAGGGACCCCTTACAACACCTCGCCGCCCTGCACGCTCATCTGCGTGCCGGCGGCGAGCTGGTGCTCGAATCGCTGGTTGCGCTGGATGAGTCGATCGACGTACTCGTGCCACCGCAACGCTATGCACGCATGCGCAACGTCTGGCAGATTCCATCGTGCAGCACGCTGGTGCGCTGGCTCGAGGCAACAGGCTTTCGCAGCGTGCGCTGCGTGGATAGCACACCCACCACCACCGATGAACAACGCAGCACGGCCTGGATGCCGCTGCAGTCCCTGGCTGACGCGCTCGATCCCGCTGATAAACTGCTCACCATCGAGGGCCTGCCGGCGCCCGTGCGCAGCATCGTGATCGCGGAGAAATGACCATGGCCAATTTATTGGGAATGCCCGGGTACCGGTTCCGGTTTCGCGGCCGACTGGCGACCCTTGCCGCCATCGTTACCTGCTTTCGAGACAACCCGGGCGTGGGGCTGCATCCGGGGCAGATCGCACGCCACACCGGCATGAGCATCGCCGGCGTGATTGAACGGCTGGATGCGACGCCCGAGCTCTTCGTGAAACTGCCCAAACGCGATGATCTGACGCGCTATCGATTGACATCGACGACCGCGGCACGCAATGAGCAGGAAACCGAAGCCATGTTGCAGGGGCTGGCGCGAAGCGAATCGTTGACCTTGTATGCGATCGTGGTGATCGTGGTTGCGCTCACAACGCTGGTCCTGGTCAGCGCATTTCCGCTCGCGACGATGTTCGCAGGGAGGTAGTGTCCAACAGGTTCCTGACATTTCTGAGGCCGCGTGCTTGGACATCAGGAACGCCGGTGCCTTCGCCGGGTGGGTGACGGAACGCGCGTCGAACATGGCTTCCAGCGGGACCGCATGCGACGCGATTAGTGGTACGCCGAGACAGCAGTCGGCAACGAGCGCGGTGTTGACATAGAAGTCACCAATTCTCGTCGCTTCATGTAGCGCGAACAAATCGACGGGCGATTCGAGGACGTTACAAGCAAGGACTTGGCGGGCTATCGACGCTGCCACTTGTGGTCAGCGGGTAGAGATGGCGGCTCGCGGGGTCCAAGATCATCCGTCGTGTAAGCGCGGGGCTACCGGCCGCTAGCCCGTTCCGCGACCGCCGCTTAGAACCTCCTTGAGGTACACGCCATACCCACTCTTCGCCAGCGGGATCGCGAGTTGTTCAAGTTGCATGTCGTCAATCCAGCCGAGTCGCCAGGCCACCTCCTCCGGGCATCCTAGCTTCAGTCCCTGCCGTTTCTCGAGTGTCTGGATGAAGTGTCCTGCTTCCAAGAGCGAATCATGGGTACCGGTATCGAGCCAGGCCATGCCGCGCCTCATCATCTGGACATCAAGCTTCCCGCGTTTCAGATAGGCCTTGTTTACGTCTGTGATCTCAAGTTCGCCGCGCGCCGAGGGGGCGACTGACCGGGCGATATCCACAACCCCACCGTCGTAGAAGTAGAGCCCAGTCACCGCGAGCCTGCTTTTGGGGTGCGCGGGCTTCTCTTCGATGTCTGTTACCGTGCCTGCCTTGTCAAAAGAGACGACCCCAAACTCCTGCGGATGACTCACCTGGTAGGCGAAGATCGTCGCACCCTCCCTCTTGGCGCTTGCGACTCGCATCATCTCGCTGAACCCGTTGCCGAAAAAAAGATTGTCCCCCAGCACGAGCGCACTGGGCTTGCCATCGATGAACGACTCGCCGATCAGAAACGCTTGCGCTAATCCGTCCGGATTCGCCTGAACGGCGTATTCGATCGCCATCCCCCATTGGGCGCCGTCACCAAGAATTTGCTGGAAGCGCGGCGTGTCCTGCGGCGTGGAGATGACCAGCACTTCGTTGATCTCCGCGAGCATCAGGGTGGTCAGCGGGTAATAGACCATCGGCTTGTCGTACACGGGCAACAGATGTTTGCACACCCCCAAGGTGGACGGATGCAATCGGGTGCCCGAGCCACCCGCCATGATGATGCCTTTCCTGTTGAGCGGATTCCTCACGGTCAGACTTCTTTCGCCCCAAGTCGCTCCAGGCGATACGTCCGATCAAGCACCGGCCGCCACCAGCTTTCGTTTTGCGCATACCAAGCTACCGTTTTACGCAATCCGGCCTCGAATTCCTCCGCGCAAGACCAACCAAGCTCTGTCTCGATCTTGCGCGAGTCGATGGCATATCGCGCATCGTGTCCAGGTCGATCCTCAACGAAAGTGATCAAGTTTTCGTAGTGCAAGTCGTGCCCGGGCTGAACCACCAGGTCCTGCAGCGCTCGACAGATCGACCTGACAACCTCAATGTTGCGTACTTGGTGGTTACCCCCGACGTTGTATGTTTCACCGATCGTTCCCTTGGTCAGCACCGTCCAAAGCGCGCGCGCGTGATCGTCCACATGGAGCCAATCACGCACCTGGTTACCGTCGCCGTAGACCGGAAGGGGCTGACCGGCAAGCGCCGTCAGGATCATATGGGGGATGAGCTTCTCGGGAAACTGATAGGGGCCGTAGTTGTTGGAGCAGTTCGTCATTAGCGTGGGAAGTCCGAAGGTACGCTGCCAAGCGTTCACCAAATGATCAGCCGCGGCCTTGGTCGCGGCGTACGGGGAACTCGGCGCGTATGCTGCGCGCTCGGTGAATGGCGGGAGATCCGCACCGAGATCGCCATACACCTCGTCAGTCGACACGTGCAGAAACCTGAACTCCGACTTTCGTTCACGCGGCAATGCACGGTAGTACCCGAGCGACGTCTCCAGCAGACGGAACGTCCCAACGATGTTGGTCTGCAGAAAAGTCTCCGGTGCGTCGATCGAACGGTCGACGTGTGATTCGGCAGCAAGATGAACCACCCGATCCGGAGCGTGCTCCTGAAACACGCGGCACAACGCTGCCGCATCGGCAATGTCGGCCTTCACGAAGTGGTAGCGCGGATTGTTGACGGCCTGCAGCAGCGAGGCTGGGTTTGCAGCGTATGTCAGTTTATCCACGTTGACGACTTCGGCATCGGTTTCGCGAAGCAGGAACCTGATGAGCGCCGAGCCGATGAACCCGCACCCACCCGTCACGACAATCCTCATCTCAAGATACGCCTCGGATTGTTAAGGTGACGCGGATCGTTTTGCGACATCGATGCGCTCAAAGTCTCGAGCCGGAGCAGCCCAATGATGCGGAGAACAGAATACGATCTACGCCGATTGACACGCTTTGCCACGAAAGCCCGATCGTGCGTCCAGTCGCGCGCTGATCTCGCTGAGCATCCGGTCAACGGCGGCTCGCGGCGTCAACGAACGATCAAACACGTTGGCGTTGCTCTCTCCCCATGCTTCCATTTTGTCCGCATCACTCAACAAGGCATCAACACCTGCGACAACCGCCTCCGGGGTCTCGTGGATGAACTGCTGGTCAAAGTACGGATTGGACATGAGCTCTTCACGGCAGTTCGCCAACAGTTGCCCGACGACAGGCCGTCCTAATGCCAAATATTGGGCGAATTTGGTGGAAATGCCATCATGAGGGCCTCTGACATAGATCGCCACTTTTGATCGTCTGAGTCTCGAAAAGTAATCCGATGCAGCGAGCCTGGGAAAGCGGAGGCCTTCCCACCGTGCCGGCAGTGCACCATCCGTGACCAACCCGGTTTCGATGTTTCTGCCCCGAAGGGATTTCAGACCGAGCATGATTTCGCCGCGAATCCTCGATGCTTCCGAGTGATGATCTTGCGCGTAGTAAGCCATGACGAAAAAGACATCTAAATCGCGTGGGAGATGACGCTGCTTGCAGAATTCATCGATGTCGGGTTCCTTCGGCAGAACCAAATACCTAAGCCGATTTCGTGCCTTACCTGTCGACCAACCGCTCCGAGCAGGTAGCGTGTTGAATGCATAACGACCTGCCTGAGTCAGAGCGACGGGGAAACTGTGGGAGACAGGCACAAACTTGTCGCGAATTGACTCGTCCGGGATCATCGAGCGAATGTGATCTGCGTTGTAGTTCGCCTTGAAAACGATATCGACGCCCGACAACATCGTCAGATCGGGCGCAAAGACCGAATAGTTTGAGTCGTGCCGATCAATGCAAAAGTACACCTCTTGGTCGTTCAACGCGTACTGGAAGAAACCAACGGCAAAGGATTCACTTTGCGCCCTACTGAGGCCGAGAACGTTGGGCATCGAATGCTTGATCTCGAACGAATAGCCCAGCCGATCCTGATTCTCCATGAAACCATTCAGGTAGAAGCTCAGCGACTTCAAATTCGCTGCGTCAGTGCACGTATCGTAGAAGGAGATACGCGGTCGGTCGTGGTGTAGCGTCACCTCAACGACTCAACGCTTGCCCAGAATGTCGATGTTGGCAAACAGTACCGATAGTGCGCCGCGGCAGTCATCAGAGAGCACATGCGGGGCATCATAGAGGTCGATGGCTACGTCGAGGTCAACCCAGGTGTGCGACTCGCGAAGTGACTCGTTCATGGCAGTGGTATCAACGTTCGATACGTCCATGATTCGATACTCGTTGATGCAAAGATAGAATCGCCCGCCCTCCTCGGAACAGCTGTGCGACGTCAAGCAGATTGCTGATTGATCGGTACACACGGAGTGCACCTCGACGTGTCGCTCAAGATGTATTCCATGCTCCAAGCTGAGACTTGGTCCGAGTAGCACGCCCTTCTCGTTGCCCAGTTCACACTTGAACTCAAGGTAGACTCTACAGGTGTTGTCGGCGCGCTTGATCATCAGCAGTACCAAGCCGGTGCCCAACGTCTGGATCAGAGGCTGGTCCCATTGCATGACTTCCCGATCGGAAGCACGCACACGGAGCTGGATCAGCTTGTAGCCTCCATCACCGATCGGTGCGATCTCGCTGTCGCCGATGTGCCACTGCTCGAGCTGATCGAGCGGTGTTCGTTTTACATCGTCTTGCCACTGGCCTTGTCTCTCGATCAGTGCGTTGACCAACTTGTCACGTTGATCCGACGCGATGTCCAGTCGAGAGTGGACCACGGTTTTGATGAGCAAGCCGAAGACGAGGCGGGCATCATTGTTGATCACATGATCGTGCTGGAAGAGCTCGATCATTGTCGATAGAGGCACCCACCGAAACCGTTCTGACGCATATCCTTCGGGAGAAGCCACACTGACTATGATGTTGCGGTTGTACTTTCGAAAGAAGAATGAGCCTAGCTCCGCCAAGACAACGTCGGCGAGGACCGTCACGCCTTCGCTGTTACCCTCGTGGAAGAGGCTCAGAAAGTGAGTTTTTCGACCGGCGTGTGCACGCGAATAGTTGCTCCACGTCGCCTGAATAGTTGGTCCAAGCTCGACGACATGAAGATTCCCCGGTTCGGTTCGAGCCTGCGCGAGGATTTGCAGTTCTCCATCAAACTCACAAACGATGAACCCCTGTGTGCCCACTTCGGGCTGGTCGATCATGGGACGGCTCTCGGTTTCCTTGCTAAACCCGACGATGGAATAGAACTTTCCACTACGATGTGAGAGTCGTGCTTTGCCTCCTTCCCAATGCCATTGGTCCGAATCGGCGAAGTTGATCGTCTCCTTCTCGAAAGTCAGTGCTGCACGATAGCCTTCGAGCCATGACTTGGTTTGATCTACGGTCATGCAACGTTCAGCTTGCTGGCTCATGTGTTCTTGCGCATTTGGTTCACGAGTCACTCTAGTGTGTGATTCGAGAAATTCGTAAGAAGTTGTAGATCCTTGTCTTGTATTTCCTACTTGACTTGGAGGGGGCAATCTTG
>JAQBCT010000149.1:0-4891 GCA_032124855.1 Gammaproteobacteria bacterium
CCCGACGTGCCGCCCAGTACGATGGCGCGTTGTCCCTTCAGATTCATTGTGTGTTCCTCATAGCGTGTCGTTGGATTGAATGCGTAGGCCGCGGATGCCGCGCGCGGCGAGCAGGGCGACGATGCCTTCATCGCCGGTGAGGTGCGCAGCACCCACCAGAACGAAGGTGGTGCCGGGTTCGGTGAGATACGTGGCAATCTTATCGGCCATGCCGACATTGCGCTCTTCGAGCAGGCGCCGCATGAAGGCCTGGATCTGCGCCGAGGTGCCCGACTGTTCGTCGAACAGGCGGCGCAACTCGGCATCGTCCCCCGCGAGCCACGCCGTCACCATCGAGGCGATCATTGGCTCGATGAGTTCCATCTGCTGCAGTGTCTCGAGCAGCATCTCGTCCTGCACGGCCAATTCGGCGTTGGTCAGCACCGCGAGTTGCTCGTCGAGTGTTTCCAGTTCGAGGATGGGCCGCGCACCGGCCGCGCCAATGAAGTACTGCTCGACACCGAACTCGGACAGATAGCCGAATGCCGCCATCCGCTGCACCGCCAACTGGGTAGCCACTATCGCCGGCTTGAACGCGCCCACATCAACCAGCGTCATCGATTGCCCGGCGAGATGCGCGTCTGCGGCTGCCAGCGTGCCCGGCCGCAGCAACGATCCGAGGGATTGCCCGGCAGGCAGCAGTGCGTAGGTGCGCATCGAGGCCTGGATGGCGGCCGGCTCGAGTGCGGCCGTGTTCACCTCCACCGCCAGGCGATCAGCGCGGGCAAACGCGGCGTCGTACTGGGGGGGCAACGGATACAGCGATGGTTTCATGACGTGGATCGAGCCCGC
The DNA here is from genome assembly GCA_032124855.1 of Gammaproteobacteria bacterium. Taxonomy (GTDB): domain Bacteria; phylum Pseudomonadota; class Gammaproteobacteria; order Pseudomonadales; family Azotimanducaceae; genus DATJGR01. Next base: position 832 of record JAQBCT010000149.1, read on the forward strand.
CAGATAGACGCGCGCAGCACCCGCCTCAAAGCGCCACAGAAACAGTGGGTGAGCCGCAACCGGCACACGTGCACGAATCGCGGCGGCCGTGGTGATCGACGTGTCGTTGAGGCGGACGACTTCGCACGCTGATTGCGCGGCGCCTTGCGCTTCGTGGCAACGCTGCAACGCTGTGCGACTGGCCGCCGTGTCACTGCTCTCATCCGCGGCAATGCCGACCACGCGCGGATCATCCACGGCAACGGCAACGGCCTTGTGCGGTGCGAGGTTCGCATACACCGCGAGCCGTGCATCGAAGGCATCGGCGCGCGCAAGCGGCGCGAGCAGCAACAGCAGCAGCGTCGCCAAAGGGCGTGTCTTCATGCGGATGTGATGTCCAGCGGTTCGCCACCCGCCGCGATGATCATCGCTTTCACTGCGTCCAGCATTGCATCGAGCGCCGCAGCCTCGGTGCCGCGCATCACCAGCGTCGTGCCGTAGCGTCCGTCGCGCGCGAACGGATAGCTACCCAGATCAATGTCGGCAAAACCGTTCTGAATCTCACCCAGCGGCGTGGCGATCTGGCTTTCACCCAGATACACCGTCACCGAGCGCGAGCGCACGGGTGCGCCGCCGCGCAATTTGCCCTGCAGCGTGGACAGCATGCCTTGCATCACGCTGGGAATGCCCGCCATCACAAAGACATTTTCGATGCTGAAGCCCGGCGGGCCGCCGGTGGGATTGTCAATCAGGACGGCGCCTTGCGGCACGCGTGCCATCAACATGCGCGCTGCCATCACATCGTCCGGTACCGGCCGGCTCTGGATGAGGCGCGCGATCTCGGGATGAATTACCAGCGGCGCGTCGAAGGCTTTGGCGATGCACGCCGCCGTGATGTCGTCGTGCGTCGGCCCGATGCCGCCGGTGGTGAACACATAATCGAACCCCACGCGCGCACTTCGCACCGTGTCGATGATCGTTTGCTCGACATCCGGTATGACGCGCGCCTCGCGCACGCGAATCCCCCATTCGTTCAGATGCACTGCGATATGACGCAGATTGGTGTCCTGGGTGCGGCCCGAAAGAATTTCGTTGCCGATGATCAGGACGCAGGCGGTGACGATGGAGTTGCTCATGGACTGGGGCGGGATTCGCTGGTGGGCGGAGGTGGCTATCGTAGCATTGCGGCCGATTTACGCCGGCCCCTTACTCCGACCCCCATGTTTAGTGGTATTGGCGCCGGCCGTCGTCGTCGCGACGCATGAACTCGAAACCCACCCACTTCATGCGACGCGAATTGATTGGAACGTGGTAGCCGAATATCGAGATCCAACCACCCACGCCCATCCGCAGGCTGCGCTCACGAGGATGCCGATAGCCGTGCAGCAGCGACGCGTAATTGTTGATTTCAACGTACGTGATCGAGCGTTCCTTGAACGGGCGCGGCATTTGTGTGAAGCGTACGTGGCCGCGCATGCGACTGAGATTCTTGCGGCGGTGATCGGGATGCGTCCAATCCTTGTAGCTGTATCTGAATCCTTCCGGGATGAGTACGTCGATCTGCTCCGAGGCCCGTGCGCGCGTGCGGCAGATGAATCCGAAACCCACCAGCTCGCCGTTGATGAAATTGGCGGCGCACTCGTCGTCCCGCTCAAATGCACTGCGCAGAAAGGCTTCTGAGAGATCAGGCACGTCGTTCACATAGGGAAGCAGATCTTCGAACCCCACCACGCGGGTATCGTATTGCGGGGCGATGTCTGGCCTGACGTGCTGTTTCGGGCGAACGACGTCGGCGCCCACGGTGACGTAATGCAGACGCAATCCGAACAGAATGCGGGCTGCACGCATCACTTCCCAGAACAGCGCGCGCCGCAGCCCCCAATTGCGCCTGCGCTCGTTGAAATGCTGCCGTTTTGCGGCCAACGGATTGATAGCGGTGACGTCTCGATGAGTCATGTCGGCAAGTCTGGCTACTCGTGTCGATCGCGTAAATGTCGAATATGACATGCCCGCTCAATCCGCATGCCGCCATAATCGCCCCGCGCACCTCGATCGATGGATAGTAGAGGAACATCTGGATGGTCAGTTTCAGCGCGTGGCTAGCGTCAATTCGGAACCGCTGCGACGAGTGGGGGCTGCGACGTTCGTTGTACTGGTATCTGATGAATCGCTTAGCCAAGTTGGGAATTCGCCTCCACTACGTGAGGGTTGGCTCCGACATGCGCGGGATCCTGGGCGAGGAGATGCCCGACGTCCCGGTGGGATACGAGACGCGCGTCGTTGGCCTGGCCAAGCTGCTGCCCTTTGTCGATGTGGTACAGGATCTCGACCGGGAGTTTCTGGAAGCCGCCTTTGCACGCGGCGACACCTGCACCGCGAATTTCTATAACGGTGACCTTGTGGGCTATTCGTTCAGCACGCGGGCGCGGGCGCGCGCCACGAAACAGTTGGATGTGCTGGTGCCCGAGGGATTTCGCTACGGCTATAAGTCATGGACCCATGCCGATCATCGTCGCCACCAGCTCGCGCGGATGCGAGGGTTTGTGCGTCGCCGGGACCTGAAACCACCGCATGAGGAACGCTCGATCAGCTACATCGAGACACACAACTATCCATCGCTGCTGCACAGCTACCGCCATCCCAGAGAGCGTTCGCTCGCGATGGGGTTTTGCGGGTGGCTCACCCTGTTCGGTCGGCAGTTCCCGTACAACAGCCGGCATGCGAAGTGGGTCGGGTTCGAGATGGTTCGAAAGGGCGACGATGGCCAACGTCAGTATGTCCGCTAGCCGCTCAGCACGTCGTGTCGAATCGAGCATTTCGGCCTAACTTATTGACACGCTAGGTGTTAGTCAGATCCCTATCCTAACGGATTCATTGAGTCGCGCGAATGTCTCTTGTGATGGGGTGTAAGGAAATGTAAGTTGCGCGCCTCGCGCCATGTCACGTCGCTTTCGCCGCCATCCGCATTCGACGCGTCAACGTTACAGTCAAGGTTACAAATGTAAGTCTGTGAAGTGCGTCACGCCGCCGAAATCGGTGGACCGCTAGTCTGCGTTGCGTACAAGAACGACCGTTGGGGGAAGCCGCTTTTGCTGAAGCGAAGGATATCTTTAGCTTTGATTTTCGCTGCTTCGCTTCTCGCTGGTTGCGGAGGCGGCGGCAGTGGTGGGTCGGGCGATTCGATTCGGAGCGCGCCGAATGCGAGCGCGTTGATCCAGTTCTCGGCGAACCCGACGCAGGTGAGTTCCGGCGGTCGGGCGACACTATCCTGGACGGCGCACAACGCCACGTCCTGCACGGCGTCGGGTGGCTGGTCAGGCAGCAAGGCGACCAGCGGCAGTTTCAAAACCCCGGCGGTCACGCGGGATACCACATTCACGCTCGACTGTCGCGGCGTTGGGGTTGCGGGTGGCGGCGCCGTGGCGCGGCTGACAGTTCGCGTGGGGAATGGGCAGAACGCTGCAAACGTCAGCCTGAAGAGCGTTCCCGGCTCGGTGGCAGTGAAGGGCTCCAGTCGCCTCGAATGGGCCTCTGCAGGCGCCGACCACTGCGATGCATCGGGTGACTGGAGCGGCCGGAAGAGTCCGGCCGGATCCCAGGTGGTATCTGGCATTACCAAGGACAGTTCGTTCAAGCTCACCTGCACCAAGGCGGGTAAAACAGGTGTTGCAATGACCAGCGTCGTGCTCCGGCGTGCCACACTGCGCTGGAACAAGCCGTCGGCGAGCGTCGCTGGGTTTCACGTCTTCTGGGGTACCAGCGCACACAAGCGCGAGCATAAGATCACGATCAAGAACACTACCGCACGGGAACGGGTGATCGATCTGCCCGGTCCCGGTACCTACTACTTCGCGATGGCCGCTTACGACGCCAAAGGTGTCGACAGCGCGCGCTCGAACGAAGTTTCCAAGCTCATCCCGCACTGACCGTCCGATCACCGATCACCGATCGCTGATCTCAGCGATCGTGGTGACTGCCTACGTCACAAAACGCCGTACCCAGAGTAAAACTGCTCAATTCTGTTGATCGGGTCACGGGCTGACAAAGCTCATACAAATACACTCCTTCCGAATCACGGTCG
>JAQBCT010000150.1:0-3789 GCA_032124855.1 Gammaproteobacteria bacterium
ACCATTGTCACGGCCACCCACGATGCCTTGGTGATGTCCTATGCAGCGCGGCAGGTACATCTGAAGGATGGCCGCATCGAGTCGGATGAACGCACCGCCGCCGCGGCGGCCTGAATTTCTTCAGCGTCGGAGCCAACCCATGAACGAGCACACGCTATTCGAGATCCGTTCGGGCGCCGCCTGGATCACGTTGAATCGACCGCAGAATCGCAATGCGCTGTCGGCGGGCCTGGTGACCGAGCTGTACGACCATCTCGCGGCGGCGCAGGCGGAACCGCGTGCGCGCAGCATTGTCATCACGGGCACAGGGCCTGCGTTCTGTGCCGGTGCGGATCTGAAGAGCCCGCCCGGGCAAGTCATCGAAGGGGGGCGTTCGGTGCCCTACACCGACGTGATGTCACGCATTCTGGAGAGCCCGAAACCCGTCATTGCGGCGGTGAATGGTGCTGCATTTGCCGGCGGGCTTGGGCTGGTGGGTGCGGCGGATATCGTGATCACGGCAGCCGACGCGCAGTTCAGTTTTTCGGAAGTCCGCATCGGCGTCATTCCCGCGGTGATTTCGGTCGTGTGTCTGCCGAAACTCGGCGTGCACCACGGCATGCGATTGTTCGTCACCGGTGCGCGCTTCAATGGTGAGGATGCCGTGCGCTACGGCCTGGCACATCGGGCCGTGCCGGCTGCGCAACTCGTTGCCGCCGTGCAGGAGGAAGTGGATGCAATTGCGCTGGGCGGCCCCAACGCGGTGGCTGAGGCGAAGCAGCTGGTGCGGCGCGTACCCGGTCTCTCGGCTGCCGATGGCTTCAAGCTGACAGGTGACTGGAGCGTGCGCCTGTTCCGTTCCGAGGAAGGCGCCGAAGGCATGGCTGCATTCCGTGAGAAACGCAAACCAAACTGGACCGTGAACCAATGACATTGAATGTGGTGTTCGACAATCTGTTTTCGATCCGGGGCAAGGTGGCGCTGGTAACAGGGGGGTCCCGCGGCATCGGCGAGATGATCGCGGCCGGATTTCTCGCAGCGGGTGCCAAGGTCTATATCACCGCGCGCAAAGCAGCCGCCTGTGACGCCACGGCAGCGCGCCTGAGCGAAGAGTTCGGCGGTGAATGTATATCGATTCCCGGCAATCTGGCGGAGCAGGCCGGCATCGAAGCGGTTGCGGCCGAGCTTGCCCGTCGGGAACCGCAGCTGGACATTCTGGTGAACAATGCCGGCGTGTCGTGGGGCGAATCCATCGACACATTCCCCGAGGTCGGCTGGGACAAGGTGATGGACACCAATGTCAAAGGCGTGTTCTTCCTGACGCAGAAGCTGCTGCCCCTGCTGCGCAAGGCGGGCAGTGCAGAGGATCCGGCGCGGGTGATCAACATCGGATCCATCGACGGCATCAAGACGCCGATCTTTGAAAACTTCTCATACGGTCCGTCTAAGGCTGCGGTGCACCATTTGACGCGCGTGCTGGCGGCCCATCTCGTGAAGCAGCACATCATCGTCAATGCCATCGCACCTGGCCCGTTCCCCACGTATATGTTGAGCACTGGCGTCGGCGGACGTGGCGATGTCGATGCGGTGGACTGGAAGGCGGTTGGTCGCGGCAATCCGCGCGGCCGGGTCGGCACACCGCAGGATATTGCGGGCATCGCGATCTTTTTGAGTTCGCGCGCCGGGGCGTTCACAGTGGGCGAGGTGATCACCTGCGACGGTGGTTCGGTGGTGATGTGAGTCGGGGGTGCCAGGCATGAGTGAGCAATCGTTACCGGGTTACGACACACCCGCGGTGGAGCGGTGGATCGCCGATCACGTCACTGCGATCAAGCCACCCTTGAAGTGGACCCGCCTCGAAGGTGGCCACTCCAATCTGACGTTTCTGATCGAGGATGGCGACGGGCGCAAAGCGGTCATTCGCCGCCCGCCCCTTGGCGAACTGTTACCCAAAGCTCATGACATGGCGCGTGAGTGGTCCCTGATCTCGGCCTTGGGGCCCACCGCCGTGCCAGTGCCGGGTGCCTACGGTTTCTGCGACGACAAGAGCGTGACGGGTGCGTTGTTCTACGTGATGGGGCACATCGACGGTCACCCGCTGTACAACTCCGACGACACCGCGCGCTGGGTGCCGCAGCAACATCGCACGAAGCTCGCCCATTCCTTCATCGACGTGCTGGCGGATCTGCACAGCATCGATCCTGCCGCAGTCGGTCTGGGCGATCTCGGCAAAACGGATAGCTACATTGGCCGGCAGCTGAAAACCTGGTACCGCTCGTGGATGGCATCCATCGAAGGCGCGCAATACGACGACCCGCGCGCGCATGAATTGCAGCAGTACTTTCTCGATCACCTGCCAGAGCAGGGTCCCGCGCGGATCGTTCACGGTGACTATGGTGTACACAACTGTCTCGTGGGTGCGGATTGCACCATTGCGGCGGTTGTCGACTGGGAGATCTCAACGCTCGGCGATCCGCTGGCAGATCTCGCCTATGCGCTCAATCAATGGCCCGATCCTACGGATGCGCTGCCACCGCGACCGGAAGCCGCCACGTCGCCGCCTGGATTTCCATCGCGCACGAGCCTCGCCGCGCGTTACGCGACGCGTACCGGCCGGGATCTGTCGCACCTCGACTACTACGTTGGCTTCAATCGGTGGAAGTCGGCCGCCATCGTGCACGGCGTGTACGCGCGCTATCTCGAGGGCAAGAAGAGCACCGAGGGCATCGATCTCGTCGCACTGCGCGAGGGTATCGAGCGCTCACTGACGCTGGCCGAAGAAGCCGTGAAACGTCTGCAACGCTAACTCGTATTGAACATCAAGGAGCACATTGAAATGACAGCTAAACCCCTCGAAACAGGCACCCAGGATCTGCTCGCGAGTCTCGATGACGGCATATTGACGCTCACACTGAATCGGCCTGAAGCGCGCAACGCGATGTCGGGGGCCATGACTGCGGCGCTCGCGACTCAGCTGGCGAGTGCGGAACTCGACGGCGCCGTCAAATGCATCGTGCTCACGGGTGCGGGCAAGGGATTCTGCGCGGGCGGCGACGTGAAGGGTATGGCTGCAAGCGGCGACGGCACCGTGGGCACGAATACCATCGACGCTGCGATTGCGCGGCAGCGCGTGAACCAGCGCGCGACCGCCGGCAAGTTGTTCAAGATGGCCAAGCCGACGATCGCGGCGTTGCCGGGCGCGGCGGCCGGTGCGGGGCTGTCTCTCGCACTCGCGTGCGATCTGCGCATCATGGCGAGCAATGCCATCCTCACCACGGCATTCGCGCGGGTGGGTTTCTCGGGCGACTACGGCGGCACCTACTTCATGACCCAGCTGGTGGGTGCGGCGAAGGCGCGCGAGCTGTATCTGCTGTCGGATCGCGTGAGTGCGGAGGATGCGCTGCGCCTTGGGCTCACCAACTGGGTATGCGAACCCGAGCAGCTGGCGGCGAAGACGCGAGAGATTGCGCTGCGCCTGGCCACGGGACCCACGGTCGCGTACCGCTACATCAAAGAGAATCTGAATCGCGCCATGAATGGCGACGTGGACGATTGTCTCGATCTGGAAGCAACGCACCACGTGCATTGCGGGCAGACCGAGGATCATCGGGAAGCGACCAAGGCGTTTGTCGCGAAGCGCGAACCAACGTTCAAGGGGCGCTGACTCCCAGACTGGGCGGGCGTCCAGATAAGGCGCTTCACTCGGTGGGAGGGGCTTCAGCCCCGATCCTTTTGGCAGGCTCCTCAACAAAGATCGGGGCTGAAGCCCCTCCCACAGGCTGAAGCCCCTCCCACAGGCTGAAGCCCCTC